>CAXQNK010000132.1:0-111662 GCA_964225175.1 Candidatus Nitrosopumilus sp. | reverse complement strand
CGGAAGTGGTCCATCAGGTGGTTGTGGGCGATACGGAAAATCCATGCGCGAAAGGGCGCGTCCGGTCGATAGCGGCCGCGCCCGGCGATGATTTTTTCCCAGGCGCCCTGGTACAGGTCATTAGCGGTCGCAGCATCGCTGACTTGGCGACGGAAGTAGGCGTACAGCGTTTTCCGGTAGCGCGCATAGAGTTCTTCGAATGCCTCCGGGTGACCGTTGGCATACTCCTGCATCAGACGTTCATCGCTTGCGCTCTGCATGTTCTGAGCCTATCGCAATCCCTGCATCGCGCCAAGAGCGGCGAAACAGCCTGTCCCGTTGGACAGGCTGTGTAATCCACGATTCAGTCCCCGGCGATGTGATTCTGTACTGACAGGCTTTCGGCCAGGCGGACCAGCTGCAGGAACTCGCCCCGGTAACCGAAAGCGTCTGAACCACGCGCCGCCATCGCCAGCGCGGCGATCTGCTCATAGCCGAAGTCTTCGAGAAACGTTCCACCCCTTAGCTGCTGCCCGAAGGCAGCCACTGCTGCTGCGAATCGCCATTCGGAGCCAGCGGCCGAGGTATCAGCTTTTATCGTGCGGGCCAGGACTGGATATTCCAGCAATTGCGAGCGCGATGATTTAGGTTGCTTGTAGCGAATTTTCAGGAATGCCAATTCATCGGCATGGAGCGCGGGCGCTTCGAGGTGTCTGGCTGGAGGCGCTTCACCGGAATAACGACGGGGCTTGAGCCGTTGCGCGTCCTGGCCTTTCAGGCTGATTTCGTAGAGGGCTGTCACGTCGTGTCCCGCTCCGATCTCGCCTGCATCCACCCGGTCATTGTCGAAATCCTCCTCCTCAAGAGCGCGGTTTTCGTAACCGATCAGGCGATATTCTGAGACCAGTTGATGGTTGAACTCGAGCTGGATCTTGACGTCCCTGGCGATGGTCATCAGCGTTCCGGAGCGTTGCTGACCCAAAACCTTCTGAGCCTCGGACAGGCGGTCAATGTACGCGTATTGACCATTACCCTCGTCGGCAAGTTGTTCCATGAGGTGATCGTTGTAATTTCCAGAGCCGAAACCCAGCGTGGTCAGTGCGATACCTGATTCGCGCTGGCGTTGCACCAGGTCGACGAGTTCGTCCGTGCTGGCGAGACCTACATTGAAATCGCCGTCTGTGGCCAGGATGACACGATTGACGCCTTCCGGTTTGAAGGCCTGGCGAGCCATCTCGTAGGCCAGGCGGATGCCGGCCGCACCGTTGGTGGAGCCGCCTGCTTCCAGTTGATCCAGCGCAGCCTTGATCATGGCTTTTTGATCACCTGCGGTGGGTTTGAGCACAACGCCTGAGGATCCGGCATATACGACCAGGCTAATGCAATCCGAGGCGCCCATCTGGTCAGTCAGAAGCTTGAGCGCATGACGTAACAGGGGCAGTTTGTCGCGGGAGCGCATGGAACCGGAAACGTCGACGAGAAATACGAGGTTCGCGTCGGGAAGTTGGGCCGCCGGTACCTCGTAACCCTGTATGCCGATCCGAAGCAGATGTGTCGAGGGGTTCCAGGGTGTGGGCGCGATTTCCATGTTGACGCTGAATGGTTGCTCGCGCGTGTCCGGACGTTCGTAGTCATAGTTGAAATAGTTGATGTATTCCTCGACGCGAACAGCGTTTTCCGGCGGCAGCTGACCCTGGTTGAGCCAGCGACGCATGGTGCTGTATGCCCCCGTATCCACGTCAATGGAAAAAGTGGATACCGGCACCTCGGTAACGCGCATGACCCCGTGGTCGCCGGGGTGCTCATAGCGTTCACGATAGGTGGCTTCCCGGGTCGGCCAGACCGCCATGTCGCCCTGGGTCATGCCGATGACGGAATGGTTCGCACGCTGCGTGAAAGATGGTTTTGCCAGCGGAGTGAATTCAGTTTTCAGCTGGCTTGGGTCTGGCGCCTGTAAGGGCGTGGTGGTGCGGTCTTCTTCGACAGCTTGTGCGAGAGGTTCGGTCAGGGCCGGCCCGCGCGGTGAGGTATCGATCTCCTGTCTATCGCTCGCGCAGCCAGCGGCAAGTGCGAGCACGCAACTGATGAAAAAGGTGTTCTTTCGCATGATGCTCTCCTGTGAATGTCTACAGGTGATAACGCAGCAGAACGGTAAAAGGGGTTAAGAATGATGAATGAATTCATCCGGAAGGCTCTGGGGGGTCCTCCTCGACCTCGGTGACCTGGGCCTTCAGTGTGCCGTCTCGAAGTTGTGCCTGGATAGTTTGTCCGGGACTGATTGCGCTTACGGAGCGCAAGGTGTGTCCACCCGGCTGATCGGTCAAAACGGCATATCCGCGTTCCAGCGTGGGCAGTGGACTGACGACATGCAGGGTATGGGCCAATGCGCCGAGTCGTTGTCCCCGGCGTTCCAGCATTTGGCGTCCTGCTGCAACGAGGCGCTCGTGGACGTGGCGAACGGACTGCTGTTGTTCCGGGATCAGTCTCCGGACACTGCCGGACAGGCGTAAGCTGATCTGTCTCAGGGTATCCTCGAACTGCTCAAGCCTGTAGGAGGGGTGCTGGCGGCCCAGGCGGTGTGTAAGGTGATCGAGCCTCTGCGCGAGTTGCTGCTGAGTGAATTCCAAGCTCTTGCGCATGCGCCGGTCGATTCGCTTGAAAGACATCAGCAATGCCGCCCGGTCCGGGCTCACCAGTTCCGCTGCGGCAGAGGGCGTGGCGGCGCGTACATCGGCTACGAAATCGCTGATGCTGAAATCGGTCTCGTGACCGACCGCCGAGACGACGGGAATTTCTGACTGGAAGACTGCCCGCGCCACGGCCTCGTCAGTGAACGCCCAGAGGTCTTCCAGTGACCCGCCACCCCGCCCCAGGATAAGGACCTCACCCCAGCCATGTTGATTGGCCCTGGACAGGGCGCGGCAAATCGCGGGAGCGGCATCTTCGCCCTGGACCGGGACAGGGTACAGGCGGATGGCCGCCAACGGCCAGCGGCGCCGGAGCACTTGAATGATATCTTGAATGACTGCGCCCCTTGGTGATGTGATCACGGCGATCCGCTGCGGATAGGCTGGCAGTTCTTTTTTATGAGATGAATCGAACATGCCTTCCTGCTCCAGTCGCTTCTTCAGTGCATCAAAAGCGGCGCGCAGACGACCCTCACCCGCCTCCTCGAGGCGCTCTGCGATCAACTGGTAACGCCCGCGTGCTTCGTAAAGACTGATCCGACCGTAGGCTTGCACCTGCATGCCGTTATCTGGTTTGAAGGGCAGGGCAGCGACCTGCTAGCGGAACAGAGCGCAGTCGAGCTGGGCTCGATCGTCCTTGAGTGAAAAGTAAAGGTGACCGGAGGCAGGTCGGCTTAGATTGGTGATTTCACCCTCGATCCACAGGCCGGGAAACCCCGCTTCGATATGAAGCCGAACCTCCTTGTTGAGTTCACTGGGAGTGTAAAGATGGCGTGGTTCCGACATGCAGCGATGATAAACTTAAATCTCTTCAGATGCCTCTGGCTGTATGGATGTTCGCTTTGCTCCAAGCTCGTCATTTTTTATGGATTCCGCTCGCCCTCTCTGTGGTTGGCCTTGCCGCCGCATGGGCCACGCCGACCCAACAGGGGTCAGCCGGCGTACGGGGCCTGTTCAATGCGGTGATCTACACGGTTGATTCCCAGCGGCCGCTGGCAACGGCCATGGCCTGGAACGAGCAGGGTGAACTCCTGGCAGTCGGGTCCGATGCGGAGGTGATGCAGCGGTTCCCGGACCTCGCGGCCCGCGATTTGGGCGGCCAAACCGTGCTCCCGGGCTTGATCGATGCGCATGGCCACATTCACGGACTCGCTGATACGCTGAGCCAGGTGGACCTGCGCGACACCGGCAGCCTGGCAGAAGTGCGCCAAAGACTGCTCGAATTCGAGAAGAAATTGGAGCCGGGCGAGTGGCTTTTGGGTGGAGGTTGGGATCAGAACAACTGGCCCGGTGCCGAATTCCCGAACCGCGGCGATCTGGATGACCTGTTCGGGGAGCGCCCGGTCTGGTTGCGGCGGATCGACGGGCATGCGGGTTGGGCAAACAGCGCAGCTTTAGCACAAATCGATCGGGACCTGACGGGTGACTGGCAACCCCAGGGCGGCTTGATTCACCGGGACATTGGCGGGTCACCGACCGGGATACTCATCGACTCGGCCCAGGTCTGGGTGGACGACCGGGTACCAGAGCCGTCCGATTCGCTGCGCAGGGACGCGCTGGAATTGGCCTTGCAGCGCTTGTCGGCAGCGGGGCTGACCGGGGTTCAGGATGCAGGCCTCGACTGGGCCGGTTACCAGCGTTATGAGCGCCTGATTCGGGACGGGAAATTTCCATTACGCGTCAATGCCATGGCGGATGGTGTCGGTGAGACGATGGCACTCCTGTGTCGTGAAGGCGCTCAAAAGCATGATTCGGGGCTGCTGGGCATGCGCACAGTAAAACTCTATGCCGATGGTGCGCTGGGGAGCCGTGGTGCTGCCTTGCTGGAGGACTACAGCGATGACCCGGGCAACCGTGGCCTGCTGTTTGAAGATTCAACCCGCTTGCGCGAGCAGGTCGGCAGGGTGCTGGCGTGTGGACTGCAGGCCGCCGTCCATGCCATCGGTGACCATGCCAATCGGGAGGTTCTGGATGCGCTGGAGCACCTCGGTTCCGAGCACAGCGAGAATCCGGGCAGACATCGGATAGAGCATGCACAGGTACTGCACCCTGACGATCTGCAACGCTTCTCAAGCCTGGGCGTGATTGCCTCGGTCCAACCCACGCACGCGACCAGTGACATGGACTGGGCAGAGCGTCGTCTTGGCCCCGACCGGGTGCCTTTTGCCTACGCATGGCACAGCCTGTCGGACAGCGGGGCAAGTCTGGCACTGGGTTCTGATTTCCCGGTGGAGCGGTATGAGCCATTGTTGGGTTTTTATGCCGCGGTGACCCGGCAGGACCTGAAGGGGATGCCACCAACGGGATGGTTGCCGTCGGAGCGTCTGCGGCGCGAGCAGGCCCTGCATGGCTTTACGCTCGGTGCAGCCTACGCGGCCTTCAGTGAGCAGGAACTGGGCTCGCTTGAAGAGGGGAAACGCGCCGATTTCATTGTCCTCGACCGGGATATCATGCAAATTCCAGCGGCTGAGATTCTTCAAGCGCGCGTCATGGAGACCTGGTTGAATGGTTCCCGCGTTCATTCCCGAGAATGAACCACGTGCCGTGATTCAAATCAAGTTGCGACACCGTTATACTAATGGACCAATGTTCGACGCCCGGGACTTCCCGGGCGTCGGCACATGGTATCCGAGTAACGACCCACAGGAGTTGCCTGGCGATGAGAATTATCGGTGAAGCCCTGACTTTCGATGACGTCACGCTGGTGCCTGCCTACTCGGATATCCTGCCGCGGGATGTCAATCTCAAAACCCGGCTGACGCGTGACCTGGCGCTGAATATCCCCCTGGTATCGGCGGCCATGGACACGGTCACCGAGGCGCGTCTTGCCATCGCAATTGCCCAGGAGGGCGGGATCGGCATCGTTCACAAGAACATGAGTCCCGAACGCCAGGCGGAGCAGGTCCGGATCGTTAAAAAATACGAGTCGGGTGTCATCAAGGACCCGATCACCGTGAGCCCCAATACCACCATCCGCGAGGTCCTTGAGATCACGCATCGGCACAATATTTCGGGTGTGCCTGTCGTCGATGACGACGAGCTCGTCGGTATCGTGACGGGTCGGGACATGCGCTTTGAACGCAAGCTGGATGACCCGGTTCGAAACATCATGACGCGCAAGAATGACCTGATTACCGTGACCGAGGGCGCGAGCCAGGACGAAATTCTGGAACTGCTGCACCGCAATCGAATTGAGAAGGTCCTCGTCGTAAATGATGACTTCCAGCTCCGCGGTCTGATCACCGTAAAAGACATTCAGAAATCATCCGATTTTCCCAATGCCGCCAAGGATTCGCTGGAGCGGTTGCTGGTTGGCGCGGCAGTCGGTGTCGGTGGCGATACCGAGGATCGGATCTGCGCCCTGGTGGAGGCCGGGGTTGATGTGATTGTCGTCGACACGGCGCATGGTCACACGCGGGGCGTTCTGGACCGCGTGACCTGGGTGAAACAGCAGCATCCAGACGTGCAGGTGATTGGCGGTAATGTCACCACCGCTGATGGCGCTCTTGCCCTCGTCGATGCAGGTGCGGATGGCGTCAAGGTCGGGCAGGGTCCGGGTTCAATCTGCACGACGAGAATCGTGGCCGGCGTGGGGGTTCCGCAGGTGACTGCCGTAGCCAACGTGGCGCAGGCGCTGGAGAAACACGGTGTGCCGGCAATTGCCGATGGCGGAATACGGTTCTCCGGAGATTTCGCAAAAGCGATAGCGGCCGGGGCACACACAACAATGATCGGCAGCCTGTTTGCGGGCACGGAAGAGGCGCCAGGGGAAGTCGAACTCTACCAGGGTCGGTCTTACAAGTCTTATCGCGGTATGGGTTCCATTGGCGCTATGCAACAAGGCTCCAAGGACCGGTATTTCCAGCATGACACCGCTGCGGACAAACTGGTCCCGGAGGGCATCGAGGGTCGCGTGCCTTACAAGGGTCCACTGGAGGGTGTGATTCATCAACTCCTGGGCGGATTAAGGTCCTCCATGGGCTACATGGGCTGTGAACACATTGAAAAGTTCCGCACCGAGGCACAGTTTGCCCGGATCACCAACGCTGGCGTCCGTGAAAGTCATGCGCATGATGTGCAAATTACCAAGGAAGCACCCAATTACAAGCTGGGCTGAATAGGCTTGGGCGCAATAATGCAGCGAGATATCCATCAGCATCGCATCCTGATCCTGGACTTCGGATCCCAGTACACCCAACTGATCGCCCGACGGGTGCGCGAGATCGGCGTGTACTGCGAGATCTTGCCATGGGACATTGCGTCTGAGGAGATCTCCGGGTTCCGGCCGGCGGGCATCGTTTTATCGGGAGGGCCGGAATCGGTCACCGAGCCTGACAGCCCCCGTGCCTCGCAGGCCGTTTTTGATTCAGGCGTCCCTGTCCTGGGCATCTGCTATGGCCTTCACACGATGGCGGTGCAAATGGGCGGGGCTGTTGAAGCGTCGGATGAAAAGGAATTCGGTTACGCTCAGGTGCGTGTCGGGCACGCGTCAAGGCTTTTCCGGGGCATCGAGGATCACGTTGGCCCTGAGGGCGAGGCGCTGCTGGATGTGTGGATGAGTCATGGTGACAAGGTGGTTCGTCTGCCGGAAGGCTTTTTGCTGGATGCCGAGACGGCATCTGCGCCTGTCACTGCCATCTCGAACGATGCGAGAGGCTATTACGGGGTGCAGTTTCACCCTGAGGTGACGCACACCGCGCAGGGCAAGCGGATTCTCGAGCGTTTTGTCCTTGACATTTGCGCGTGCGAGGCATTGTGGACACCCGCCAACATCATCGAGGATGCCATCGAACGCGTGCAGGCCCAGGTTGGAGAGGGCAAGGTCCTGCTCGGCCTGTCCGGTGGTGTGGACTCCAGTGTGGTTGCTGCTTTGCTGCATCGTGCGATTGGCGACCAGTTGACCTGTATTTTCGTGGATACCGGCCTGTTGCGCTTCGAGGAGGGCGACCAGGTGATGGCGACCTTTGCCCGTCATATGGGCGTGAAGGTGATCAGGGTCAACGCGGGTCAGCGATTCCTTGATGCGCTCCAAGGGGTCAGTGAACCTGAGGCCAAGCGAAAAATCATAGGTAACCTGTTCGTTGAGATTTTCGAAGAGCAGGCAAATGCCCTCGAAGGCACGGGCTTTCTGGCGCAGGGAACGATCTATCCCGACGTGATTGAATCGGCCGGGGCGCGGACGGGCAAAGCGCACGTGATCAAGTCGCACCATAACGTCGCCGGTTTACCCGAGACAATGAAGCTCGACCTGGTGGAACCCCTGCGCGAATTGTTCAAGGATGAGGTTCGCACGATTGGCCTGGAACTGGGGTTGCCCAGGGAGATGATCATGCGCCATCCCTTCCCGGGACCGGGTCTGGGTGTACGTATTCTGGGTGAAGTGTGCCCGGAATACGTTTCTCCACTGCAGCGCGCGGATCATATCTTCATCCAGGAGCTGATCGCCGAGGAGTTATACGACCGGGTGAGCCAGGCTTTTGCCGTTTTTCTGCCCGTTAAATCCGTTGGAGTCGTGGGCGATGCGCGCCGCTACGAGTGGGTGGTTGCGCTGCGTGCGGTGGAGACTGTGGATTTCATGACTGCCCGTTGGGCGCGTTTGCCGCACGAGTTTTTGGAGAAAGTATCCTTACGCATTATCAATGAGATAGATGGTATATCTAGGGTAGTTTATGATATTTCAGGCAAGCCTCCGGCAACGATAGAGTGGGAGTAGCCGTGTTGGCGTAAAGCCCCGTTCTATAAGGGTTTTGTAGTTACAAACTTGTTAACACGTGCCACTACTGAAATCTGAGCAGCCATTGAACTGCCTGCAGGAGCCGCACCCTGCGACGTGACCCGGGCGGAACTTCGGAGCCATGACCCGTATGCTTGAAACTGACACCGATTACATGCTGCGTGCATTGCACCTTGCCCGACGCGCAGAGCGGGAGGGTGAGGTGCCCGTCGGTGCCGTGGTGATCAGCGATGGCCAGGTCATCGGCGAGGGTTGGAACCAGAACATCGGATTGAATGATCCATCCGCGCACGCGGAGATTATCGCACTGCGCGATGCCGGGCATAAGTTGTCTAATCATCGCCTGGTCAACGCGACGCTTTTTGTTACCCTTGAACCCTGCATCATGTGTCTTGGCGCGAGTATTCATGCCCGCATTCTGCGCCTGGTGTACGGCGCTTCCGATCCAAAAACCGGCGCCCTTGGCGGGCAGCTCGATGTGCAGAGCCTCGCCCGGCACAATCACTTGATCGAGGTGACGGCGGGTGTGTTGGGTGAGGAGAGCCGGCAATTGCTGAGGGCATTTTTCAAGGCCCGGCGTGGCGCAAGTCCAACGGACACGTCAATCAATCAATACTGAGGATCAGCTTTACAGCGACGGAAGAAAGCAAAAGTACGAGGAAAAAACTGAATATCCAGCCGCGCATCCATTGTGGTCCTAGGCAGTAAAAGCCCCGGAATGGTTACCGGCCCCGTGAAGGCTGCAGCGAATGAGGTGGGTGTCACCGGGTCAGCGCTGTGGGCGTTTTCAAAGACGATCGAGCGGTTTGCGAATTGATCGATGTTCGGAGCGGTCTGCCTGTCATAGCCATAGCTGCCCAATGTATCGGCTCGCAGCGCGTCAAAACTGACCACAAGCACGTGAAATTCAGGAGCGGGCCCCAGCCACTGTTCCAGTCCGGGGAATTGCGGTTGTCGTTTTTCCTGTCCTTAAGAGCTCGGGATGAACAGCACGAACAGCCCGGCCAGAGCGCGCAGGGCGCGAAGTGAAGATGTGTTAATGGGCTTGATCATTTTCTCGTCTTTCCTCGTCCAGACCTTGTCAGCGTTCGCGACACCCTGAACGGCCGGCGGTATAAGTTTTCAGCTTTTTCGAGCTTGGTACGTCAGTGGTCGCGGCGGGTTCACCAGCTGGCCTGAAGCCAGAGCCCGATATTGAATCCCTGTGCATCGATGCCTGAGCCGTGCTCCCGGTACCGTTTGTCGGCGAGATTTTCCAACCGGATACCCGCCTCGAATCGCGCATTGGGCTGCCAGCCCAGCGAGGCGTTGAGCGTCCCCCAGCCCGGAGTGCCCTGGGGATTGATGCGGGGGTCCCTCATATCCCTTGGGCTCAGGCGGTCCTGCTCCCCTGCAAAAAGCCAGTAAAGGTCCCAGCGCCAGCTCGCGGAAATCTGGTGTTCAAGGCCCAGTTTGCCATTCAGCGGCGGAATGCGATCACCAGGAACCTTCAATCCGGATTCTTCGGATTCCTCTGCCCGGGTGAAGTTGATCACGCCGTAAACATTGAAGTCGGCACCTGGCATCCAACGCGCGCCGGCTTCGAGTCCGAAAATGCGGACCTCGTTCCGATTTTCGCTGCGCACAATCATGCGGCCACTCGGGGTGAACTCGCCCGTGGGTACGGATGTGATCTTGTCCCGGTAGTCGAGCTTGAAAACGAAAACCTCGAATTCAAAGTGGCTTGAAAGCCCCTTCAGGCCCATATCGATGTTCACTACCGACTCGGGGCCAAGATCGGTATTGGCAATATTGAAACGGTTGCCCGGCCGCGGACCAAGGGTGCCAAGATCAAAAATGTTGGGGGGTCGGAAACCTCTCCCTGCATTGGCCACAAAATGCAGTGCAGGCGAGACTTCGAACAATACCCTGAGGTCTCCGGTGACGTCAGCCGGCGTTAACTTGGCCGCTGCAATGTCAGGGGCCTTTGGAAGACGAATGTCAAAGCGACTGTAACGAAGACCGGCTCCGACATGCCATCGAGCCGCGGCTTGCCAGTCGAGTGCAGCAAAGGCAGAGATGCTGTCCATGCTCGAGCCATCCGGAAACCGACTGCGCACGTCGCGCAGTTCGCCGGTGTCGAGGTTCTCACGCTGACGGCTGCTTTCGATCCGATCATGGTTAAGCTCGAGGCCCCAGGTCATGAGTTGGCCGCCGCTGAGAGTGAAATCCCACTGGGCATTCAGTACATCGAGCGTGCTCGAGTTGCCTTCCCGATTGAGCAAGGGGGAATTCCAGTCGCGGGTGATTCGATCATCGGTGATCACCTGCCGTGCGGCATGAACCTGCAAACTGTCGAACCATCGGGATGTACTTTCATGACGCCAACGCGCATGAAAAAAATTCCGGCGATTGGGTTTGAAGGCGTATTCGGCGGAGGCAGGCTCGGTTTGCCCAAAGCCAGGCACGAGTTCATCAATGCGCGGGGTATTGGGTTGTTCGCCAAATTGCGCGTTCAGCATCAGCTCCGAAAATGTACCCAGATCGAAAATGAACTTCAGGTCCGCTGCGCGGGCCTGGTAAGCCGAGGGTACGACCCTGTCGCCGCCGCCCACGCGCCGGTCGCCGGTGTCCTGCCAGGTCACACCGCCGCGCCAGGCAAAGCCCTGTTGCCCGCCTTCGGTTTCTGCGCGACCCACCCAGCCACGATCAGCATGGTTGTAGGCACCGTAAAGGGACATATTCTGGCGCCAGTATTCGTCATCGAAGCGGGGCTCCGCGGTCAGGATGTTCACAACTCCGCCCATGGCGTCCGCTCCGTACAGGCTGCCGGCGGAGCCTCGCACTACTTCGATTTTACGTGTCGAGTAGGCGTCCACCAGGCCCAGATACTGGTTGGGCGCGTCCCTGAAAAACGCATTATTGAGGCGAATTCCATCCACCAGGTGAAGCACCTGTGATCCCTTCAGGCCGCGGATGATGGGAATGCCCTGGCCGGGTGTCGTTTGTTGGAAAAACGTACCTGGGAGCCCGCGCAGCATCTCAGCCAGCACGTCGGGCGCCTCCGAGCGTATGCTGGCATCATCAATCTGCGACAGGGCGGCGGCCACGTCGAAGTCTCGCTCGGCACGCCGAGTGGCGGTCACCTGAACATATTCGATCTCGCGCATCTCGGCGTCGTAATTGGCAAATGTCGCGCGCTCGAAACACAACATCATGAGTGGCGGGAGCAAGGTGCCCGCCCATCGAACGAGTTTCAAATTCTAGTCCCCTGCTGACAGATCCCGGCCGGGTGTCCATGGCACCCTGGCAGCATCGAGTCGTTGCCGCAAGGCTGGCAGCTGGACTTCGAATATCGGGTCGAGACGCTTGAGGATGTTCGCAAATTGCTGTTCGGCGATGCGCAGACTGTCTTCATGCATTGGTGTGGGTCCATAGCTTGAAAACGAGGTGCCCATGCTCACTACTCCCAGGCGTGCCGATATGGAGACGGGGCCCTGCGCACCCGCCATTTCCAGCATGCGGTCCCCGCTGACGTTCAGTTTGATGTCCTGCAATTCGCGTTCCAGGTTCATGACTTCGGTGAGCAAGGCAGGCTCTGCAGCTGAGCGCGGCAAGGTTTGCCGCACGGCGCCGAGTTCTTCCAGCGCGCTGTCCACCGCGGCGACAGTACCCTGGACCTGCCGGGTCACCTCGTCGAAGCGCAATCCGAATTCGACTACGGCCAGTGCGGGTCGGGTCGCCAGGCCGTTTTGGCGCATCAGCTTGACCTCAATGGGCTGTTCAAGCCCGGTTGCACGGATTTCACCACCCGTTCGTGTTGCCAGGCTGACGGTGTAAGACCCTGGCGCGGCCAGCGGGCCGCCTGCTTCGGGCCAGTCATCAGATCGGCGTTCCCGCCACGGCGATGAGTTGGGATAGCGAAGGTCCCAGGCAATCCGGTGAAATCCGGGTTTTGCGGGGCCTTCCAACTGCCTCACCGTGGCGCCCTCGGCGTCCCGAATGGTCAGAATGATCGCAGGCTCTGGTTCCCTTTCTTCCGTGCGCAATGCTTCCCACCCGGGGTAGGGTGTATCGCCACCCTCCGCAGCTACGGTTTTTTCGCGTTCCAGGCGCTGTGCTTTGAGCGTCTCGATACCCTCGGGAAGGTAATAGGTAATGACCGCCCCAAAAGGCGGATTCGGCGCAATGTAATAGGCGTCACCTTGTGATGACTTGCTGCCCGTGCGCTGTTCACCCAGGGGCATACGCGGTATGTACCAGAGCGCATCACGCACGGGGAACAGCATTTTTTCACTGGCGAGGCTTTCTGCAGTCAGCTCTCGCAGCGGTGAGTAATCATCAAGGACAAAGAAGCTGCGCCCGAAGGTCGCACCCACGAGATCGTTCTCCCGCTGTTGAATGACCAGGTCGCGGAATGAAATTGTGGGCGCATCGCCAGCAAGCCGAGTCCACTGGGCACCAGCGTCAATGCTGAAGAAAACGCCGAATTCCGTGCCGACAAACAACAACTCGGGCCGGACATGATCCTGCACGAGGCGCCACACGATGTGGCGGTCGGGCAAGTTGCTGCTGATGCTCTTCCAGCTGCGGCCGCGGTTGGTGCTTTTAAGTACGTAAGGGGCGAAATCACCCGATTTGTGGTCATCCACCACCACGTACACGGTATCGGGGTCATGCAGGTCGGCTTTGATGTCGTTGACGAAAAAGTTTTCGGGAACGCCCGGCAATCGATCCGTCGCGCGCCAGTTTTCCCCGCCGTCCTCACTGACCTGAATCCGGCCGTCATCAGTCCCCGCATACAGCAAGCCCTCCACCACCGGAGATTCGGACAGCGAAGAAATGGTTCCGTATTTGGACATGGCCCAGAGATCCCAGGCCGAGTCATAGCTCCACACGCGGCCCATCATGGGCAGCGCGAGGCGATCCCGGGCATGCGTCAGGTCTCCACTGACCGGTCGCCAGCTGTCGCCCCGGTCATCACTGCGCCATACCCGCTGGCTCGCAAAATACAGTCGTGCATTGTCATGTGGGCTGATGACGATGGGCGCATCCCAATTGAACCGTTCGCTGGGTTCATCCTCGGCGGGTTGAGGCTGAATGTAGACGATCTCACCCGTGGTTCGATCGAAACGCACCAGGTTGCCCTCCTGCCATTCTGAATAGACGATGTCGGGGTTGCCCGGGTCTACCGCCGGTTGGTGTCCGTCGGCAAATACCGTGATGAACCAGTCACTGTTGCGAATGCCGTGCACGTTGTCGGTGCGTGAAGGTCCGCCTTGAGTGTTGTTATCCTGGGTGCCGCCATAAATGTTGTAGAACGGCTCGTCATAATCTACGGCCACCTTGTAGAACTGTGTGATCGGCATGTTTGCGAAAAAACGCCAATTCTCCAGCCCGTCGAAACTTTCGTACAGCCCGCCGTCGGTGCCCACCATCAGGTAGCGCGGATCGTCGGGATCGAAGACGACCGCGTGATAGTCCCCATGTACGTGGCGATTGCGGACCTGGGTCATGGTTTTGCCGCCATCCGTGGACCGGTGCAGTCCGGGCGCCACCTGGTATACGGTGTCCACGTCGTGAGGGCTTGCGAACAGCTCCTGGTAGTAATGGGGTCCGGTGCCGGAGTAGAACTCCCCGCTTTGCTTGGTCCAGTTCGCGCCGCCATCGCTTGAGCGCCACATGCCACCCGTGCGCTGGGCCAGCTCGATGGTGGCATAAATCACGTCCGGATCGACCGGCGAAATGGCCAGGCCGATTTTGCCTTTGTCCTCACCGGGGACGCCGCGTGTCAGCTCTTTCCAGCTGGCGCCGCCGTCTTCAGATTTATGAATTCCAGAGCCGGGGCCGCCGTCAATCAGGGCAGCGACGTTGCGCATGCGCTGATGCGTCGAGGCGTAGAGCACATCAGGATTGCGTGGGTCAAAGTGGACCTCGTTCACACCGGTATACTCATTCTCGCCGGCGAGAATCAAAGACCAATTTGCCCCCCCATCCGTGCTTTTGTACAGGCCCCGTTCACCACCCGCTGACCAGAGCGGTCCCTGGGCTGCCACGTAGACCACGCTCGAGTCGCGGGGGTCGACGCGGATCATGCCGATGTGCTCGGAGTCTTGCAGTCCCATGTTGTTCCAGCTCGCCCCCCCATCCGTGCTCTTGTACACGCCGTCACCGTAGCCCACGTGGCGGCCGCTGACATTTTCCCCGGTGCCCACCCAGATCGTATTCGGGTCACTGGGATCGACGGTGATACAGCCGATGGAGTAGGCGCCCTGACCGTCAAATATTGAATTCCAGGTGATGCCCCGGTTGCTGGTTTTCCACACCCCGCCGCTGCCCACAGCAACAAACCAGGTGTTGCGGTCCTCGGGATGCATAGCAATGTCAGCAATGCGCCCTGCGGTCATGGCCGGTCCGATTCCGCGCCATTTCAATCCATTCAGGGTCGCCTCGTTCAGGCCGGGTTGATCGCCCGCATCATCTTCATTGGCATGAGAGAGTGAAATAAAGCCTATAAAAAACAATGTGATAAAGGATAAACGGAACATGAGTTCTCCTAAAAGACACGGGGGCTGGCGAGGGCGCGCTTTCGCCCTCCTGATATTTGGGTCGCTCAGTCTGCCATAAATAGATCCCGGGTTCATGAACCGCATGACGCACCCGTGCTTACGGGTGCACCAAACCAGCAGGCGCACTATACTGAAGCGCTTGAAAAAAACCGGGGTAGCGACCGTTGAGCAACGTATTTTCATTGAAGCCGCAGGGCCCGGTCCAGGACCAGGGTCTGGACCGTAATCCGGGGATGAACTGGGCGTCGGAATGGGTCGGACGGGTTCGGGTCAATCGCAGTGCCGTGGAACGGCGAGCGGCAAGTATGGGCAAGCGTCGCTCTATCAAAAACGATTACCAAACGGCGTGGCTTTTGAAGGCCATCAGTTGCATGGATCTGACCACCCTCTCGGGAGACGACACGCCGGGGCGAGTGCGCAGACTGTGTCAGAAGGCTTTACAACCGGTTCGATCCGACATCCTGGAGGGTCTCGGGGTTGCAGATCTGCGTTTGACGACGGGCGCAGTGTGCGTGTATCACAATCTTATCGCTACTGCGGTCCAGTCGATCGGCGATGGGCGTATCCCCGTGGCTGCGGTGTCCACGGGCTTTCCCGCGGGCCAGATTCCCATGCATCTCAAGATTGCCCAGATACGTGAGTCAGTCAAGGCGGGCGCCACGGAGATCGATATCGTGATCAGTCGTGGCAAGGTACTGACGGGTGACTGGGCCGGTATTTACGAAGAAGTCCGTGCATATCGCGAAGCCTGTGGCAAGGCGCACATCAAAACGATCCTGGCCACGGGCGAACTGGGCACCCTGGCCAACGTCGCAAGGGCAAGCTGGGTGTGCATGATGGCTGGCGCCGACTTCATCAAGACCAGCACGGGCAAGGAGGCGGTCAATGCCACTTTGCCCTTCAGCCTCGTCATGGCTCGGGCCATTCGCGATTATCACCGACTGACGGGATACAAGGTAGGGTATAAACCCGCGGGTGGCATCAGCACTGCGAAAGACGCCCTGGCATACCTCATTCTCATGAAAGAGGAACTCGGCCATGCCTGGCTGAATCCGCATCTTTTCCGTTTTGGTGCCAGCAGCCTTCTTGGTGATATCGAACGGCAATTGGAACATCGCCTGACAGGCAGTTACTCCGCATCATTCCGGCACCCGGCAGGTTAGGGTCATGAGCATCAGGGAAATATTTGACACCATGGATTATGGTCCAGCGCCCGAGGCGACGGACTTTGCCGAGGCGTGGCTTGAGGCCAGGGCGGGCAAGCTGCGCCACTACATTGGCGGACAATGGTCTGACCCGGCCAGTGGCGAGTGGTTTGAAACCCGAAGCCCGGCGCGAGGTGTAAGGCTGGCAGAAGTTGCGGAAGGAGACGCTCGGGACGCAGACCGTGCGATTGCCGCGGCCCGCGAGGCACAGGCTGCCTGGGCAAAAACCTCAGGCCATGAGCGGGCGCGCTACCTGTATGCAATTGCCCGTCAGCTGCAAAAACACAGTCGCCTGTTTGCCGTCCTGGAAAGCCTGGACAACGGTAAACCAATCAGAGAGTCCCGGGATATTGATATTCCGCTCGTCGCCAGGCACTTCTACCACCATGCAGGGTGGGCGCAGGTCATGGAGCGTGAGCTTCCCGGATACCAGCCCCTTGGAGTGGTCGGCCAGATCATTCCGTGGAACTTTCCCCTGCTCATGGCGGCTTGGAAGATCGCACCGGCTTTGGCGATGGGCAATACGGTCATTCTCAAGCCGGCAGAGTTTACTCCGGCCACCGCAGTATTGCTGGCGCAGATTTGTGACGAGGTTGGCCTGCCTGACGGTGTCTTTAACCTCGTTCTTGGCGGAGCAGCACCGGGCGCGGCTCTCGCGGAACATCCCGGGGTGGACAAGATTGCCTTTACGGGATCCACGGAAGTGGGCCGTCATTTACGCCAGGTCACCGCCGGGACAGGCAAGAAACTCACCCTGGAACTGGGTGGCAAATCCCCGTTCATGGTATTTGAAGACGCCGACCTTGACAGCTCGATTGAAGGGCTTGTGGATGCGATCTGGTTCAACCAGGGCCAGGTCTGCTGTGCCGGTTCACGGTTGCTGGTCCAGGAGTCGATCGCGGAACTTTTACATGAAAAAATTCGTGAGCGAATGGACAAATTGCTGGTGGGTGATTCTCTCGACAAGGGCATCGATATCGGTGCGATCGTCGATGAAGTGCAATTGCAGCGCATTACCGAACTGGTGGAACTGGGGGTTTCCGAGGGTGGGCAACTCTGGCAGGCCGCCTGCGAAATGCCTGCGGAAGGATGCTTCTATCCACCCACGCTGCTGACCGAAGTTCATCCCTCTGCAACGCTTGCGCAGGAGGAAATATTTGGCCCCGTGCTGGTGTCCATGACCTTCAGAACGCCGGCCGAGGCGGTGGCGCTGGCAAATAATTCACGTTACGGCCTGGCTGCCAGTGTCTGGACAGAAAACATCAATCTCGCTCTTGATGTGGCGCCCAAGCTGAAAGCGGGGTCGGTCTGGATCAATTGCACCAATCATTTTGATGCGGCTGCGGGGTTTGGAGGTTACCGGGAATCCGGGTTTGGTCGTGAGGGAGGCAAGGAGGGGCTGTACGAGTACGTGAAGCCGGCCTGGGAGTCCCGCCTGTTGAGCAAGGCGAAGACGCCTTTGCCCGATGCAGAGCCCAAAGCTCAGCATTCGGGTTCTTCCGGGGAGATTGACCGAACCGCCAAGCTGTACATCGGTGGCCGGCAAGTCCGCCCTGATCGGGGTTACAGCCTGCTGTCGAGGGATGCCAGGGGCCGTGTCGTTTCTGAAATTCCTGCAGGTTCGCGGAAAGACATCCGCGATGCGGTCAGCGCCGCGCGCTCGGCCACGGCGTGGACGACTGCGACGGCGCATCACAGGGCGCAGGTGCTGTATTACCTTGCGGAGAACCTGCAGCCCCGAAGCGATGAGTTCGTGGCCCGGATCCAGGCCTTGTCCGGGCGCAGCGCGCGTGTCGCCAGGAAGGAATTTGCCCTGTGTATCGATCGCATTTTCACCTGGGCCGCGATGGCGGATAAGTATGATGGTCGGGTGCATGCGACACCATTCCGAAACGTGACGATGGCCATGCGTGAACCCCTGGGTGTCATCGGTATTGTCGCGCCTGAGGAGGCCGGGTTACTTGGCCTGATTTCAACCATGATGCCCGCGTTGGCCATGGGTAATCGCGTCGTCGTCGTGCCTTCATTGCACTATGCATTGCTGGCTGCGGATCTTTACCAGGTCCTGGACACTTCCGACGTGCCAGGAGGGGTCATCAATTTTGTCATCGGTGAGCGAGAAGCTTTGAGCGGCGAACTGGCCAGGCATTATGACATCGAGGGGCTTTGGTACTGGGGCACCGTCGAGGGCAGCCGGGAGGTTGAGTTCGAGGCAGCTGCGACCATGAAGCGCACCTGGGTGAACTACGGTCGGTTCCACGACTGGGAAGACCCGGAGCAGGGCGCGGCCACGGACTTTATCCGCAGGGCGGTCGAGGTGAAAAATATCTGGATACCCTACGGCGAATAATGAGCGCCCGCCTTGCCGGTGTCATCACCGGGAAGTGCATGCACCGCACTTTGAGCTTCAGCGCGCCGGATCTGTACGGGGCAGTCCCGCATCCGGAATAAAACCATACAGCGGGGTTTCGGGCAGGGCGTCCTGGACCTGCTGGCGTACTTCGAGCAGTTTCTCAAGGTCGATACCTGTTCTGAGACCCATGGCTTCAAGCAGGAACACCAGGTCCTCGGTCACGATGTTGCCACTGGCACCCGGAGCGTAGGGGCAGCCGCCGATACCGCCCAGGGAGCTGTCGATGGTGGTGAAGCCGAGTTCCACCGCGGTCACTGCATTGGCGAGGCCTTGTCCGCGCGTGTTGTGCAGGTGAACGCCATTGAGGCGCTCTCGGCCAATTGCTGACCAGATTCCCTTTGCCAATCGCTTGAGTTGTACAGGGTTTCCGTACCCGGTGGTGTCAGACAATCCCACCTCATCGACCCCCATTTCCGCGAGCTTTTCTGCCATCCGGATCACCCGATCCTCAGGTACCCGGCCTTCTATCGTGCAACCAAATGCGGTGGCCAGCCCGACTTCGAAATGCGGTCGATTTTCCGGGGCGAATGTCTGCAACAGCTCAAGGCAACGGGCAATTTCCTCAAGCATCTGGGCATGCGTTTTTCGTACATTGCGAATCGAGTGACTTTCGCTCATCGACAAGGGGATTGAAATCTTGTCGGGTGGACCGGCCGCCAGGGCATTCTCCAGCCCTTTTCGATTCGGGACCAAAACGGCAACATCCAGCCCCTCGATGGAACAGGCGAATGCCGTGATCTCGGCGCTGTCCGCCATTTGGGGTAAAAGCTTTGGTGGCACGAAAGAGCCCACCTCGATTTCTCGTGTGCCCGCTTCGAATTGGGACTGTATCCACTGTTTTTTTGCCGCCGTCGGCATGACCTGGTCAATGCTTTGCAGCCCATCTCTCGGGCCGACTTCGGAGACGATAATGTCGATGCTCAATAGGGTGGCTGTCCTTGGGCAGGGAATGATTTAATGTTATAACATAATAACAAATTCTCCGATCTTGCCAGACAGAATATAAAGCGCTTACAAGGAAGCAGCGAATGGAGCAGTCACAGCGACCACTTGCAGGATTAACCGTGATCGAATTCAGTCACATGGTGATGGGTCCGGTGACGGGTGCCGTGCTGGCTGACCTCGGCGCACGTGTCATCAAGGTCGAGCCACTGGGTGGCGACAAGACCCGAGGGCTGAATGGCTCGGGCGCGGGTTATTTCCCGATGTATAACCGCAACAAGCAGAGTATCTGTATTGACCTCAAGTCGGACGAGGGACGTGAAATCGCGCTGGGCCTGATTGATCAGGCTGACGTGCTGATCGAAAACTTCAGGCAGGGAGCGATGGAACGTCTGGGCTTTGGCTGGGAGGCCCTGAGAGAGCGGAATCCTCGCCTCGTATATTGCTCACTCAAGGGGTTTCTGTCCGGGCCTTATGAGCAGCGCACGGCCCTGGACGAGGTGACGCAAATGATGGGCGGACTGGCCTACATGACCGGTCTTCCCGGGAAACCCATGCGGGCCGGTTCCTCGGTGATCGACATCACCGGCGGCATGTTCGGTGTCATTGGGATCCTGTCCGCTATAGAGCAGCGACATGAAACGGGCCGTGGCCAGAAGGTTTCCAGCTCACTGTTCGAAACCACGGCTTTCATGATGGGACAGCATATGGCGCAAGAGGGGGTACTCGGTGATCCGCCGCAACCGATGTCGGTGAGGCGTTCTGCCTGGTCGATTTACGACATATTTGAGTGCGCTGAGGGTGCTCAGCTGTTTGTCGGAGTGGTGAGTGACAGCCTCTGGAAGGCGTTTTGCTCTGCATTTGAATTGCACGATCTGGGCAATGACGCGGCACTCGACACCAACAACGCGCGCGTGGAGCAAAGAACCAGGATTTTCGAAGTCATCGTGCCGATGTTCCGGTCCATGACGCAGGAAGAAGCCATAGACCGACTTGAGCAGGCAGGCATTCCGTTCGCGCCGATCAATTCACCATCCGACCTGTTCGATGACCCGCATCTCAACGCAGGTGGCGGCCTGGTGGCGGTGACGATGAACCGCGGAGAGCGTGCCGGTCAAGCGCTTAATCTGCCCGCATTGCCCATCGAGATGAGCGAGCAGAGGTTCGGTGTTTACCAGGATTTGCCTGCTCCGGGCGAAAATACCCGGGATGTCCTGAGCGCCTTCGGTTTTGATGAAGCCTCTGTTGAGCGTTGGATGTTGGGGGGGGTCGTGGGCGGCACGTGATGCCATTGATCAGCGGGTTGGCAGGATCAGCGACGAACCGGGAGAGCCTTAATCGGAATCAAGCCGACTGACCCCGGTCCAGATTGCCGTGGCCATGGTGACCGAAAAGGCTATCAGCAGGGCCACCGGCAGGAAAGAATCGGCATAGATGTAACCTGACAGCACGGTAAAGGATCCCCCCACCACGATGCCCAGCGCACTGGACAGCCCCGATGCGGTGCCCGCAATCTCAGGGTGAGCATTGACCGCGCCGGCGAGTGCCACCGGCGTGATGGTGCCCGCGGCCGCCATCATGACTGCAAGTGGCATCAGCAGGCCGAAAAGCGAAGGCCCCCCGGACGTACTGTTCCATGCAATCAGCCATCCAGCCACGAGCGTTGCCCCGATGGCCAGATGCATGACCGGGCGCTGGCCGTATCGGCGGATCATCTTTGCGCTGATGATGGCGCCAGCGACGTAGGTGAACGCCATCAAACCCCAGATCAGGCCAAATTGTTTTTGCCCAATCCCGAACTGGTTTTGGAACACCACTGCACCAATGGCGAGGAATGCGAAAAAGCTGCCTTGTTTGAAGCCAAAAATCAGGGAGTAGGCCAGGAAACGGGACGAACAGAGCAGGTGCTTGTAGTTCTTCATCCATTGCGACCACCGGGGTCGCGCCTGTTCGGGTTGCAGGGTTTCCCTGAGATTCAGGTGCAGCAGGCACAGCACCATTGCACCCAGCAGCGCGCTGGCAAGGAATATCCGCGAATACCCGCCCTGGGCGCCGAGCAGTCCGCCAAGGACGGGCGCCAGGATCGGTGCAAACCCCATGATTGCAGAGACCCATGACAGGGCAATGGTCGACCCGAGTGCGTCATGCGTGTCGCGAATGACTGCCCGGCTCGCCACGGTGCCAACGCTGACCCCCACGGCCTGCAGCAGTCGTAACAGGATCAATTGCGCCAGGCTGGTGCTGAAAGCAGCCGCCAGGCTGCTGGCGACAAACAGGGTGAAGCCGCCGAGCATCACAGGCCGACGACCAAATCGGTCACACAGGAACCCGTTGAAGGGCTGCGCGATGCCGAGGCCGAACAGGTAGGCGGATATGACCCACTGGACCTCTCCGAAATCCGCGGAGAATTGCGAGGCAATGCTGGCCAGCGCCGGGACGGCGATGGTCACGCCGAAGGGCGACAGGCTGCTGGCAATGCCCAGCAGGACAATGGATGGAGCCCGGGAACGCGGGGGCGCGGCAGTGTGCATGTGGGCCTCCGGGAAACGACAATCGGGCTATTAAGCCATAATGATATAATTATAAGTCAAAATGGGGTGTAGTCATCCCAAGCCATGCTTGTGCAACGCAACTTCGGAGATTCAGAGAGATGAACCGCTGGTATTTCACCTTGATGCTGTTCATAACATTCCCGGCAGGGGCCTGGGCTCAGGGTCAGGACTCCACACCTGCAGAGCGTAATTTGTTGATATTAAATGAGTTACTTCCGGGTCGATACGACAACGCCAACCAGAATTATTTCGATCGCAGGCGTGGCCTGGAGGATCCGGACCGGCATGAAAGGGTTCACACGCAGATCGCGCGGGTGAGCGCGCCAGCTTTTGGCCAGCATGTTTTTATCTGGACGAACACGGTAGGTGCGGGTGAAGAACAGCGCGTTTCCCGACGCCTCGCCACACTCGGGCTGGCGTCCGATGGTGCGTTGCTTGTCATGCGCCACTACATGGATGTTGGCGGTCGTCTCGAGGCCGGGGACTGGGCCGGTTTGAGCCCCGATGATCTGCAGCGCACAGAGGGCTGTGACTACATTTTTGAACGCCGCGGTGAACACTTCCATGGTGAGCAGAGAACGCGGGCTTGCCGCTTTGAGTGGCAGGGCAAAGAGGTTTTCACAAGCAATTTCATCGAGGTCTCAGCCGGCAGCCTGCTGTGGGTCGATCACAAGTGGCTGCCCCCGACAGCGGATGAGCCGCCGGTCCGCCTGACCGGTGTGGCATCCGGAACGGCTTACTGGCTGGAACGGGCCAGGGAGTTTCATTGTTATGCCGATCTGCCCGGCGTGGGCGGTGGGCGGGACGAACCCTTCGAGCGCTATGACGATATCGTGTTGCACGACAAGGGCGGCATGCACTGGTTTAACACTCGCGACGATCAAGCACGAGAGATTGGCCTGTTGCTGCAGTCGGTAACCTGGCACATCCTCAATGAAAAGGACAGCGGTAACTTTAATCGCAATTCGCTGGTGATCTATGCGATGGAGAAATTGGCGGATGGCAGCGTCAAGGATCATGGTTACGCATTTACCACACCACTGGCCGATCGCATTGGTATGAACCTCAAGTGGATGCTGGTCAATTGCTCAGTGGTCTCGAGACATGATGCACGCCCGTCCCTGTAGCCCGCGGTACAACATCAGGAGTGATTGAAAATGAAAAATATCGTCGTGGTCATCGCCGTTGCCGCATTGGGTGCGGTAAAGGTGCATGCTGATCGCCTGGATCCGATGCTTCCGGAGGATGCCGTAAAAATTCAGCAGAAATTCACCTGTTCGCTCAAGGAAGGCGAGATGACGATCGGCTTTTGGCAGGGCGGATTCTTCAGTCGCGTGGAGGGCGAAAGAGACCGCAAATTGTTCAAAGTGATCGGGGTGAATGTCCGGCAGTGCAAAAACCTTCACGATCCGGTGCGGGGCCCTGGTTTTCGCAGTGTCAGTCGAGAGATCATGCTCTATCTCGATCCTGATACCGGTGCGGTGCTTGATACCTGGACCAACCCCTGGACCGGGGAGCAGGTCGATGTCATCCACGTGGCCAATGACCCGGTCAACATGCGCAGGCCGCTGTATGCCTACAACGCCGATGGCGAGCCGTTCCGGTTCAAAGGCACCTTCAAAAACGGGCGGGTGTTTGTTTCGTCGGCCTACCCCTTGTTCTACAAGAACCCCCTGGGCGGCGATTACCAGGAATACATCGGCGGCACCTACCATGCCACGGAGTTCTTCACCGATTACGCGCTCGAGGAGGATGTCCTGGACCCGAATGTGAAGAAGCTCGACGGGATGACCATCGCCTGGACGCGGGTGGCCGACTGGCTGCCCTGGATGAAGATGGGCGACCGAGTCGGCCTGATGTTTACCTCCACCGTGGGCGGCCGTTTGACCTCGATCGAAGATCTTCCCGAGCCGCTGCTCAGTGAACTCAAAAACAACTATCCCGAGTACATGACGCCTCCGCCACTGGATGACAGCCGGCCCAACCGGACCAGCTGGATGGCGGTAAAGGACCACGTGGACGCGCAGCGGTCCGGGGAGGGCCAGTGACATGAAGAAGAATTTCGCCATATCGCTGGTATTTGTTTCTATGGCCCGAGTTTCGCTGGCCCTGGTCTCGCTGGCTGTCGCTGTGGGCGCTTTTGCCGGTGACGAGCGGTTCGATCTGAGTGACCCCGACCAGGCCCTGATGGCAAAGAACAAGGTCTTTTGCTCGAACCGGCCCGGGGAGACCGCTCTGTATTGGTGGCAAGGCGTGGCATATAGCCGCATTCCTGGAGAGAAGGACCGACATATATTCAACGTGCAGGGTATGAATATCCGGCAATGTGCCCGTTTGGAGGATCCGCAGCGTGGCGTAGGTTTTCGAAGTGTCAGCCGCGAGATCATGCTCTATCTTGATCCGGAAACCAACGAGGTGCTGCGTCGTTGGGAGAACCCCTGGACGGGGGAGACCGTCGATGTCCTGCATGTCAACAATGACCCTGTAAACGCGCGAGCGCCGCGATTCGCCCGGGACAGCGAGGGGCGAACTCAGGTTAATTGGGATGAGGCCACCGTCATTAACGGGCGGGTGCTGGAAGGCGGTGAGGCCGCATTGCTGTTCTACAACAACCCATTGGCCGGCAACTACCAGGATTTTGAGGGCGGCAAGTATCACGCCAGTGAATTCCTGACGGCAGCCTACCCGCTGGCGGATGCGCAGGATGCGGCTCAGACCAAAATTCAGGATGCCGTCATTAGTTGGGGACGCATTTCAGGCTGGCTGCCGTGGATGAAGATGCGCGGACGCTCCGGGGTGCTGGTTCACTTTACTCACGGAATGCGGTTGCATGAATGGGGCGAGCTGCCCAAGGTATTGCGCGAAGAGATAGAGCTCAATTACCCCACCTACCGTGAGCCGCCGCCGGAAGATGATACGCGGCCCAACGACACCAGCTGGACCGTATTCAAGCGTTGGATAGATTCCCGTCGCGCGGCCGGGGAGCTGGCAGAGCAGGCCCCTCGCTGAAGCCGCGACCGCTTGCGTGCAGCCATGACGGATAATCGGAAACTGGTCATCCACCGCCTCGGCGACTCGTTCCGTGCGTGCACTGCGGTGGTTTCAGAGCCTGTCCGGGCCCCGGCTGCGGGTGAGCTCCTGGTACGCAACCATTTCGCTGGCGTCAACGGCGTTTATGATCAGATGATGTGTCTCGACCGCGTGGAGCATGCCTCCGTGACGCCGCCTGCCGATTGCGGCGTGGAAGCTGTTGGCGTCGTGGAGGCAGTCGGTCGCGGCGTGACGCGTTTCGCCGTGGGTGATGCGGTTGCAACGGTTCGGGTTGGGCAGGCTTATCGTCAATACCAGCTTTGCCCTGAAGCAGAGGCCACCGCGCTGCCCGAGGCGACACCGCAGTGGCTTGCCATTATACCCAGCGGCGTTTCCGCCGTAGTCGCCCTGGAGCAGGTCGGACAAATGGCCAGCAATGAAACCGTGTGCATCACGGCGGCTGCTGGAGGGCTGGGTCACGTGATGACGCAGTGGGCGATTGCCGCGGGCAACCATGTGATCGCTGTGTGCGGGTCTGATGCCAAGGCGCAATGGCTGCGCAGCATTGGAGCGGTCCGAGTGATCCAGTATCGGAGAGAATCGCTCGCGGATGCGCTCAACACGGAATATCCTGATGCCTTGAATCTGGCGATGGATTCTGTGGGGGGTGTTGTCTTCGATGCGCTACTCGAGCAACTGGCGCCCCATGGACGGCTGGTCGTGTGCGGATACACGAGTGATCGTTTGCCCACGGAGCGGGTCAGCCAGGAACGGATTTATACCAGCCTGTACTGGAAGGCCGCATCAGTGCGCGGCTTCATGAACTACCGGTTTGCAGCATACGCGGACGATGCGCGATCGCGATTGTCGGAGGCTTGGGGCAGTGGAAAGTTCGAACCGCTCGTGGACACCCGCCGTTTCAGGGGCCTGGAACATATTGCCGATGCTGTCGAGTGGCTGCTGTCGGGCCAGAATCTCGGCAAAGTAGTGGTTGACCTTCGCTAGGGTGCCGCGCCGGACTGACTGCTCAGAACATTCCATAAGCCCAGGCACGATCCTGTTTGTCCTGGCGTTCGAATGCATCGATCTCGGCGGCATGCAGCAGCGTCTGGTCGATGGGGTCCCATCCATTGACCATCACCTCTTTCTGCTGGCTGTCAAAGGCAAAAAAGTGAACTGTTCCATCCGGGACAGTGACTGATTGCGCCTCGAGGTCGACCTCCAGTTGCAGCTGCTGTGGATCTTTCGCACACGCATCCACGATCTGCTGGATCTCCTCGGGTCTCAGAACCAGGGGCAATACCCCGTTATTGACGCAGTTCCTCTCGAATATCGAGGCGAAAGAGGGCGCGATGATGACTCTAAATCCGAATTCGGCGAGGGCCCAGACGGCATGCTCGCGCGATGAACCGCAACCAAAATTGCTGCCTGAAACCAGGATGCTCGCGCCCGAGAATTCATCGTGGTTGAGCACAAATTCAGGGTTGGGTGTCCGTTCCGGCCCCGCAAGGTAACGCCAGCCGGCAAAAAGACCCTTGGACATGCCTTTCCGAGACACGCGCGTCATCTCACGCGACGGAATGATGGCATCGGTGTTCACGTTGCTTAGCAGCAGTGGCGCCACGATGCCCCGGTGCCGTTTGAATGGTGCCCTGTTCATGGTTTGCTGGCCCTTTGCAGCTTGCCGGAGCAGGCTGAAGCTGCGACAGTCAGCGGGCTGGCAAGGTGGGTACGGGTTCCCGGTCCCTGGCGCCCCTCGAAATTGCGATTGGTGCTCGAGACAACGCGTTTTCCGGGGCCAAAAGTCTCACCGCCGGCGAAGAAACACATCGAGCATCCGGATTCTCGCCACTCGAAGCCCGCTGACTTGAATATTTCATCAAGGCCTTCGCGTTCCGCGGCGCGTTTGACCGCACTGGAGCCGGGGACACACACAGCCTGAACGCCGTGGGCGACCCGTCGCCCGCGCAGGTAGTCCGCAGCGGATCTGAGATCGCTGAGCCGTGCGTTGGTGCACGATCCGATAAAGGCCGCGTCTATTCCAATGTCCTCGAGGGCCGTGCCAGGCGTGAGCGCCATGTATTCGAGGGCCTGCTTCATTCCCCTGCGCCGCTCCGCGTCGGGTTCCCCTTCAGGGTCCGGCACCACGCCGCCAAGTGGCGCGCAATGCTGGGGACTGGTGCCCCAGGTCACGGTAGGCTGGATGCGGCTGCAATCGACATCGACTTCAAGATCGAACGGGGCGTCGGCATCGGAATGGAGGCCGGACCAGTAGTGCTCGGCCGCCGCCCGGTGCGTTTCGCGGGGTGCATAGTGACGCCCGCGCACGTAGTCCAGCGTGTTTTGGTCCGGCGCCACCAGTCCGGTAAATGCCGAAAACTCAACAGCCATGTTGCACAGGCTCATGCGCTGTTCAATTTCCAGTTGGCGGATTGCCGGTCCGGCGAATTCGACGGCGTACCCGCTACCGCCGCCATGACCTAACTGGGCGATGACATGCAACACCATGTCCTTCGCGGTGACGTCTGTGGGCAGGTCCCCGATAAAATTAATCCGCATGTTTTTCGGGCGGTGAACGCGCAGCGTTCCCGTGACCATGGCGTGTTCGGCGTCCGTTGAACCGATGCCCCAGGCGAGCGCCCCGATGCCTCCCAGGGTGCAGCTGTGGCTGTCCGGGCAAACCACGGTCAAGCCCGGCAGCGCGATGCCCAACTCCGGTGAAATCACGTGCATGATGCCTTGTTCCGGATCATGGATATCGAACAGCTTGATGCCTGCGGCCATTGCGGCCGAGCGAGTGGCCTCGATGAACGCCCTGCCGCCCGGCATGAGGGTCTCATCACCGCGTCCGGGAAAGGTGTCCACGATATGGTCCATGGTGCAGAAAACCCGCTCGGGGGAGCGCACGCTGCGCCCGGTTTCCTGCATGTGTTTCAGCGCGATTGCGCCGGTGCGCTCATGCAGGAAAATACGATCGATCCATAGCAGAGACTCGTGGTCATTCAGGCATTGAATCTCGTGCGCTTTCCAGAGTTTGTCAAAAAGGGTTCGCGGCATGATCCAGTGGAGCGGGTGCTCGTTTGCTATCGCATCTCAGTCAGATAAAAAGTATTATACATATATCATTAGTACTTAGACCCAATCCAAACCGTGCTCAAGTCCATTTACATCGTCACAATTCTGGTTATGAGCCTCGGGCGCTCGGAGCAGGCATACGAAAGCAACCTGGATTATCAGGCCGTCGCGCGTGGCACACTATCCACCGATATGGCCAGGGCGTGGCAGGCACCCGCGGCCGTGGGTGCGCCGTGGGTGTTGTTGCGTCCCGATTCCGCATCGGATGTCTATATCCGCATGGTGCAAACCCCCGATACCGGGAACTATGCGCCGATGAAGACACTCGGTTGGAACGCCATCGAGATTCAGGCCCGGGATCCGGATCGTCTTCAGCAAAGCCTGGATTCAGAATCATTTGAAATCATCGGCAAACCTGCCTACCTGACCGATCAGCAAAATATCCGGGCCATGCAGGTGCTCGGCCCCGATCAGGAATTGCTCTATCTCACGCATGTCATCGACCCCGCCCTGTCCACCTTTAATATCGGCACGGCACAATCCTGGGTGGACCGTGTGTTTATCATGGTGTTGGGCACAGCGGACATCGGAGCCACGAGCCGGTTTTACAAGGAGATCCTGGATCAGGACATTAGCGGCCCGTGGCCTTATCGCATCAGCGTGCTGTCGCGGGCCTGGGGAAAAGACGAAAACAGTATCTATGACTTGTCTATCGCCCAACTCCAGGAGGCGTTCCTCATCGAAATCGACCAGTACCCCGAAGAGGCGGAGCCACGCTCGTTGAGCACAATCGGGCTGCCTGGCGGGCCGGCCATGGTGTCTTTTCGCGTCGGCAGCGTGGATCAGGTCAGCACGCGGAGCGGGGCTTCGCCCGTTAATCTGACAGAGGCGCCTTACAACGGTCAATCCAGCCTTTTACTCAGAGGGCCTTCGGGTGAATTGATTGAACTGGTGGGGCCTGCGCCATGACGCCTGACGTCATTCTTCTCGCCGGAACAGCAGCCGCTATTGCCGCGGTCCATACTCTGTTGGGCCCTGACCATTACCTGCCGTTTACCGCTCTGGCCAAGTCGCGCGGCTGGAGCCTCGCCAAGACCCTCAAGATCACTTTGTGGTGTGGGCTGGGCCACCTCGTCGGGTCCATTGCCCTGGGTGTGGTCGGCATCACACTTGGGTCCGCGTTGGCGGGTCTGACCGCGATTGAGGCCATGCGTGGCGAGATGGCCGCCTGGCTGCTGTGTGGGTTCGGACTGGCCTACATGGTCTGGGGGTTCCGCCAGGCCTGGCGGAAAAAACCCCACGTGCACTGGCATCGCCACGGCGACCTGATGCACTGCCATGTTCACGATCACCAGAGCGAACACGCTCACCTTCACGAACAATCCGGGCAGGGGACATTGGGGCCCTGGCTGATTTTCGTTATTTTCGTGCTCGGGCCCTGCGAACCCCTGATTCCGCTGCTGATGTATCCCGCGGCAATGCACAGCTGGACGGGTGTTCTCCTGGTCACCAGTGTATTCGGCATCGTGACCGTTCTGACCATGTTGATCATGGTGGCTGCATTGCATATCGGCTTGCGCAGATTGCGGGCACCTGGACTCGGACGCTTTGCGCATGCGCTGGCGGGAGGTACCCTGTTCCTTTGTGGCGCCAGCATGGCGGTATTGGGACTCTGAGGAACGCAGGTGAGCAGCTACGGAATCATTGACGCAGTGGTGAACATTTGGACGCCTGAAGCCCTGGCGCAACGTCCTGGTTGGACGGATGACTTCTTCCTGGGCAAGGTCAAGGGCCAACATTCCAGCAACGGGATTTCTCTGGAAGATATGCTTGCAGAAATGGACCAGGCCGGCATTGCACATGGATTTCTCGTGGCCGCCAAATCAGGACGCGTAGGCTTGCCGGGTTGTTATCACATGCCACCTGAGTTGGTGGCGAACGCGGTCGCAAGCCACCCGGACCGTTTTTCAGGGCTGGTGGGTATCGATCCCTTCGAAGGGATGGACGGGGTTCGCGCCCTTGAGCATGCGGTCCGGGAGTTGGGCTTCATCGGCGCCCATATCTATCCACACTGGTTTGATCTCGAGCCCAACCATGCCCGCTACTATCCGTTTTACGCAAAGTGCATCGAGCTGGGGATTCCGGTGCAGATGCAGGTCGGCCAATCCCTGATTTATTCCAAGGAACATCGCTGCCGCTCGGTCGGAAGACCCATCTACCTCGACGACATTGCTTGTGATTTGCCCGAACTCAAACTGATCGGGACGCACGTAGGCATCCCGTGGCACGAGGAAATGATCGCAATGGCATGGAAACATGAAAACGTGTTTTTGTGTACGGATGCGCACAGCCCGAAGTACTGGCCCGCAGCGGTGGTCAAGTTCATCAACAGCTACGGGCAGGACAAGGTGATCTTCGGCAGCGATTTTCCGGTCCTGAGGTTCAAAAGGACCGTGGACGAGATAAATGCCCTTGATCTCAAGCCTGAAGTGCGCCGCAAGTTTATGCGTGATAACGCGCTGCGGGTTTACGGGCTGGATCCTGCCCTCGGTGCAGCCTCGTGAGCGCCCCCCTGGCCGGTGTGCGCATCATCGAGATGACCAGCGTGGTGCTCGGCCCCTATGCATGCCAGATCCTGGGTGATATGGGTGCGGACATTGTCAAGATCGAACCGCCCTCGGGCGACACCAATCGAAATCTTGGTCCCTATCAGAATCACTCGGACATGGCGTCATTGTTTCTGAACTGCAATCGCAACAAGCGCAGCCTCGTGCTGGACCTCAAGTCTGAGCCGGGCAGGGCTGCGGCGATGAATATCATTTCGGGTGCGGACGTCCTCATTCACAATTTTCGACCCGGTGCCATGAATCGCCTGGGATTCGATTATGAATCCGTGCGTGGCGCGAACGGGAAGATCATCTATTGCGCGACATATGGCTACAGCAAGAACGGGCCCTATGGGCAAAAAGGGGCCCTCGACGATTCCATCCAGGCGGTCAGCGGCATTGCGTCCTTGCAGGAACGTGTGCTCGGCGCTCCCCGCTATCTGCCGACCGTGGTGGCCGATAAGACAACAGCGCTCTACGTGGTCCAGGCCGTTCTTGCCGCACTCTTTCATCGCCAGAGAACCGGCGAAGGTCAGGAGATCGAGGTGCCGATGTTCGAGTCCGTCGTGTCCTGGCTGATGGTGGAACATCTCTGGGGGCAAACTTTTGAGCCGCCCCTTGCCGGGGCGGGATACCCCCGTTTGATGGCGGAACACCGCAAGCCCTATCGCTGTCAGGATGGCCTGTATCTCGCTGTGCTCCCTTACTGGGATGCGCATTGGCGGACCTTTTGCGAGGTAGGCGGGCGCCCGGAACTGGCGGACGATCCGCGCTTTATCGACATGGCCCATCGGTTGAGAAATATCGATGAATCCTACCGCGTCACGGGTGAAATGATTGCCCGTCGCCCGCGAGAGGAGTGGCTGGAATTGCTGGGTGAGACGAATGTGCCGATGATGGTGATGAACGGTCTGGATGATTTGATTCATGATCCGCACCTGGAGCAGAGTGGATTCTGGCAGATGCATGACCATCCAGACGAGGGGGCGCTGCGCATGGCTTCCTATCCGGCCAATTTCAGCGCAACGCCAACCTCGATTCGCAGCCTGGCTCCGCGACTGGGTGAGCACAGCGTAGAAATACTCCGGGAGGCCGGTTTGGGACAGAGTGAAATCGAAGAACTGCTTGCGGCAGGGATTACCCTTCAGCCGCAGGATAACCTATCTGAACAACAGCAACAGGAGTGAACAATGTCATTCAAGAACTTGTTTATCCCACATGAACGTAGTGACCAGGAACAAGCCTGGGTGGACGAGGAAATCGCAGAACAGGAGGCGCGATTCGCTGAGATCGAACAGGCCATGGAGGATCTGAAGCCTCAGCGTGCCAAGTGGTATCAGGAATTCTTTGACCGCATCAGCACGATTGGCTTCAACGTGGACGGAGACCAGAAGCGCCGTATCGCGCCCGAAGAACTGCCCGTTCAGCCTGAAGGTCGGGAAGACCGCGTGGTTTGGAAATATGGCGTCGATGACGAATGAACACGTCTGAATTTTCCGCCTTTCCCTGCGAATTTGACTAGATTGGAGATCACTTATGGCACGCCCGCACATTGAACCTTTTTGTGACCGAGACGTACATTTCAAGAATATGAATCTGCCCGGTTTTGGCCGGGGCATGCGCTACAAGATGCTGAGTCTCGACGTGGACACCGGCGCCTGCTCGATGACAGTGCAGCTCGATGGTGGCTATCAGCAATCCCCCGGATTTTCCTGGTCGGAGCTGGAGTTTATCGTCATTGAGGGCGAACTCGCTTACGGAGACCGAACCCTGCGTAAAGGCCACTATGGCTTCGTTCCTGCCGGCTATGCCATGCCGGCCATCAGCACCCAAGACGGGGCCCTGGTGCTGATGATGTACAACACCGGTGAGCCGAGCCTGGTTGCCGCTGATGAGCATCATCCCCTGGCCCAGGTCGACCTGTACCATGATGTGGATTCCTACATGGATATTCCGTGGGCCATGGGCAATGTCGCCAGTCCCTCAGTCGCAGCCGGCTGCATGATCAAGTTGCTTAACTACAACCCCATCTCGCATGCCATGACGTTCCTGTATTGCATGACCCCTGCCTTCTACCAGGACAATATTTCCTACCACGACTGCGCCGAGGAGTCGTATCACCTTTGGGGTACATCCTGGATGATGCAGTTTGGTGAAGTGCCAACCGGTGGGTATTTCTGGCGACCGGCTTACATCAATCACGGCGCTTTCGCCAGTGAACTGGGATGCATCGCCCTGGGTCGGGTCGATTCCAAGCTGTTCAATCACTTCCATTACAACCCGTGGACGAATCCTGTCGAGAACCAGATGCGCTCAGCAGCGCGCGTGTATCAGCGCGATCCACTTCTGTACCGTTGGATGGTGAGCCACGCGCACAATCACCCGCACGGCCCGGAGGATTTCGAGCAACATCAGTTGTTGCGGGGCGGGCAGTTTGATCACCCGTCTCATACCGTCTCGGATGGCAAGGAGCACAGCCACTGGCACAGCCACAATCACGTTCACGACCATGACCACGATCATGATCATGACCACGATCACGATCATGATCATGATCACTCGCATGACTGAGTGTAAGGACAAGCATTTATTCCTGCTTGCGCTTGTGATGATGCCCGTCCGGCACCTGTAAGCCGGGAGGAGTGAATGTCAGCGCTTGACGCAACCGGGGTCGCTAAACAGGCCAGGCTGGAATGGTCGGCCTTGATCCTGATGGTGATGGCCTTTCTCTTCTACCGCGGGTATCACCTCGCGCTGACCGAAGAGTTGGTGCTGTGGTTTGACACTGCCGCCTACACCCTGGTGACCATGTCACCCGTGAGGTCGGCTGATTTCTGGTTCTCACGTCAAACCCCGATTTATCCCCTCCTGATCATTTATTTCATCTTGCCGGTAGGTGTTGTTGAGCAGGGCCAGTGGTGGTTGGCGAAGATGCTCTCATTCCAGCCAGGAGTCATCTTCGGGTTGGAAGAATCCTGGTCCTTCGGGTTTGTCCTGGACAATGTTGATGTGGTCTCCCTTGCCCTGGCCCAGTTCCTGATATCCGTCTCCTGCTGGGTGATTTTCGCGCTGGTCGTGAGCCGCGCATTCCAGCAAGTCCGGATCAGGATCCTGGTTGTTTTTTCCATGCTGTTGATGGGTTGTGAGACGAGCATTTCCCTGTGGGACCGGCATTTGATGACGGAATCCCTGAGCATGGGGTTACTGCTGCTCTTGTTCGCATTCATGTTCCATGTCAGGAAGGTCCTCGCAAGCGGCCCGATCGTACTTTTGCTGATCATCATTCTGGGCATGTTCGCACTTCTGCGAATCACCAATGCGTACTTCGTGCTCTCTTTTCTGCCCCTGCTCCTGTTGGTGGCCTGGGGAGGTCAAGCCCGTGTGCGCCTCCTGGCGTTATGGGTGATTGCCACCTCAGTGGCTTTGGTGCTCTTCAATCAGTATGCGATTTTCAAGGCTGAACGGGGCAAGTTTCCGATGCAGAGCCTTGTCGCCTCGCGAATCAGCACTTCCGGTTTCGAAGACATTTACCAATATTTTCGTGAACAGGGGATGCCGGAAATTCCCGAATTTTTTGAGACCATGTACTGGAATGCCCCTTATGAGGACCATCCGGAAATTAACGCCTGGTTGGGGCAGGCGCCATCGGTCTACCAGCGCTTCCTGCTGACTCATCCTGGCTACTTTTTTTTCAAGCCTTTCCAGAAAACCAACGACCGAAACAAGCCGGTCTACGAAATACTGACCCCGGACCTCAAGTACTATGAGATATCAGAGCATTCAGTTTGGAACCTGTTTTTTTCGGACCTGTTTCTCTGGCTCGGTTCGGGTTTGGTCGTTGTGCTTGTGCTTTCCCCGAGGCGACGAACAGCCTGGAGTGACCCGGAGTTGCTGCCCCCGGTTTTGATTTTGGCCGGTAGCGCCGGGATGATGATCCTGGTGTGGCATGGCGACCTCGTGGACATCGACCGACACGCCATGGTGTTTGCCCTGGGGCTGAGGGTCGGCTTGTTGGCATTGATTTTTCGGCTTCTCGATGTCCAGCAATCCGCAGTCATGCCCGATTTCCCTCGAACTTCTCCGCTAGCCAGTCCTGTCACGCGGGCATGAGGCCGCAGCATGGCTTTTTCAGCGCTTAAAGTCCCGAACGATGAAAAACCATCGACTCTCAGGGGCTTTGGATGAAATTTCAATCGGTTCGTGGCGTCACCTGGACGGTTCCATGCCTGGCGAAATCGCGACGCGCTTTCGAGGATTGCCTTGGCTTTGTGACGCTTGATTCAGGGCGCGTGTCGGAGGGTTGCGCGCAATTCTGGGACAGTCCCCGTGCCGAGGGGTGTCGCTATGCGGTTTTGCAGCCCGAAAGCGGTGCGCGGGTATTCGTTCGCCTTGTTGAGGCGCCCATTCCCGATGATTATGCGCCTTTGCGCAGCTTCGGTTGGAATGCCGTTGAATTTCATGTGCGCGATATCGAGGGTCTTTCCAAACGACTGGAGAATTCCCCTTTTGAGGTGATCGGTCCACCTCGCGATCTAATGGATAACAACGCGGTCATTGCGATGCAGGTGCTTGGACCGGGTCAGGAGCTCTTGTACCTGACGGAGATGCGGCATGAAGGATTGCGCAGGACATTTGGTCAGGCGCAGTGCGAGGTCGACCGCGCATTCATCACGGTATTGGGCGTGAGCGATCAGCCTCGAACCATTGACTTCTATGCGCCCTTCGCGGTGCGCATGAACATTCGCAAGCAATTTCGCATCACCGGGCTGGCGCGGGCGCATGGACTGGACCCGGAGAGGGCCAGGTTCGATATCGCCTCCGTGGTCATGACCCAAGCCTTTCGCATCGAGACCGACGCCTATCCAGATACCGCGGCGCCCAGGTCAGTGACCCCGGGCCTGCTTGCACCCGGGCTGGCCATGGTGAGCGTGGTTGTGACTGACGCGGACAAGTCTCTTGACTGGCAGACGCTCCGGGGCTTCGAAGAATGCGAGGAGTCCATGGCACTGCTGATCGGCCCTGACGGCGAGTTCATTGAACTGCTGGATGGCGACCGCTCCGGTTTCGATTCACGGGTCTACACCTGAGGAAAAATCATGTCCTATTCCAGCCTTCGCGGGGTAATGCATTACGTGACAGATGAGCTCGGCCCCACCGGCCGGGAACAGCTGAATATTACGCGACATAACGACGGCCGCCGAATCCTCAGGGCCCAGTGCGAGATGTACGACCGCGGCCTCATGAGAAATGTCACTCTGGTGGTTGACGACCAATGGCGACCTCGGTCCGCCCATGTGCAGCTGCAGCTGGACAACGGCTATCACGGCGAGTGCCATTATGTTTTTGAGGCAAACCGCGTATGGCTACAGGGCCAGCATGGCGGCAATGCGCCTTTCCGCGAAAGCCTTGAGCAGCCCCGCCCCGCGACCTTTGGCAGCCACTCGGTGCAGAATGATGCCTGGATGTATGGCGCATTCGACCGTGTTCGCGGGCCCTCTGCGCGGGCGGCCCTCGAAGATGTTCCGATCACCTCAAGAGAACCCGATGGCAGTGACGGGCCTGCCTGGCACCTGAGTCGCCATGAGCATCTATATCTTGGAGAGGAGCAAGTGCAAACCGAGGCTGGCTCATTTATGACCCGACACTACGAATTTCTGCTGAAAGATCGACCCTCCATTCACTACTGGGTCACAGGCCCTGATTACCTGCTTGTCAGAGCGCGCTGGGACTTGCTGAAACAGAGTTATGAACTTGTCTCGCTGGAGCGCGACGAAGATTCTCTCTAGCGCTCAAGCGATAAAGGTCAGTTGCCGCGAGCCGCCTTGTGCTCTCCGGTACCGGGCATACGCAGCATCCATAATCCGAACAGGGCGAGCACGCATAAACCCGAGTAAACGATAAATACGAGGTCGTAGCTGCCCGTGGTGTCGCTGATGTAACCGGCCAGCGGTGCACTGGCGCCGGTGAACGGGATATGCAAGGGATTCATCACGCCGAGTGCCCGCCCCATGCTGCGCGCACCAAAGGTTCTTGCGGGCATGTTGGTCCAGATCGGCATGACACCGCCAAAGCCCAGCCCGATCGCAACGCTGCCAATGACCAGCCCGGAAAAGTCTTTGAAACTCAGCAGGAGCATCATGGCGATGATGAGCAGAGAGGCGGAGAGCGCGCCCGTGAGCTTGACGCCGATACGATCGATCAGCGCGCCCATCACCACTTTGCTGCCGAATGAGCAGAAAGCGATGATCGAGTACAGCAAGGCGGCGCGCTGACCGGTGACATCCAGGTCTTTTGCGTGCAGGCTCAAATTGGCCAGGGTGCCCAGGGTGACGGCCAGTAGCGAGGCGGAGATGATCGTCTGCCACCAGAAACTACTGGTTTTGAGCATTTGCGGGATGGTCCATTCACGATTATCAACGGCGCTGACGCGCTTCTCCGGGTTGGGGTTGTCCGGCTCAGCTTGTAGCCCAATGTCCTCAGGTTCGTTGACCAGGATGCGCAGAAACACGGGCACGAACACCAGCAAGGCGATGCCCGAGTACAGCAAGGCATACCGCCAACCAAGAGACATGAACATCCAGGTCATCAGCGGAGGCACCAGCGCACCACCGATCGAGCTGCCCGTGACGGATAAGCCAAGTGCGAGGCCCCGGCGGCGCCGAAACCAGCGACTGATCAGCGCTGAGCTGGGCAGGACACCAAGACCCAGGGCGCCCAGTGGCACCAGCGTCGCCCAGGCGAACCAGACGCTCACCAGCGTACCGGCCTGGCTGAGGATAATGAGCCCCAACGCGAGTGAGGCAACGCCGATGGCCATCAGGTGTCGTGGGGACCAGCGATCGATCAGGATGCCGAAAATCGGTGAGAGCAGGTTTGTGCAGACCGAGAGAAATGTTTCTATCAAGTTGATCTGGGCCCTGGGCGCTTGAAATTCGTCCTCGAAGGTCGAGGTGTAGATGCCCATGCTCCAGAAAATGAAGCCACCCTGGAGCGCATTGCCCAGCACACCGATCGAGGTAATCCACCACCCGTAAAAGGGTTTGTCGAAACGTTTCATATGTGGAAATGCTCCTCTGGGCCATCCGCAGCGGCCGGGCTTCGGTTAAAATCACCATAAGGGGTTTCCCGGCCCCCGGCAATCCCGATCAGAGGAGTCAGGCAATGCGACCTCACCAGACCATCACAGGGCACATTCACTACACCAGCAAAAAGCCCGGCCGCGAGGGACAGGAGCGGGGCAGGGAACATTTCATGATCACAAAGCATGGTGATGGGCGCCGCACGCTCAGGGCGCATTGTGAAATCGATGACGCACCCAATGTCATGCGTGACGTCACGCTGACAGTCGATGCTGACTGGATCACCCGCGATGCTTTTCTGCGTTTGTCTGTCGCTGATGAAACTCTCGGCAGCAGCTGGTTCCGCTTCGAGGATCGATATGCAGAATGTGAGGGTTGGAACAAAGATCGCGGCCGTTTCTCCGAACGGGTGGAGTACGATCATCCTGTGCCGATTTTTGGCACTCATCCGATCCAGGGTGATGCGTGGCATCTTCATTCAGTCGATCGCTCCCAGGGGCCTTGCGTGCAGGTCTATGATCGTTTTCTGATGTCTTCTCTCGATCATCGGGGCGCTACCGGGCCTTCCCTGGTCTGGCACGAACCCGGCATGAAAATCGAATTCATTGGTGAAGACCGCGTCACCGTGGGTGCCGGAAGCTTCGACGCCTGGCATTTCTGTTATGGAGAGCGCGACAGCAATCGCCCGGGCTCCAACGAGACGGGAGAGCATCCGCCCTATGAAGTCTGGGTCACCGCGGACGGGGATTTTATTCTGCTCAAGGCACAGGTCACGGGCTACATGATGACGCACTACGAACTGATGTCTCTCGAACGCCACCCGGGCGATTCTTAAGGTTCAGGCCACGCCATTTCGCGCGTTTGTGCGAGCAGCGCGTCGAGCGCAATGCGATCATAAACCTTGCCGCCGCGCACAACCGTCTCGATGTCACGGGTATTGCGGATATCTTCCAGGGGGTTGGAACGCAGCAGCACCAGGTTGGCGCGCTGGCCGGGTGCAATCGATCCGGATTCTGCCTCCAGCCCGAAAAAGCGTGCGGGTGTCAGCGTCGCCGCCTCCAGGGCTTGCAAAGGCGTGAGTCCGGCAGTCACCAGCGCCTCCAGCTCCTTGTGCAGGCTGTAACCGGGGGTCATCAGTCACAGAGGCGTATCGGTTCCCGCCATTAACATCGAATCATTGGCCAGGTGGGCAATGACCTTCTTGACCCAGGCGAGATAGGCTTGGAGGCCCTCCATTGTGGGCACGAATGAGTCGGCCCAGGCTTTGCGCGCCATGGATTGTTCCTGCCATTTGAGCCGCAGCGGCCCGGGAAAGTCCGCGAATGTCTGGTGCCACTGCGCTGTGTGGTGGAATGGCTCATAAACGGCCAGCATCAATGCGTAGGTTGGCGTATGCAGCGTGCCATTGGCCTTGTGGATTGCCAGAACCTCCACGCACCGCTGCCAATCATGGTCCTGTGCGGCTCTATTGCGGTGTGCCCGGTGTGCCTGCATCCTTAAATCGCTGCCGAATTGTTGCTCCGGACGCTCAAGCCAGGTGCGTCGCTCGTCGATCATTCTGCGTTCGTCCGGTGAGCAACTGATCTCAACATTGCGCAGGTGCTCAATACTGTCGAGGCCCTGCCGTGATACCGTGACGGCATCCATGGCGAGTGGAATATGTCCGGCAACCGCCAATTCATGCCTCTGTGCGCCCGCCATGATCGCTTCGAACACTTCGGGCGTGATCATCTCGTAGGCTTTCACAAAATCCATGCCGGCCGCTGCGATTTCGTCGACGGCCTGTTCGGCCTCCTCGGCGCTGAGCAGTGATCGGGACGAGTGCGGGTAGCTCTCGGAGTGTCCGTCATAAACCGCCATCTCGCCATCAAGTAACGGGCCTGCCATGTAGACCTCCGGATAGGCGAGCGGGTCCTTGGCGATTTGCTCTTTCCATGCGCGGCTGGGTTCCAGCAAGCCGCCGGTATCGCGAACCGACGTGATCCCCGTGGCGAGAAAGTGATTGAGCATGAGTTGCCCCATCGAACTTGATTCTGTGATGTGCACATGTGCATCCCAAAGCCCTGGAATGAGATAATGCTCTTCCGGGCCGCCGCCCGAACTGGCGGGTCGGACGGCCGTGATGCGGTCGCCTTCGATGATGACTTGCATGCTGCGGCGTTCGCCGTGGGCGGCGTCGATGAGGGTGACATGGTCGATCACGAGGGGCTCGGCCAATGCGGGGGCTGACAGTGCCGCACCCAGTAAGAGGACAGGCCTGATCAAGACGAGAAATCGCCCAGTGCGCCGGGGTTCATCAGGCCGTTCGGGTCCAGTTCGGATTTGATTGCGCGCAGCAGACCGCGACTTGCCGGGTTGAGCGAGGACAGGTGCGGATAGGTCTTGCCGATCTGGTTGCTTGCTGCTCCGAATTCCGCGAACAGCGACACGATCCTGGAACGGATTTCATCCACCAGTGCGCGCGCCGCCGGGTCTGGCGACGGCTCCTTGAGCCGCGCGAGATGCTCGGGCTCCGGCGTGCGTTTGTGGACGGGCAACCACTCATCGAACCACCGCAGCACCGGCTCATAGCTGAAAATGTGATTATTTATGGCAATGAACAGGAAACTCAACGTTACGCCATGTTGCGTCATTGTCTCAGAGTAGGGCGCCAGCAGCTGCTCAGTGGCCTTGATCAGCCTTCCTGCATCGGAATGCGGTACCTTGGCATTCAGGGCGGCCCAGCGCTCACCCTGGCTGCCGAGTATGCCGTTCAGCGGCTCGAAGGGATTGGCTCGCGCGGCTTTGGGAATGGTGTTGGCGATTTCCATGCCGCCCGCCGCCAGGGCCAGTTCACGTCCGGCCTCGAGATCTGCCCGGGCGGCGTCCCTTGACCTGCCGGCACAGACAAAATGAAGGGTATGCATGTCACTGGCTGCGAATCCACGGCCCGCCTTGATCATCCGTGCGCCCTCGCGGAGGCCACGACCCAGTGCGCCCTGCTCTCGAATCACGGCGCCGAGACGCTCAAGATCACGCTTGAGCGTTGCCGGGTCGAGACTGCGACGCGTGGTCGCAGGATCAAAAATATAGGCTTCTTCGGCCAGGCCGCTTCGCGCAAGGTCTGAGAGCGTCGCTGTCGCGGTCTCGGCTTTATGGAACGCAAACGAGGCGAAGTCCTGGGCTTGAGGCTGCTTCATCAGGCGCAGGCTCGCCAGGGTCTTCACGCCCAGCGTGCCGGCGTCGTGGACGAAAAGACCGGTCAGGTCGGGCCCGTAGTTTCTGAAACCCGGGCGTCCGTTGTGAAACGCCGATTGCCCGGTTCGGATCAGGGTGCCATCGGCGCTGATGATCTCCATGCCGAGCACAATTTCAGCGGCGGTGCCATGACGGGCGGTTCCCATGAACAGAGCGCCATTGGACAGTCCACCACCCACGGTCGCACGGCTGCCTGAGAATGTCCCGAAAAAAGGCAGGCGCAGCCCCTGGGGGCGCAGAGCGTCCCAGATCTGTTTCCAGGTGACGCCTGCCTCGACCGTGATCACCATGTCCTGTGCATTGATCTCTATGATTTTGTTCAGGGCGGAAAGATCCACCAGCAGGGTCCTGGGCTGTCGTGGCAAGTAGCCTCCTGTGTAGGACATCCCGCCGCCGCGAGTCACGATGGCATACCCGCGCTCAGTGGCTGCCTTGATGGCGGCCGGCAATGAGGCACGATCTTGCGGGCGAATCGCCAAGGCAGCGGTCACGCCGCGGGTGTAGACGTCGGCAGAATAAAAGGCGAGCTCTTCTGCTTCAGTGATTACCGATTCCGCGCCGAGCAGTTCGGTCAGTCGAACGGCAAGCGTATCCCTGCCTATCGCCGCGCTCATGGCTGTTCGTACATCTGGATCAATGCACCATCGGGCGTTGCAATGCCGAAGGCGCGTAACAGCCCGTAGGGTGCCAATTCAAATTCCTGGGTGGGGAGGGTCACTTCCCAGCCCCTCGATGTAATGGTTTTCAGCGCATCATCCAGGACATCCACCTCGAACCTGACTGCGAGTATGCCGAGGTTGGGTGCACCGCACCTGCCGGAGTGATCGCGACCGTCCAGCCCCATGATTTCGATGGTCTCCATGCGTCCGAATTCACCCGGAACCGGATAGACGATGCCCGCCCGGTAAGGCACCGAGGTGGTCAGGTTCAGCGGGATGCCCAGGGGTGTGAATTGGGGTTCCATAGCCACGAAAGGTTTGCCCTTGTAGAATGTGTCAAAGCCCAGAACCTGGGTATAGAAATCATAGGACGCGTCACGGTCACGAACCATCTGCATCATGTTGAATGGTGCGGTCAATCGTTCGAAATCGGGGATGCTCTCGGGCAGGGGCGGCGCAAGCCGTTCATAACCCTGGACCTGGACGCCATCAGGACCCCGGAACACCATGACGTTCAGCTTTGATGTGCCGAACGAAAGCGATGTGATGGGGGTTTCTGTCCACCAGCCCATGGCGATGGCATCGTCATAGATGGCCTGCATGTCTTTCATGCGTATCATCAGGCTGAAGTAACAACCCGTGTCCCAGGCGCGGGCGCCGGGCCGCATCGGTTCCTTGCGGCCTGCATGGTCAAACCGCAGCAAGCGCAGCAAGCTGGTGTCCTGACCGGCAGGGCCCAGCAGCAAACCTTCTCCGCTGGCCCCGGGAGGCAGCCCCCAGGCTGCGAGCTCGCGGGCGTCGATGGGGCCGCGCCATTTCTCCTCGTAACCGCCTATTTCTCTGAAAAATCGGGCACTTACGTCGATATCACTCACGCTGACCACGGCTTCCTGCCAGCCCCGCGTGGTGACTGGCGTCACATCGTCTGTCTTGCCCTCGAGAGCGAACATCAGAATGAGACCGCTCAAACCCCAAAGCATGGAATTATTCATCACTGTCTCCTGCATTCAATTTGCGATTCAGTTCGCGTTTCAGCGCTCCGAACAAGAGGTTTTCGTAATAGCCTGTCACCTGGACACTGACCGCCGCAAGATCCGCCTGCAGTTGGTCGGGTCCAGCGGTGCCACGGCATTCTTCCCACAGACCGGTGACCCAATTATCCAGGTAGGCGATGCGGGCGGCCTTCAGGCCGTCGTCGGCTGCCCGGCGGGTCCAGGGCTCGAGTGCGCAGCGCTCACCCTGTGATTTGAGCATCAGTGCATACACGAACATGGCCTGGGTGTAGCCCGCCTCTGCGGAGATGGCGAGGTGTTTCATGCCTTCGTCCAGCGAACCATCGGTTCGATTGGCGTGATAGACCAGGGCCCGTCCCATTTGGTAATGAAACCGCGGGTTATCAGGGTCGGCCTCGAGGGCCTCCCGACAGGCCGCCATGGCTTTGACCGTGTCGACGTCACTGGATGATTTTCCCGGGCCGACGAGATGGGGATCAGAGGGGTGCCCGACTTCCCAGTCGCAAGCGGTCAGGATTTGTGCCCCGGCCATGATTGGGGCGCACAGCAGAAGGACACTCAGGGCTGCAATGCAGGATCGGGTGTTCATTGTTTGACCTCAAGAATGATTTTTCCAAAATGTTTGTGCTCATCGATCATCTCATGCGCGCGAACCAGTGCCTTGAGGGGCAGGACGGTATCGACCACCGGCAGGTAGCTGCCATCGGCAAACAGGGGCAGGGCCTGCTCTCGGAAACTGGCCATGCTCACGGGCACGAACGCTGGGCTGGTGGAGATGCTCATCGACAGCAGTTGGATGTTGAGAATGCCGATGGACAGGTTAAAACAGATGTCCTTGCCGCCTGTGCTGCCAAACATGACCACCTTGCCGTCCATGCCCATGCTGTCGAGCAATTGCTGGGCCGTGGCCTCGCCGATGGTCATCAGTCCTATATCAACACCGGACTCATCGGTGGCCTCGAGGACCTTCTCAGAGACGGATTCCTGAGTGTAGTTGATCAGCAGGTCGGCACCCAGCCCCCGGGCCCTGTCGAGTTTGGCATCGCTGCTGGCGGTAGCGGCAGTCCAGCAGCCTGCCTGGGCGGCAATCTGCAAAGCCGCGCTGCCCACGCTGCCGCCGGCGGCTTCGATAAGCACTTTCTGACCCGACTGGATTCCGGCAACGGTATGCAGGGCGTGCCAGGCGGTCAACCAGCCGACCGGTATCGCCGCACCTTCGACAAACGACAGGTTGTCTGGCAAGGGCATGAGGTGTTCCGAGTCAAAAACGACCTGTTGGGCATGGCAGCCACGAGCCCGTCCGAAAACGCGCTGGCCCACTTCGAAGCCTTCTGTTCCGGGGCCAAGTGCGCGCACCACGCCGGCACCCTCCATTCCCATCACGAAGGGCAGAGGTTGTCCGCTGTAAGTGCCCGCGCGCATCCTGGTTTCCGCGAAATTCATGCCGCTGGCATGAATGTCCACGAGGATCTGGCCGGGGCCGGGTGATGGGATTGGCAGGTCCTCGAGTAACATGGTCTCCGGACCTCCAAATTCACGAACGATATATCCTCTCATCAGGTTCTCCCGCCCATGGGCTGTGCCAGCAGGGCTTCTACGTCTTCGACTTCGAGTCCCGAGGGAATCGGCGTAAGCAACAGGTATAACAGCCCGGCCACTGCCAAGGGTATACCAATCAGGATGGAGTATCCGAGGTCCCAGCCCCAGCTCTCAATGGCAACCGAGGCACCCAGCGGTCCGAGGGCCGAGCCCAGGGTGACTGCCAATGATCCACAGGTGGCCATTGCTGTAGCGCGCAGCCGGGTGGGGAAAACCTCGGCCATGTAGGCAAACTTGACCGCTGCGCTGCCATAGAAAAACATGCTCATGAGGCCATAGGCCAGCAGCATTTCTCCAAAGTCTGAGGCCCACCACACCAGGACCTGGAAGAGGACGGCACCTGTCAGCGTCCAGAGCACCACTGTATTGCGGCGCGTCATCAGGAATTCACCCGTCACCGCGGCCAGGATATAACCCAGGACGCCGATGGCATTGCCCGCACCGATCAGTAGCGAAAAATCAAAAGCTTCGAGGCCCCGGGCTTCTCGTAAGAAGCTGGGGAACAGAAAGATAGAAGCCGCATAGGCGCACACGAACATGAATTGGGCGCAAAACAGCAAGATGGCGCGTCGCCGCACGCCAGGTGCCCATAACTCGCGCAAACGGGGCCGGGCAGCTCCTTGGTGCTCGGATTGTTCGAAGCGTTTGGGTTCCCGAATGAAATGCCTGACCACCCACACGTAAGGCAGGCTGACCAGGCCGACCAGGAACAGCATCCGCCAGCCATGCTGACTCAGCAGCCAGGCGGCCCAGAGGGAAGCCAGGGCCCAGCCCAGGGGATAGCCGATCTGCAACAGACCCAGGAACATGCCGCGATACCGAGCGGGGAACTCCTCCGCGATGACGGCGCCCGTCACCGGGTAGGACAGCCCGCCGACGGCGATGCTGCCCCCACGCAGAAGCGCAAGGCTCACGGTGTTGGGCACGATGCTGTGCAGGGCAATCAGGAAGGAGCTGCCCACCAGGGACAACTGGAACATGCCACGCCGCCCCACGCGGTCTGTCCACAAACCCAGCCAGACGATGAGCGCGCCACCGATGAGGAAAGAGCTCGACACCACGCTCATTACGCCAGTGAGGCTTAAACCGAACTCCTCGCGGATGGCCGGGATCGCATAACCGAACAGGGCCAGGTCCATTTGTGCGGTCGTGTAGGCGAACAGGCAGACAACAAATGCAGTCAGCGGGTAACCTCGGATTTCACGCCACATCCTGGGAGATCAACCATTGGTAGCCGTCCGGTGCATCAAAGCACATGGCCGGGTGCCCGAATTCATCATCGGAGCTGGAAATAGGCAGGTTTGGGTCATGGGACGTGAGCGTCGCGGCGAATCGGTCGAGGTGGCTCGTGCGCACCGAGTACAGACCCAGATTGGCACAGCCCGCTCTGGAACGCTCGCGCAGATCGCGCGTGTTCGAGTAGGGCGCATACACCTGCAGGATGCCGGAAGGGCAGTCCGGTGCTCGAGTCCGTTCGACGCGGAATAACTCACCGTCCCTTAAGTTCAGGGCGGCCATCGTCGCCGGGTCGTCGCCGGAATCGTGTGCCTCGCCAAAAGGCGCCGTCTCGAACCCGAAGACTGACTTGTAAAACTCTGTCGAAAATGAACGTGCGGGTTGTATTACGTTGGCATGACTGCCTTCCGTGTTTTTGTACGGCAGCTTGTCATCGAAGGTGCCGAATCCGGGGCGATCGAAGCCCGCCCGCTGAATGAAGGCAAGGCGGAACCGGTCGCCAAGAATCACTGTCTCGCGCAGTCCGACAAAGGGTGTGTGGAAATCGTGTTCAGGCGCTGGCTTGACGAGTGGTGCATTGACCAGAGGTGACATCCACAATCGCCATTGTTTGCGGGCGGCCTGGCTGGAAAAACTGTCCCTGACCTGCAGAATATCGTGTGTGTAAAGGCCCATCCAGCGACTGCCAATTTCGGTGGGTCGCGCGTCTGCGAGCCCCTCGTTGCGCAAGTGAGTCCAGAAATGCAGGCGCACCAATCCGGTCCCGAAAGTCTGGCAGCCCGGGTGTTCGAGGCGAAAGGAGTGCAGGGCGCTGGCGTGTCCGTACAGGCGTTCAGCCCGGTCGCGGTCAAGACGGCCCTCAACTACAGGGATGAAACCCAGTATTTCCCAGAAACGCAGCCACTCGTCCTGCTGGCCATCTTCCAGCCCGAATATAAACTCGTGGATGCCCTGACTGATCAATTCATTCCCCAGCGAGGCCTGCTCAAAGGTCGCCGCAGGCGCGAATCAGCGTGCGGCCTTTCAACTCACGTGCTTCCCAGGCCCTGTGTGCTTCGGCGAGTTCCTCGAGCTCATAGATTTTCTCGACCGGTATTCGCCACGAACCGTCGGCCAGTTTCTCGTGTGTGGCGGTCTTTTCCGCACCCTTGGAATTCATCTGGTGGACATACTGCACGAATCCGGTCACGGAACAACTTTTTCCGATCAGCATGGAAATATTGACATCGGGCGCCTGTCCAGCCGTTGCGCCCATGAAGATGACGTTTCCGCCCACTGCAACTGCATCAAAATTGCGCATTGCGTTGGGCCCGGCGTTGCCATCGATGATCAGGTCTGCACCGCGGTCCCCGGTGACATCTTTCAGTTCCTGCGGCCAGTTCTCCTGGTTGTAATCGAGGAGATGATCGGCTCCGAACTGGGCGGCATATTCAAGCTTTGCCGGCCCGCCCGCCAGGGCAATGACGGTGGCGCCTGCCGACTTGGCCACCTGGGTGGTTAAGGAGCCCACGGCACCGGCTGCCGAGTGAATGGCTACGGTCTGGCCAGGCTGGACCCTACCCGCTGAGTGGATCAGCAGCCAGGCCGTATACGCGCATGTGGAGTACACGGACGCCAGCGTCCAATCGAAAGCATCGGGCACCTGGTTCAATGCAGTGGCGGGTGCGACCGCGTATTCGGCGTTGCCGCCCCATTGTCCGTTGACGGCGACGCGCTGGCCGAGCAACTGTTTATCAGCGCCCTCACCCAGGGCATCCACGCGACCGGCATACTCATAGCCCGGCGTGAATGGGAATCCGGGGTGCATCCACTGTATGCGATGCGCTCTCGCGTGATTGTCAAGCGGATTCAGCGCCGCGTAGGCGACCCGGATCCGGACTTCACCTGGACCCGGTTGGGGCATAGCGCTTTGCTGGACGGTGATCTTGTCAGGCCCGCCGGCGCTCTCGAGGATGGCTGCTTGCATAATGGTTCCCTCAGGTGCATGTGATGATTTGAGTCAGATCAGATGTACGCCCAAAGCGGCTTCGAGGATCAATGCCACCCAGATCGCCAGGGCAAATGGTCTCGTGCCGGCAATCGATTGGCGAATGGCCTGATCGTCTGCAGCGTCATGCGCTCCCTGTTTTAGACGCCCGAATGCCGGGCCGAAAGGGCGCAGCCGGAAACGGATCATCAATCCACAAAATACGGTGAATACAAACAGCAGGAGTTTCCAGGCCATCCAGTCGGTCATCAGGTCACCGGACCCAAGCCAAGAATACAAAGAGAGGCCTGCAACAATGACTATAAAGACGCCGCGAAACCAGAAGTCCACGGGCGCGAGGATGTGCACGATGCGCCCGCTGTGCTTGAAATGAAGAATCAGTACCAGGGCCATCCAGCCAACAACGAGCAGCCAGGTGACGAGTATCAGTTCGTCGGGCGCCTGGAAAAAGCCCAGTTTGCGCGCCAGCGTGACGCCCAGACCCAGGATCAAGGGCATGCACAGGCGCGGAGCAAGGTCCAGCGTGAACAGCATTTTCGCGGCAGCCAGTCGTGTTTCCCGAGAACGTTTCTCGTCCACGACCAGGAAGCTCGAGTAAAAAACGCCCAGGTCGCCACCCAGCCAGTATACGAGGCACAAGAGATGAGCGAGTTTTAGGAATGCGATATCAATCATATTCAAACAGGATGACGCGCACGCCATCCGGGTCCAGGTAAGCGGATTCTCGCCCGTAAGGCTTGCCCGAGAAATCGTGAAGCACTGTAGGCGGCAGCAGGACCTCGACGCCTGATTGCTCCAGTCGAGCATGCAGTTGATCGAGCTGTGCAGTGGAGAAAACGAGGGCTGGTGCGTTAACTCGGTTCGATGCGGCATCGGCCGTCATGCCGGGGGCGTGGATGAGTGCCAGGGCGCGTGATTGCTCGGCATGGGCATCCAGGATCAATAGTTCCGGCTGAGCATCGTTCGGTATTGCGAACATGCGGCGCAGCGCAGGGGTATCGTAAGGACTCCGGGTGCGCACCCTGAAACCCAGCCCGTCGCGATAAAAAGCCAGTGACTTCTCAAGGTCGGACACGGTCAACGTGGCCCGCTGCAGGTGGACACCCGGTTCGCTTGCGAGTGCGCCTGCCACGGTTACGATTGAGACCAGAATACCGGTGAGCATACCGGCCGCTCGTCTTTTGAGTCTGAGTTCGGAGGAAATAGAAAAGAATCCTTTGACGGTCATAATGCTTTAAAGATATATTATTATAACCTTTGAGAAAACCCGCTGAACACTTGGAGGTAGCGTTTTCAACAGTTTCAGTGACTTATGACGACGTGCTGCGGCACAAGCATGGCGTCTCAACAAGGCTACCGATAATAACCGGGGAGTTACACGATGATTAAAAGATCCCAACTTGCTTGCGCTATTTATGGATTACTTGCCGGCATGATTCTGCCGTCAGGCCTGCTTTTCGCGCAGGACGACAGTGATGACACTGATGAAATGTCGAACACCTTCGAGGAAGTGGTGGTCACCGCTCGCAAACGTGAGGAGACGCTGCAAGACATTCCGATCACGATGTCTGCCTTCACCTCTGCGGACATACAGGCTGCCGACCTTCGCAACCTGGAAAACGTTGGCGACCTGACTCCCGGCTTTCAGTTCCTGAACCAGGGTAACCAGCAACCCGGACGCTACAACACACAATTGCAGTTCCGTGGATTGACGACAGCGCAATTCTCCCCCAGCTTTGCCACCGGCGCCCTGTTTATCGACGGCATTTATGTGTTGAATGGCGGCACCTCAATTTCCCTGATGGATATTGAGCGCGTCGAAGTCATCAAGGGGCCACAATCGGCCTACTTCGGTCGCAATACATTCGGCGGCGCGGTCAACCTGATCACGCGCGATCCGAACATGGAGGAATTCGGCGGTGAACTGTCAGTTTCCTACAGCGACCGCGAGAACATGGATGCCAATTTCATCATTGAAGGCCCGATCGTACCGGATGTGCTCTCCTTCAGCGTCAGCGGGCGTTACTACGACAAAAAGGGACACTACAGAGCGACTGACGGCGGCCGCCTCGGAGACGAGGAGACCACGGCATTCAACGGTGTTCTGAAATGGCAGGCGACTGACAACCTGTCATTTAAAGTCCGTTACGGCTACTCAGAAGATGATGACGGTCCACCGGCAGCGGCATTTGCTTCGGGCATCCTGAACGATTCCTGCTCGGGGACCACGGTGGAAAGCTCTGAAGGGACTGTCAGTCCGGTGCGCTACATCTGCGGCGAGGTGCCCGGAATTTCCAGCCTGGTGACGGATGGCGGTGTCATTTCGTCCAATACCATTCTGCCTTCCGATCCCGTGAGCAACCAGGGTGGTGTGGGTATTGGTGACTGGCTGTTGGCCGGCACTGATGGTTTCAGTAATCTTCCCTCGATCAAGCGCATCGGCATGGTGCGCGAGACCACACGCGTGAGCTTCGCGGCCAGCTACGAGATGGATAATGGTTATGCCCTCGATTTCAGCTATGGCAAGAATGAGCAATATGCCAACTGGATTCGCGACTTCGACCTCAGTGATCGCAGCAGCTGGTATTCCCGCGACCCTCAGAGCATGGAAGATGACAGTTATGAACTCCGCCTGACCAGCCCGCAGGACCAGCGGCTACGCTGGATGGTTGGTTATAGCTACTACGAGCAGGATTTCCTGTCATCGGGCGGTGGTGGTGACGCGGCTACGGCCTGTTTCTCGGTGGTGCCGACTCTGACAGACGATTTCCCCGGCGCCTGCCTGTTCTATGGATTCTTTGCTCTTGGCTTCGCCAACAGCAAACAAAACTCTGACAATGCTTCAGTCACGGGCGTGTTTGGTTCAATCGATTTCGATATCACGGACAACCTGACCGCGATCCTGGAAGGCCGTTTTGTGCAGGATGAACTGACCAAGGGAGCGGGCGTCCTGACACCGGGCGCACCCATCCTGAGAGAGTCCTATGATGATTTCCTGCCGCGGTTTATCCTGCGTTGGGAACCCACGGACCGGACCAACCTGTACTTCAGCTACTCAGAGGCCCAGATCGCGGGTGACTTCAATACCTTCTTCATCAATGCCGATGACCGCGAGCGCCAGCAGTACCTCGCCCTGGACCCACGCGTGTCCGAGGCCCTTGATGCCGAGACGCTGGAAGCCTTCGAAGTGGGCGTCAAGCAGCGTTTCTTTGACGATCGCCTGCAGGTTAATTTCGCGGTCTACAAGTATTATTGGGAAAACATCAAGGGCCGCAGTGCGTTCCAAATCAATGAGAGCTGCCGTTCATCGACCATTGGCGTGGATCCGGCCTGTCAGTATCCGGGCGTCATGCCAGGCGATCCCAAGCTGATTGAGAACCCGTTAACCGGCGAGTTGGAGCCGTTCTACAACAACCGCAATATACTTTTGCCAGGCGATGCGAAAATCCTGGGCATGGAGCTGGAAACCACCTGGACGCCGAGCGAAAATTCGATCGTTCAGCTTAACGGCTCGTACATCGACTCGCAGTACACCGATTACGAATTCAACTTCGTAGCACCGATTGCGGGCTTTTCGCAGATGGCGGGCAACCAGACGCCACGCCAGCCAAAACTCAGCTGGAACCTCGCATACACACGGTTTTTCGACATGGGTCGCCTGCCCGCGTATTTCCGCGGCGATTACATCTACCAGGGCCGCGCTTACGTGGACGAGTCCAACCTCGCATATCTGGGCAGCTATGGCCTGATCAATCTCCGCATGGGCGTCAATACCGATAACTACATGATCGAGTTTTTCGTCAAAAACCTGATGGATGAGGACGCGTGGATGACAGGCGCTCGCTGGACCGATTTCAGCAGCCCAACGCAATTTGCCTACCTTACGGCGAAGCAGGGTGTGGCCCTGAGCCCGCTCGACCGACGTGAATTCGGTGTGCGTTTGAACTACCGATTCTGAGCAACCACACTTACCCCCGTAAGTGCAACTGGCCGGGCGTGAAAGCGTCCGGCCTTTTTTTTAGCACTCTCAGTGTTGCGTGATTTCAATACTTAGCCCGGCGGGTGAGCGGGTGATGATGCTGGTCTTGGCGCCACGAAAATCACTGTCCAGGCGTCGATGTTCGAAAGGGTGGTCAAGATTTTCCAGCTTGCGCTGCACCGAGCGCAGGTCTGAGACTTCAAATCCAAGCTGGAAAATACCTCTGACTCCTGGGCGGGCCGTGGCAAACAGGTCCTTACCGTGCGTCCCTTCGTAATGGATGATCTCAACCTGGCCATGATGCTGACCCTGATCTCCCCAGATCACCACCTTCAGCGCCGCCCCGGGAGGCAGGCCGATCATCTGTTCGATTTCAGGTCCTGACAATACATTGTCATGCTGCAAATCCAGGTTGAGCACATCACGGTAAAAGTCACTCTCCCTGGCCACGTCCCCCACGATTGTGACCAGGGGTCCCACGCCTCCAAAACCCTTGTGACTCACCGGAACGGCTGCATCAAGGAGTTGCAGCAGAACAATATTCAGGTCGTCATGCGCTGGCATGTGAATTTCACGAAATCGGACCCCGCTGGGCGCGGTGATTTCATGGTAGTGACGTGTCCGAAATTTCAGGCCCGCTGATTGGAGGGCCTCAAGGCGCTTTGGCAGGTCATCGACGTAGATATCGAGATTTTTGGCGCAATGATCAAAAACCGCAGCATTGTGCCGAATGCTGTGTTTTTGCGGTGTGAACTCCACGAGATGTAACTGCCCGCGGCTCTGTCCGGGCGCTCCGACAACGGCCTGTCTCGCGATGTGTTGGTCTGTAAGCCCCCAGTATGACTCCAATCCTGGATCAGGCCCCGCGGCATGGCGATGCAGTTCAAAGCCGAATAATTCTTGCCACAAGCCCAGCGCCAGATCGAGATTGGCGACGCCAATGGTGACCCGTTGCCACCCTTTCAACGGATCACTCGCTGGCCTCCCAGCGATCCAGTTCATCCAGGAGGTCGGTGACCAGCATCCCGACGTAATAATCGCCAGAGACCGTGCGTGCGCGCTCCAGGTAGGCGCGCAGTTCAGCGGCGCTGATGTTGACCTCGCATGCCTCGAAGTCACCGCGAATGTACTGTCTCGGGAGAGAAATTAACGCAGCCAGTCTCTGGTAACGTGCAGCGCGTTGCCATAGTTCCACGGTTTTGCAGTGGTCCTGTTCTATGGTCTGACCCAGGAAATAAAGATAGCCAATCACGAAAAGCGATTGTGGGTAATCTGCGGCCAGGGCCTTGAGCCGATACGGCATGGCGTCTTCTCCGCGCCCGGAGTAACCGTACGCCCGCCCCAGTTGGTAGTTGAGCCTTGGATTATCAGGGTCGGCGGCTACGGCTTCGCGGCAGGCTGCGATCGCAGCATCCTTGTCCATCCCGCTGCTGCTGACGCCTGGTGCAATATGGCCTGGATCACGGACATGCGAGGCAAGTTCGTCGCACCGGGTCACGTCCTGGTTGAACCGCGCGTAGTCGTAGTCCAGGAATTGCACTTGGGCCTGAAGTTGCGTGACCCACAAGCCGCCTATGACGAAACCCGTAGCCCGGGCGATGAGCGCACCCATATCCCCGCGTTTCATCCCGAAATGGAGGGCGCTTCGATCAGCATCACCTCGACCTCGGATATGCCTTCGCGGGCTTTTTTGATTTCGGCGTATTCAGGAGAGTTCCAGAATCGCAGGCAGGTCTCCTTGTCCGGCCACTCGGAGATCACCATCGATCCGCCATCGGCGAAATGGCCTTCGAGTAATTGCGCGTTCGGCTGCATCAGGATGTACTTGCCACCGTACTCAGCGACCAGTTTGGCGGCGTGCGCCCCGTAGTCCTGGATAAACCGATCGCGGTCATGAATTTTTGCAGTCACGATCATGTAGGCAGGCATTGGCTGATTCCTCCATTCATTCATTCACTGTCGGATTGATCGGATCCGAAGTGCTGGCTTTCAAGAACTCGTCCCGGTAGCGGCCCAGCAGCAATATCGCAAGGGAGCACAAGATAAATGTATACATTGAATATTCCAGGATCACATCGTAGCTGCCGCGATGGGTGTAGAACCAACCATAGACAGCAGGGCCGAAGCCTGCGCCGAGGGCAAAAAAAGCGTAAAGAACGCCGTAAATTGCGCCGTAACTCCTGATGCCGAAATAGCGGGAAACCAGGTAAGCGATCAGGTCGTACTCCACCCCCGCGGCGACGCCCAGTAAGACGATGGCGATGGTGGTCTGCGTGAAGCTGGGTTCAGAGTATTGCAGAAGATACATGGATGCGGCTGGCATCATCAGCATGACACAGGCCAGCAAAGGTGCCCAGATATGGTCCAGGAGATAGCCGCCCAACAGGCGACCAAAGAAGACCGAGTAACCGATAAATGATGCCAGCACGACGGCCTGGGAGGCATCGAAGCCCTTGGCGCCCAACAAGGTCTCGAGGTTGGGGATCGGACCTCCGATCGCGAATGAAAGCGGCACGAAAATAGCCGCCATCAGCCAGAATCGCCAGTCCGCGATGGCTTGGCTCAATGTCAGCCCATAGATTCCTACAGGGCGGCCCGCTTCGCGTTTCAGGCGTGCCAGTCCCTCTGCGCGCCGAGACGCTTTTGGGTCGTCTGTGTCGCGGAATGCAAACCAGGCCACGGGGAAGGCAATGAGCAGGGGCAGTGCGCCCACGCCGATGTAAGCCGCTCGCCAGCCGAATTCGCCGATCAACCAACCGGCGTACATTTTTGACAAGGCCCCGGACACGCCGGTGCCGATCAGGGAGATGCCCAATGCAAAACCGCGCTTTGCGTGAAACCAGTTGGAAACTGCGCGCGTGAAGGTGATGGGCAAGGTGCCCGCGCCGGCGAAAGCGAGCAGCCCCCAGATCACCAGGTAGCGCGTGATTGAACCGTTGTTGAGGGCAAATGCCATCATCGAGAGGGAAAAGGACACAATGGAAAACAAGACAACACGGCGCACGCCGAGCCGATCAGTCAGATAGCCGATCAGTGGGCTGGACATCATCGCCACGACGGTGAATACGGCAAGACCGGACATGACCTGGTCGATTCGCCAGCCGAACTCCTGTACGAATTCCCCGGCGAACACGCCGATGGTATAGAAGGGCAGGGGCGACATCCCAAGTGCAATGCCGAGGGCGGATGACACCACTACGGGCCAGCCGTATCTGAATTCGGCGAATGTGTTCATGTGTGGTCTGTTCCGTTAGTGATTATGAGCCTTGCCCTCAGGGCTCGGACGCCATTGATACTGCCCCAGGGGCGGGCCCTTGATTTTGCCATTCTCATAAACTAAATGTCCGCGAAGGTAAGTGGAGACAATTTGCCCGGTCAGCTCCATACCCTCGAACGGCGTGTACCCCTGGCCGGATTCTGATTCCTCTGAGCGCACAGTATAACTGCGGCCCGCATCCATGAGGGCCAGGTCGGCGTCCAGCCCGACCGCGATGTCGCCCTTGTTATTCAGACCGTATCGACGTGCCGGGCCCAGGCTGACAAGACGCGCAATATGGGGCAGGGACAATCCGCGACGGGTTCCTTCGGAGTGCAGCGCCGAGAGCAGGTACTCCGTCCCGCCAAACCCGGACTTCGACACCCAGATGTTTTCATCCCGGTTCTCCTGCCCGGAAACTTTGAGTTCCTCGGAGCAGCAGGCATGATCACTCACCACCCAGTCCACCGTGCCGTCCAGGACATGGCGCCAAAGGAACTCGACATCCTCACGCGAGCGAATCGGCGGGTTGACTTTCGCATGGCACTTGGTCGGCACGTCATAGTCCATCATCAGGTGACCTATGGTGACCTCCTTGCCAAAGCTGATGTGCGGAAAAGTCTTTTCCATCATCATCGCCGCTTCGAGCGCTTTGCGGGAGGTCAGGTGCAGCAAGTTGATATTGAGGCATTCCGTTTCGTAGGCCAGGTAGGAGGCAATCCATATGGCCAGGCCTTCTGAGTGGGGCGGTCGCGCGGCACTATAGGCGCGTAAACCCGAGAGCTTTCCCTCCTTTTGCACAATTCGCGTGTAGGCATTGAGAATGTCCGCCAATTCACAATGCAGGCTGACGCTGATCTGGTCGGCCATGTTCGGATACTTTTTCATCAGTCTCGACGCGGAGCGCATGATGAATTCGAAGTGGGCGATATCGTAGGAATCATCCTCATCGAGCATCAGGAATTGACGCTGGGCATCCTTGTCCGATTTGCCGTGCAGTCCGTAGCCGCCGTAGAACATGAAAATCTTGAAGGAGCTGACGCCCTGTTCGGTGAGCAGCCATTCCATCTCATCGATGTGCGAACCGGCGATCGGTGCGAGGTGGTAAGCATAATCGACCCAATACCGGTCGCTGGAGGTTTCAAGAACCTTGGGATAAAACTCGCGGTAAGGTCCACCCTCGTTCAGGTAGTACTGTCCCGTCCGGAAGTAGGTCAGTGCAGTGGTCACGCCGCCCATGGCGGCTGCCTTGCTCTCGGTTTGTGCATCCTGCTCAAGCGGCGAGTAAATCCCCACGTGCATGTGAGCGTCCACGACCCCCGGGAATGCGGTCAAGCCGCTGCCGTCGACCGTCCGCTTGGCCTTCTCTGAATCAATGCCTTGCGCCAGCGCAGCAAAGCGGCCATCTTTGATGGCAACATCCAGCGTCTCGACGCGGTCCTGCGATGCCTGCACCACCTGCAGGTTTTTTATGAGTAGGTCATACATGGCGCTTGATATCCTGTGTCGGTGGGGAGCGTACTGGTACGGATTCCCGGTAGTCGAACGACTCTATGCATGGCGGTATCGTGCCTCAATCGGATTCCGGGGCTGATACTGCAAGAGATTCTTCCATTACCTGGAGACTGACCGGAACCGCATTCTGGGAGAGGATGGCGCGTTTGCGCAAAAATCGCATCAAACCTGCGTCCCCCATTCGTGAACCGCCCATGCCCGATTGGCAAAAAGAGTTTTTTTCAACGTCGTGAACGTTCGCGGTCAGGCTGGCATCATTGACCGAGATGGCACCGCCCTGCAGGCGCGGGGCAATCGCTTCCGCCTCTTCCAGTGTGCCGGCAAAAACTGCGCCGGACAGGCCATAAACCGAATCGTTTGCGAGCCTGATGGCGTCCTCGATAGTTTGGAACGGCATCACAGGCATCACGGGTCCAAAGGTTTCCTCTCGCATGATGTCCATCTCGTGATCAACGTTGGTGAGCACTGTCGGGCGGCACCACCAGCCGCCATGCTGTTCCACTTCCCCTCCGCAGCGAATTTTTGCGCCGCGGGCGACGGCGTCATCGAGTTGCGCCTGGACCTTGGCCGCCTGTGGCGGAAAAATGAAAGGCCCGATGTGCCCCCGGTGAAGGTCCGGCCAATTGATTTGAATGGCCTCGGCCCGTGATACAAGGCGTTCCACGAAGTCATCAAATACGCCCTCCTGCACGTAGATGCGCTCCAGGGATTGGCATGCCTGGCCATTCATCCCGGCCGCGCTGCGCAATATGGCATCGGCGGCATGGTCCAGATTTGCCGAGGACAATACCAGGGCGGCATCTTTGCCGCCCAGTTCCAGGAAGGCGGGTATGAAGTGTTCCGCGGCCTGTACGGCAACCTGGCGCCCGGTCGGTATGCTGCCGGTGAAGCATACGGCATCCACCGATTTGATCAGTGCCTGGCCAGTGGCTGGCCCACCTGTAACAATTTCAATGACCTCCGCAAGCTCGGGCACTTCGTCGATGGCCTCCTGTAGTGGACGTGCAAACCGCGGCGTCACCTCGCTGGGCTTCAGAAGAATACTGCAGCCTGCAGCGAGGGCCGGGATGGCATCGATCAAGCCCAAAATCAGTGGCACGTTCCACGGACTGATGATGCCGACCACCGGATAGGGTTTCAGCGTGTGGGTGAAGTGCACCGTGGGTGCCAGCCGTGATGTTTCCGGTTCTCGCGCCGACAGGAGTTCGGGGCCTCGCTGTGCCCAGTGCGCGATCCAGTGCTGAACGTACTGGGTTTCGATGTGTGCCATGGCATACCGACCGGTGTCGATGCACAGTGCGTTGGTAATGGCTTCGGCATGCCGGGCAATCGCCTGCTGCCAACGCGACAAGACCTCCACGCGCCCGTTGATGCCCCGGTTTTCCCAACGAGACTGTGCTGCGCGCAGACGTTTAGTGGCCGCAACGACGTGAGCCAGATCATGCGCCGGAATCTCGTAATCAACCTCACCGCTGCGTGGGTTGGTGACCGAAATGGTTTCCATACTCATGCTTCAGGACCTATGTTCACCACGATTTTCCTCCGATCCAGGTGCCGGCTGCGAGCATCATTGTTCGACATTCAACCTGTTCCCAGACCCCACCAATGTAATAGGGATCCCCGTGCAGCAGCTCCAAGGCCGCTGCCTCATTGTCCGCTGCATAGATCAGGCAACTGCCAATAATCCTGCCTTCGGCATCTCGCATGGCGCCCGCGACCCGCACCGAATCCATTATGGACTCAATGTAGGCCAGGTGCGCTTCCAGGTGGCGTGATCGCAAGGCTTCGCCATCGGCGCCGTCATGGCAAAGGCACAGGCAGGCGCGATTCATGATACCAACTCGTAGAACTCCAGCCAGGCGCCATCTGGGCTGACCAGGTTCAGGTGTTGCGCTGTCCCGTAGGGGGCGAGCTCGGATTCATGGACGAGGGCCCGTTCAGCCAATCCGGATTTCTGGGCATGTTCGGCGAGTGCGCTCAGGCCGCTGACCGGGAATCGCAGCAGGTTGAGTCCGCGATTGTTCGGGAGCGCCCGGCTCTGTTCATTGCGGCCAGCATGGTTGGGCAGTCTGATAAGCTCCACGGACCCGTCGAGCTCACCATTGACGGAGAGAATGATCATGTCTACCGGAGTCTGTGGCGCTTCGTGTGCCGATAAGCCGAGCACTTCGCCGCCCCTGCCCGGCAGGGGACCGTGGTGTTCGAATATCGGTGAAAATCCCAAGGAGCGGTAAAACGCGCCGCTTTGGTGCAAATCCTGGACAACCTGGGTGGAATTAAACGCCGATCCGAAACCACCTGCCGCGGGTGGATCAGCCAGCGGAGGATCCAGACGTTGAACAATCGCGGTCACGACCTGGTGAGGGCCCACGGCGAGCCATTCAAGGACCCGGGAATCCCCCACGCTCCACTCGATGGGATCGCTGACAGCCACCCAACCGGAGGAAAGCATGCGTTGACGAATACTCATCAGGTCGCTGGTGCGCACATCAAAATCATAAATGCCTCCTGAATCGACGACCCGATTCCCGAGGTGAATGTTGGGGGAGTCACCATCAACGTCGTGAAACAGGCGAATGCGTCCCGACGAGGAGCCGGGCGCTTCAAGCAGCGTTTCCTTCATGAGCCTGTGTCGCGTGATCGGCCAATGAGATTGGCTGGATGGGTGATTTTCGCCGGTCCATAGGACCTCCCAACCGCCTATATCGCGAAAGAAATCAACCCAGTAATCCGGGTCCTCTACGCAAACTCCAAGTTCTGAAAAACCGTCAATTTGCCAGTTCATGAAACAGATCAGTCCGGCATTTCGGGTTTCCCGTTGGTGGGCGGTTCTTTGCTGTCATCGGTCGTTTATCAGCGTGAGATATCATGTCGATACAATCGGTGCTGGGCGGGGTGCCTGCACAGGATTTCAACTATACTAAAAATGCTATAAGGATATATCATTATCGCTTATTTCCCCGAGGACACCAAGTCAATGAAAAATACACAGGTCACGCTTGCCCGATACCCGGATGGTTTGCCCACTCCGGGTGATTTTGCAACGATTGAGGTGCCCGTTCCGCAGGTTGGTGAAGGTGAAGTATTGTGCGCAACCCGCTATCTGTCACTGGACCCGTACATGCGGAGCCAGATCGCAGGTCGGCACATCTCAGGCAGCATTGTGCCGGGTGATGTCATGCGTGGTGAATCAATTTCCGAAGTGGTTGAATCGAATCATCCGAATTTCTCAAACGGCGAACTCGTGCGTGGCTTCGGAGGATGGCAAACGCATTTCTGCGCGCCGGCGTCAAGTTTAAGCCCTGTGACCCCGGGCATCGAGAGACCTTCCCTTGAGCTTTCACTGCTTGGTATGACGGGCCTGACGGCCTGGGCCGGCATGATCTGGCAGGCGGATGTCAAGAAAGGTGACCGCGTCCTGATTCCTGCTGTGACTGGTGCAGTGGGGTCAGCCGCTGCACAATTTTGCCGTCTGCGCGGTGCCGACATCGTGGGCACGGCCGGAAGCGACGAGAAATGCCGCTCGGCTGAGCGGGAGCTGGCGGTCGAGGCCTGCATCAACCGCAGGTCTCCGGGCATGGCGGAGCAACTTGACGAGCAGTTTGCAGAGGGTATAGATGTGTACTTCGATCTGGTGGGCGGGGAATTATTGCATCTGGCATCGGAACGGCTGGCGATGAATGCCCGCGTCATTCTTGCGGGCCTGATGTCGGAATACAACGATGCCGAGCGTCAACTCGGCCCACCACCGGGATTCTGGATCCGTGCCCGGGCAATCGTGTACGGGCTGGTCGTCTATGACTTTGAATCTCGTCGCGATGAATTTATCAGGGAATGTCTGCCTCTGGTTCACTCCGGAGCGCTCAAGCAGCGCGAGGATGTCTACGAGGGAATCGGCTCTGCGGCTGATGCCTTCTGTGGCCTGATGCGAGGCGAAAACTTTGGCAAGGTCATAGTTCATCAGCCCACTTGAGGGTGATTGGCCTGACAGCGAACGGGGGAGGAACCAGCCCGCTCGCAGGAAGTTAAATTTGCATTAAAGCGTGTCTCTTGAAGTTGACGCTTGTGTTCTCAAGCGACAGAATTAAATTATTCGGCGTTGCAAGGTGCTGACCAGGCATCCCAAGTTGATTCGGTCCCGATAGAGGACCCACGCCGTGGGAAGAAGGGAAGAATGAAGACCAACCATCAGGGTTTTACCTTGATCGAACTGATGATCGTCATCGCGATTGTCGCCATCCTCGTCGCCTTGGCCGTGCCCTCTTATCTGGATTACTCTGTTCGCACCCGGGTGTCCGAGTGCCTCAACGCGGCAGCGGTGCCGAAAGTGCAGATTTCCGATTACCTTATGGTCACTGGTGAGTTTCCGGTGAGCCTGGAGGCTGCCGGGATGGCTGGAGACCTCGGCGATAGTGATTTTTGCGAAGTCTACGAGTTGTACGTGCGCGTCAACGCAGAGGGCATCAAGATCGTTGGTTTTCTGATAGAAGTTGACGAGATTCAGGTGGGCGCGGATTCGGGAAGTGTCATTCGCCCTGCCTTGATCGGCATTCCTGACCTGTCCGGTTCAGGTGCGATCAACTGGTATTGCCGGGCAGGCGCGACAACTGCAACCTCGCTTAAATACCTGCCCGCGACCTGCAGGGAAAACGTCATTGAACTCTCCTGAGCGCCATCCCCGAGCGGGTTAGCCCGGTTGTTGTTGCCCTTCTTTTGATTTTTGCTGGGCTCGTGATACCTTTGTGTTCGAAGTGCCCAGGGATGTGGGCTCTATAGCCACCGCGGTGGCCTGACAAATCAGAGGGAACTGAAATGATGATTTCGAATTTTCTACATAGCTTTCTTGCCGCAGCGATGCTGCTTTCAACGTTCGTCGCCCACGCACAGGTGCAACTGATCCAGGACAATGGAGATGGCGCCGGTGAGCTTGTTGGCTCCGTGGCGGTAACAGACAACGGCGACTCTCTGGACGTGGCATTCACCGTTGAACCGCCCTACTTGTTGCTGGAGACCCATGCCGCGGCAGCGCGCGAATGCGCGGACATCCCCCAAACTGGCTCGGGGAATCCGAAGGTAGGCAAGTTTGAAGACCAATGGCAGAGTCCGTCCAATGCGGGCAGTGACGAGATACACCTGACACTGGTGGATGTCTATGAAAATTCGGGTAGCCTGTGCATCGCCGCCCACGCAGTGGTCTATGACACTACTGCGGGAGAGACCCCGGAGGAGGCACTGCTGAACTCCATGGAAGGTGCCTGGGCCGGCACGGAGCAATTTCCAGGCCGTAACTGGGCCACTCACTTTGAATTTGCCTATCCATCTGCCGACTCATGTGAAGGCAAGGACCATTGCTTCCTTTTCACGAGCAGCGAGATCTACAATGGCGACCTGGGGGGGCTGATCGGGGCTGATGAAAAATGCAACAGCCTCGCGACGGCGGCCGGGCTGGCGGGTCAGTTCAAGGCGTGGCTGTCAACCGACGCCGTTGCGGCGCCAGAGCGTTTCACCGAGACGGCCAAGCCTTACAAAAACATTGTGGGAGAAACCGTGGCAGACAATTTGGCAGCCCTGAGCTCACATTCGTTAACTGTCGCGCCGGGAACCGATGAATCGGGGACGAGGAAGGAATTACCTGCTTCCGGTGCATGGACCGGAACGACCGTAGAAATGAGTCTTGGGGTCGCTTGCGAAAACTGGACATCGAGCAACCCTGCTGATCAAGGCACTGTTGGAAACAGCATATTTCCAAACCTTTTCTGGACGCAGAACCTTATCGACCCCACGGCAACCTGCGATGCTGAACAAGCGCTCTATTGTCTGGAGGACTAGGCGCCGCGGTTCCGATCGTGAGCGCGCTGCCATGGCTGTTGGATCGCGCGTTCATGATGGACGACCGGGCGCTTAACGCCAGCGCGATTTGTCCTGCAGGAATCGCTTTGCATCATACAGATCGCTCGGTAGATAGTCGCTGAACAAGTTGGGTGCGTAGGCATTCTGATAGCCTTCCCAAACTGCGCGATAGAGGTCCATGTGGACGACTGGTTGCTGATGCCGCTGGCGGAATTGCGCCAGCGGCAGGTTGGCCGAAATGGCTGTTTCCGCCTGGCGCGCGCGTGCCAGTTCCTCACCTCTCGGGCCAAGGATCATGCTGTTGCCCGACCGTGCGCCTGAATCTTCGAAAAAGTTTGGGTTCCCCGGAGACAGCGCATTGTTGCACATGGTTGAGTACACGCCGTTGTAGAGCGCACAGGCCTGCACGTCGACCTCGCTGAAACCGCCACTGGCGGTTCTGAGGAAAATCTCGGCTCCTTTCATGGCAAAGGCCCGGAACAGCTCAGGTTCTCGCTGTACCGCGGAGGTGGCGAGGTTGCCCACCGGCGTTCGTGTCACAGGGATGACGGCGTCGGGTCCATACATTTCCACGTATCGATCCAGCACGTCGTAAATGGTCGTGGTGTACAGCTCGACCCCGGGGAATACCCCCTTGATGTTGCGGGCCTTCCAGTGTTTGTCGAGTAACTGACCATTCGGGGCGATGATCGCGGTCACCGACAACACGTGATCAGGCCAGTCCGGATCAACCACGTAAGAGCCAAACACGATGTAACAACCATATTGTTTGGCCTTCTCGCCGATGGCCTCGGTCTCCGGGCCCGGCATTTCGATTGCGAGTCCGAGGACTTCCTTGCGTGTCCAGACGTCAAAACCGGTGAGCGGAAATTCGTGGAACTGTACGATGTCAGAAGCCGAGTTGAAATGAAACACCTTGTCGATGGCCTTGAGCATGTGATCGAGGTTTTCCCGGATGCCCTGACGGGGTGACCGCGCATCCACGGCACGCACGCGCACCTGGGCCACTGTCAGCCGGACGTTGTCCTTGGCCAGCGGCACTGCGCCATAGGTTCCGTCAGGGCGCATGTCCAGGGGCGCTGAGCGTTCCCGCATGGCCCCTTCTGCCTCTCTGGCGGTCCATTGACCCAGGCCGGCGGCTGCGATCAAACCAGCGGTGGTGTGCAGCAATCTGCGTCGGCTCGGGTTTTCAATTGTTTTTTTCTTCATCGGGAGACTCCCAGGATAGTGTCAGTCAATCATCGGTTTGCCCGGCGTTCCGGTCCAGGAACCGGCAGGCCAGGTGAGCCAACTCAGGGGCGCCGTCATCAAGCACTGGTGGACCCAGATCGGTGCGATTTTCCAGGCGGGCATTGGGCAGGCAGTCCGCTGCGGCATGGCTTGGTCCATTGAGGCTGGAATGGGTGGCGATGACCAGGGTGTCATGTCGCAAACTGGCCAGTCGCTCATCCGCAGGGTATTCGAACGCGGCACCAAAGCCCTCGTGGGCCCGGGTCCCGGTGCGCAACTGCTCTGCCAGCAATTCCATACAGCGATCGATGGGCAGCTTGTCCAGCTTGCTCGAGACATTCATTTCCCAGGCTGCGGCCATGGAACCGGGATCAGCATCGTAGCCCGGCGGGGTGGCAACGGCGGAAAGGCGCTGGGCACGAATTTCGGGTTCAAAAAACGGGACGTCAATCAGCACCAGGCGCCCGATCATCGTGGGCGATTGCAGCGCCATTTCTGCGGCCACCAGGCAACCGGTGTGAAAGCCCAGCACGTTCACCGGGCCCGAGAGTTCCAGCGCGGCGATCATGTCCAGCACTGCGCCGGCATAAATGGGGATGGTGGGGGCGCCGGGCAGGGCGTCAGACCCGCCGTAGCCCGGGTAGTCTGGACAAATGACCTGTCTTCGATCAGCGAGCAGCGGCGCCAGGGTGGCAAAGTGCAGGCCGCTGTAGGGCATGGCATGCAGGCACAACAGCGGGGCACGCGCCTGCGTCGAGGGTGTCCATGAGCGGCAGTGCAGCTGTCCCTGCCTGGTATGGACATAGCGTTTCTCAGCACGCGGCTCAGGCATGACCCTCGGCCGCGAGGGTGCGACTTCGCCGGACATAATCGGACAAAATGTGTTTGCCCATCAGCAGCACGGGAATGCCGAGCACGGCGGGCAGCAGGGCCATGGAGTAGCGAATGTTTTCCATGCCGAAGACGTGGTCATTCATGATGGCGATGGCCGTTGGGCCGAGCATCAGCCCGGTCAGACTGATGCTCATGTAGTAAAAGGCTACCACCTGGGCACGAATCGGTGTCGGGGTGATGTTTAGCAATGCTGTCACGCCCACGGCTGATGCCATTGCGATGCCCATTGTATTCACGGCAAACACCAGGATCGCGCCGAAGGCCGTAGGCATCAGGGGTGCGATCACCCCGGTGATGATGATCACGGCCACGCCGAACAGGGCTATGCGCATCGGGGCATCCTCGACGCCGCGTGCCGTCCACCGGTCGGTGAGCCAGCCTGCAGCATTGACGGACAGTGGACCCACCAACAACAGGGCGATGCCATTGGCGGTGGCATATTGGCTGGCCTCCCAGCCCCAGGTGCGTTGGAAAAGCGCTGCACCCCAACCCTGGCTGTAGGCAATCACGGTCATGTAGCAAAAGATCGACATGAAGGGAAAGAAACTTTTCCAGTGGCGGAACACGTAACGCACCATGTCCGGAAGGTTGCTGCCCTCTCCATAGGACACGGGACGCTGTCTTGGGGGTTCGCGTAATGTGAACATCAATACCGCCAGGGCCAGACCGGGCAGACCAACAACCAGAAAAGTGAATTGCCATGCCTCGATGGCACCCAGCCCGGGGAAGGTGATTTCGTCGACGGATTTTGCCCAGGTCAGCACACCGGCGCTGAGCAGTGAAGCCAGTCCAGCGCCGATGGAAAGCGCCATGGTGTAGAACGCAATCGGCTTGGCCCGCTTGGCCTTGGGAAAGCTGTCTGAAATCATGGACATGGTGCAGGGGCTGAGCGTGGCCTCCCCGATGCCGATACTCATGCGTGCCACGAACATGTGCGCAAAGTTTCGTGCCAGCCCGGATGCGGCAGTGGCCAGGGACCACAAGGCGATGCCGAATCCCACGATCCACGTGCGACGTTTTTTGTCGGCCAGCCAGCCCAGAGGCAAGCCCATGGTTGCGTAGAAGATGGCGAAAGCCGGCCCCAGCAACAGACCGATTTGTGTATCAGTCAACTGGAGGTCAGCCTTGATCGGTTCGATGAGGAGTCCAAGCACGTAACGATCGACGAAGGAGAATACGTAGGCGACGGTCAGTAGCACGACCATGTACCAGGCGTAGCGGCTGCTGGGATAGTTCGGGGCGCTCGCGCCCTGGCCTTGCTTGGGGCGGCTGATCGTTTCGCTCACTGATTTTCCGGAATTGTGTAAATCACGACCAGGTTGTTATCCTTGTCGACAATACCCAACTCGCGCCCCACGCGTCCGTCGTGGGTCACCAGTCGGTCCTCCTCGTACATTTTCAGGCCCAGTGCCCGCGCACCCTCAACCACCGTGTCGAATTCCGGGGAATCGATAACGATGGCGGACTGCCGTGGCCCGATATGTGGTGGAGGGGGAACGGGAACCTCGGTCAATGCCATGACGCGCACCTGGTCAGCCGTGCTCAACACGGCAAAACGAATTTTGAGGTTTCTGGGGATTTCAAAGACCTCGTAACTGTAGGAATCCTCGGGCGAATCCTTGATGAACTCCAGTTTGAAGCCAAGGACATCGACATAGAATCGCAGGGCTACCTCGATGTTTTGCACCACGAAATTAGCGCGTTGAAATCGTATTTCTCCCGTCATGGTATTGCCCTCTCCTCGGGTTCTCCTCGTACTCGGCAGCATTGAACGCCCAAATTTTTTCCTTCGTACAGCCTCGAAAGGGCTTCTGGCATATTCTCGAATCCGTCCACGATGTCCTGGACGGGACGCAGCTGGCCGGCCTTGATCCACCCTGCCATCTGCTTTGCAAACTCCTCGAAGCGATCCAGGTAGTTGTACACAAAAAACCCTTTCATGGTGCCCTGGACGTTACGCAGTCGCTCATAATTGGTGAGGCCAAAGGGCTCTTTCCGGGTGTATTCCGAGATGGACCCGCACAATACCACCCGGGCTTCGTAAGCGAGATGCTCCAGACAGCTTGAGAGTGTATCGCCGCCCACGTTATCGAAATAGATATCAAGCCCCTGCGGGCAAAGCTCGCCAATGCGCTGCTCGAGACATTCCGATTTGTAATCTATGGTTTCAGCGCAGCCGAGTTCGCGGATGAGGGCACATTTTTCTGGTCCACCGGCGATGCCGATGACCCGGCAACCGCTGATCACGGCCAGTTGCACAACCATTGAACCCACGCCCCCTGCTGCGCCGGACACCACCACCAATTCACCTGCCTTTGGATGTCCGCAATCGAAAAACCCGCCCCAGGCGCTCAATCCTGTCATTCCGAGAACGCCCGCGTACAACGCATAGGGCAGCCCGATGTCGGGGCACTTGAAGAATTTCTCCTGTTGAGTGCCACTGGAAACCTTCCAGGTTTGCCAGCCGCATTGCCCCTGCACGATGTCTCCCGGCTGGAAGTCCGGATGATTGGACTCTACGACCTGGGCCACGCCCCGTCCATGAATCACGTCTCCGGGCTGCAGTTTCGCCTCGCCTGCTGCCCCCGTGCCCTGCATGTACATGCGCATCACGGGCGCGAGTCCGAGGTAGAGCGTACGCAGCAGGAATTCGCCCTCGCCGGGGGTGGGGATCTCGGTCTCTGTATACTCAAAATCCCCAGGTTTGACGTTGCCGACGGGGGCGGCTGCGACACGCCACTGGCAGTTTTTACGCTCGTTCACCGACGCGCTCCCTCCTTTGAACCAGTCAGGCATATTGATTGAGCTCAATAAAATATCCGTTCGGATCAAAGAAACTGCAGCCCAGGACCCGAATGACCGAGCCATCATCTTTGGGATATTCAGACAGGTGCGGTTCGCTGACCACCTCAACGCCCGGTACCTGTCTGATCTTCTCGAAGGCCGCCTGGACGTCTTCATTGTGGATCACGAACACCACTTCGCCTGTTCTGACCCGATTGGGGGTGGGTCGGGGTTCGGGTTCGGGCAGTGGCGGATCGACGTAGTGAAGAATGCCGAGCATGCCTATGTATGGATCATTGCACCTGAGGATAACCAGCCGGGTCACTGAATTGGGCTCTCCAGCTGGCAGGCCGACACCAGAGACCACGATTTCCTGGTCGTAATACACGGCCATGCCCAGGATGTCCCGATAGATGTTCAGGGGTGTTTCCATCTCGTTGACCAGCATGGTCACGCGCCTGAAGTCTGTTGGCACTTTGCTCATCGAATTCCCCCCCAAAACTGTGGCTGTTCAAAAGATATAATGTTATGGCAATGATATATTATAAACACGTTCCCTGATGGCACGGGCGCTGTGCAGGAATGACCATGCCCATTAACCAATCCCGATCTTCTCTAACCAGAAAACGCTCCCTGGGTCGCCGAACGCTGCTGCGCAATGCGGTCTTTGCCGCCGGCGCACTGGGCACCATGAACGTTTATCCATCCGCCCGGACCCGGGTGATTGTACTGGGTGCCGGCCTGGCTGGCCTGCATGCAGCCAGGCTACTGGCGGGACAGGGTTACGAAGTGCTGGTGCTGGAGGCCCGCTCACGCGTTGGCGGGCGCCTGTTGACGCTGGATGACTTGCCCGGAAAGCCGGAAGGCGGGGGCAATGTGATTGGTCCCAATTATGGTCGTGTGATCCACACGGCCCGGGAACTGAATGTAGAGTTGGAGGTTCCGCCGACGCGCCTGGGCAGTGGTATTCGTATTGGCGAGGCATCGATGCGCCGTGAAGAGTGGGCAACTTCGCAATTCAATCCCCTTCCAGAGGGTTTGCGATCTCTGGCACCGGATCGCCTGGCCTCGAGCCTTCTGGCTGACAATCCGTTGACCTGGGCGTCGGCCTGGCGCGATGCTGAGTTTTCCGGACATGACCAATCGGCGACAGACTTTTTTGCATCGAAGGGGCTTGATGCGCGGGCCCTGCGCTTGGTCGACGTCAACAACAGTTACGGCAATCGCCTTGATGAGACCTCCGTCCTCAGCCTGTACCGGGTCCAGGCGAACGTAGCACGCGGAATGGATATGCGTCAGCCCACGCTGCAGGTGCGCGGTGGCAACATGCGCCTGCCCGAAGCCATGGCCACAAACCTGGCCGGCCGGGTTCAGCTGGATGCCGAAGTGCTGCGCGTTGAGCAGAATCCGGACGGGTTACGCGTTTGGGCCCGTGATGGCCGCACATGGGCCGCGGATCGCGTCATCTGCACGCTGCCTGCTACCGTGGTTCGCAGAATGGAATTCCAGCCGGGCCTGCCGATTGAACAACGCCTGGCGGTTGAGGGGCTGCATTACCATAAGGTCACCCAGGCGCACCTCATCGCGGATCATCCCTGGTGGGAGGCGCACGGAGCGCCAGCCTCGTGGTGGACCGATGGCCCACTGGGCCGAATATTTACCGTACCGACGGGTGATGGATCCGGTCGCTTCAATATCACCTGCTGGATTAACGGCGATGGTTGCGATCGTTTTGACCGGGTAGATTCCGCGCGGGCCGAGGCGGACGTGATGGGCCTGTTCCTGGGGCTGTTTCCCCAGGCACGGGGACATGTCCGGTTTGGCGAACTCGTGCGTTGGAGCCGCGAAGAGTTCAACCAGGGCACCTGGGCCATTTGGAGACCAGGGGACATCGCCAGATTTGCCGATCGTTTGCTGCGCCCGCACGATCGGGTCTTCTTCGCCGGTGAGCATACTGCATATGCCAATGCGGGAATGGAGGCAGCCATGGCCTCAGGCGAGCGCGCGGTGCTCGAAGTGATGAGGTTGGGTGCATGAAACCATTTCTCCTTCTCTTCGCAGCCATGCTGCATGCTTCCGCGCTGGCCAAAGAGGCGGGTGCCGATGGCGTGGAAAAAACCCCGCGCAGCCTGAGCGGTGAACAGTTGTTCATGGCTTGTGCGTCCTGCCATTCGCTACAGGCGGGCGCAGCCCACCGGGTGGGGCCAAACCTCCATGGGTTGACGGGTCAGAGGGCTGGGAGTCGGCCGGGCTTCACGTATTCGAATGCGCTCAAGCGCTCCGGAATCGTCTGGGATGAAGGCAGTCTGTTGGCGTTTATTCTCGAATCGGGTCGTCTCGTACCGGGAACCTGGATGGTTTATCACAACGTGCTTACAGCTGAGGAGAGCCAGCGCCTGGCGCGGTATGTAATCGACTCGAGCGCAGCGCCGCGCTAAGGTATTTTGATGGACAAAGCCACGATCGTCCTCATTACCCTTGTGAGCTACAAAACCCTGCTGGTGCTTATCGGGTTCTGGGCGCGCTCGCGAACGCAGAGCGAGGAGGACTTTTTTCTGGGCGGTCGCGGGCTGGGTCCCGTGGTGGCGGCAATCAGCTATTCGTCGAGTGCTTCTTCAGCCTGGACCCTGCTGGGGCTCAGTGGAGCTGCGTATGTCCTCGGGGTATCCGTGCTGTGGATTGCCAGTGGCTCGATCATTGGTATGTTGGTGGCCTGGTTCTGGATTGCGCGCCGACTGATGAGGTTCAGCCGCAAGCACGATCACTTGACCCTGACAGATTTTCTGGCCCACGACAGTACCGGGACTGCGCGGCAATTCATCGTGATCAGCGCTTCGGTCATCATTATTTTTTCTTTTGTTTTTTATGTTGCGGCCCAGTTCCAGGGCGCAGGCAATACTTTTGCGACCACGTTTGACCTGTCCATAGAGCAATCGATCGTGATCGGTGCTCTGATCATCATGATCTATACCCTGTTGGGCGGATTTTGGGCGGTGAGTGTGACCGACACGCTGCAGGGTCTGCTGATGGCCTTCACCGCGGTTCTCCTGCCGGTGGTCGCACTCATTGAAGTGGGTGGATTAAGTGGCTTTCTGGAGGGGCTTCGGGCAGTCAGCTCCCCCGCGCAGCTGAGCTGGACGGCGGGCAATGCGGGCCTGATGGCGATCGGTGTCATCGTCGGTAGCCTGAGTATCGGATTTGGCACTTACGGGCAACCTCATCTCCTGGTTCGGTTCATGGCCCTGCGGGATGAGCGGGCCCTTCGTCAGGCTCGCGTCATCACCATGGTGTGGTACGCGATCGTTTTTCTCGGCATGTGTTTCCTTGGCCTGGTGGGGCACATACTCCATCCACTGGTCGGGAACCCGGAAAACATATTTTTTATCCTGACAGATAGCCTGTTTGCCCCGATGTTGGGGGCAGTATTACTGGCTGCTGTGCTCTCGGCCATCATGTCGACAGCAGACAGTCAGCTGCTGGTGGCTGCATCCGCTATAGCGCATGATCTTGGCCTGGGCGGGCAAAGCCCGGCCCGCAAATTGCTGGTTTCCCGGCTCACCATCGTCGGCCTGGTCATTATTGCAATCGCGGTCGCAATCCTGCTGCCCGAAAAAATCTTCAGCCGCGTGCTTTTTGCCTGGATTGCACTGGGATCAGCTTTCGGACCCACGCTGTTTTTCAGGCTTGCTGGCGTGGCGCTGCGCCCCGGTGGAGTCTGCCTGGCCATCCTCAGTGGGTTTGGGCTGGCCGTGCTTTTTTACAGTTTGCCTAATACCCCGGGCGACATCCTGGAGCGGCTCGTGCCATTTATGAGCGGCATATTGATCCTGATGTTCTCCAGGGCGCGGACGAGCACATGAGGATAGGGCTTGCACAGGCCGACTGACCCATGAGCACCTCTGTCCAGACTGAGCAACCAGGCTCAAGCCTGAACGTCCAGCAGGTCGTCAAATGGACCGTATATAGCCTGCTGCTGGTCAATTTTGCTTATTACATCCTCGAAGACTGGCACAGAGCCAGCCTGTCTCTTCCAGAGGCCGCTTCAGTTCTGCAATGGGCTGGTGCATTTGCGACCAGCATCGATGAGCTGGGATGGTTCATTCTGCTGTTCATGTTCGAATTGGAGACGTACATTCTCGAGGATGAGAAATGGACATCGCGCATGTCGAAAGTTGTACACGGCGTGCGTTTTCTGTGCATGATCTTGCTGGCGCACACGGTATTTGCCTACAGCCAGGCATTCCTGGAATTGCGGTCCGTGTCTGATCCGGCACCCATCCATACCTTGTGTGATATCCAGGCGACCAACGCCAGTTATGTCTTTAACCTGGAATACACTGCCATAACCGCCAGCAACTGTTCAAAATTGTCGGAGGCCACTACCTTTTATGCCATTCCGAACAGCCCTGTCTTTACCGATGCCGCGGGTTTGCGGTTGGAGAAGCGGATGGGCTACGTCGACCTGTGGGATGCGATCAGCTGGTTACTCGTGGTCCTGACGATCGAAATCATGGTTCGTCTACAGGAGCGTGGTGTGACCCGAGGTGCGACCATGCGCGCGCTGAAGGTGGCTAAATCGGTTTTCTACAGCGTTCTGCTCGTGGACGCCGCCTTTTGGGCTTATCACGGCCACTGGGTTTATTGTTGGGACCAGCTGCTCTGGATTGGCGGGTTCGCCGCCATTGAATTGAATCTCGCGAACTGGAGAGAGGAGCTCATGGGCCAGTCAGACGCGGCGGGTGGATGAGTACTGCAGGTGCCGCGTCCTGACGGTCTGGTCAGCTGTGACGAGCGGCAGGACGTCAATTCATCGTCATAACCTGGCGAGCGCATTATGCCAACCTCCGAGCAGCGGATATCCCGGTTCGGGTGATCTGTTGCCTGGCTCGATGCCAGCGGCCTGCAAACACTGCCAGGCCAGGCAGAGGTTAGAATTGAGCACGGGTCGGCCCGTTGCGGCGCTCAGTTCCCTGACCAGTCGCAAGCCCGGCATTCCGGTCCCGGTGATCACGATCACATCGGCATCGGAGTCTGGGAATGTTTCCAGCAGTTGCTTGAGTATCGGGTCGACGCTCAGCTCGTAAATGGCGCGCGTATCCTCCATGTCTGCCTGGGCGGAAAATGTCTGGGTTACTTCGAAGCCCCGCCCACGCCACCAGTGTGCGGAGCGCTCGAGGAGCCATTGAGGGTAAGGGCACGCCAGTGCAATCCGGGTCGCGCCCAGATGTTTCAGTGCCGCCTCGATGGCCATCGCCGCTGTCAGCACCGGATAACCGAACTGCCGGGTGAGTTGCTGACAACCTGTGACTTCCTCGCCGGGTTTGAGCAGGTAGCTGGACGCGGTGCAGGCGAATCCGAGCGCGTCGAAACGCAAAGCATCGAAACGCCCCAGGGTTGAATCAAGTTCCCGGAAGTAGTTCAGGAATCTCTGTTCCGGCTCGCCGCGGCTTGTGCAGCGCGCGCTGAGCAGAGATACACCGTCGGGCAGCAGCAGGCTTATCTCGGGCTCTGCCGTTGGGTTGGCCTGCGGCGTAACCAGGCCAATACGTCCTCTACGCCCGTACTCCCGTTGGTTCATTTTCTATTCCGTTTGCCATGTCATGCACAGACTGAATGATATACTAATCCGGTGATAATTCAGGCCGTTCCCGCCCATGCCGAAAGCCAGTCCAGAGAGCCCCATTATTGTCGCCGGCGGTGGCCCGGTGGGGATGCTCAGTGCACTGTTGCTGGCCCGGGCCGGGCAGCCGGTGATCCTGCTGGAAAGCGCCGAGGTGATTCAGGAGGACATGCGAGCCTCCACTTTTCATTCAGCGACGCTCGACATCCTGGACGAAGTCGGCCTTGCCGATCCATTAATCGCGCTTGGGTCCACGGCGACCCGTTGGCAGTACATGGTTCATGAGACCGGCGAGCGGGCTGTTTTCGACCTCTCGATTCTGCAGGATATCACCCGCCACACCTATCGCTTGCAGTGTGAACAGTTTCACCTCACACGGCTCATCGCGGCTTGTGCAGAGTCCGAGCCCCTGTTCGATTTACGCCTGGGTTGGGCGGTTACCGACGTTGAACCGTATGAGTCGGGTGTTCGCGTCTCGGTCCGCCATGAGGGTGGCGAGGAAACCCTCGACACCCCCTGGCTGATCGGGGCTGACGGGGCGCACAGCAGCGTGAGAAATTCGCTGAACCTGCCATTTTCCGGAACCGTATTCCCGAAAACTTCGATCACCATGGTCATCAGGTATCCCCTCGAACAGCATGTCCCCGAATTGTTGGGTGTGAATTATGTCTGGACCCGCGATGCTCATTACAGCCTGATGCAGATTCGTGATCTGTGGCGCTTCACTTATTCGCCTCAAATCGATGCCTCCATTGAGCATGAGCTTGATGAGTCCGTGGCGCTCGCAAAACTGCATAGCGTGTTTCCCGATGTGGGCGCGGTGCCTATCCTGCAGTTGAATCATTACACCCTGCATCAGCGTTGCCTGGAAAGTTTCCGGTTGGGACGTATCATGTTTGCGGGCGATGCGGCTCATCTGAACAGTCCGGCCGGTGGTATGGGCATGAACAGCGGCTTGCATGATGCCGTCAGCCTGGTCGAACATTTGTTGGCTGTGCTGGCCGGGGGTGAAGAATCGCTGCTCGAGCGCTACGATCGCAGACGACGGACCATCGCGCAGGAGGAAGTTCAGCGTCTTTCCTCGAGAAATTATCAGCGTCACAGGGAGACGGATGAAGGCAAGCGGGAGACAATCTGGAGCGAACTCAAGGCCATTACCCAGGATGATCAGCGGATGCGGGATTTCCTGATGCGTTCGTCTATGATTCATTCGCGTGCTCGGGAGCGGGAGATTCAGTAAGCCATGAATGAGTTGGACTTCAATGCCGCGCTGGCGGCGCTCGGCGCCAGTGTTCAGGAACGGGTGACGGCGCGGGTGGGCGGCGCTCACTGTCCCATTGACGAAAGCGCTGAGCGCTTGCCTGTGATCAACCCTGCGACCGAGGAACTCGTATGCTCGGTCCAGGAAAGCGACGAAGCAACGGTGGATGCCGCAGTGGTCAATGCGCGGCAGACCTTTGATCGGGGCGACTGGTCAGGTTGGCCAGTCGCGCAGCGCCAGGCCGTCATGCGGGAAGCCGCCCGACTGGTCCGGGCGCACCAGGATGAGTTGGCATTGCTGGAAACGCTCTGCGCCGGTCTTCCGGCCGCGCATCTCGCCAGCCGTCAGATTCCCCGAGCCGCCCAGAATTTCCAGTTCTTTGCGGACTATATCGGGCAGATGGCGGGGGAGACATTCGAGCAGGAAAGTCCCTTCCTGACCACGGTGACGCGAGAACCTGCCGGAGTTGCGGCGCTGCTGGCGCCATGGAACGCGCCACTTGCGCTCGCCAGCATGCAGATTGCCTCGTGTATCGCTTTTGGCAACACCTGTGTCAGCAAACCATCCGAGTACACGCCACTCTCGCTGCTGCGGCTGGTCGAACTCATGGAGCAGGCCGGTGTGCCTCCTGGTGTGGTCAATGTCGTGAACGGTCGGGGTCCGTTCACCGGCAACGCCCTGGTGGGACATGCGGGCATTGACCGAATCGCTTTTACCGGTGGCACGGCGACGGCGCGGAGCATCATGGAAACCGCCGCTCGTCAGCTGACACCCGTTCATTTCGAGCTGGGTGGAAAATCGGCCAACATCGTGTTCGAAGATGCTGACATCGAGCGAGCGATAGACGGCTCGCTCGTAAATATATTCAGCAATAACGGGCAGATCTGTATCGCGGGCTCCAGGATTCTCGTTCAGCGTGCGATTGCTGATCGGTTCATAGACGCCTTCGTGGCCCGAACCGGGCGCCTCAGGGTGGGGCACCCGCTGGATCCGGCGACGGAAGTCGGGCCATTGGCTTTCGCTGCACACCGCGACCGGGTCCTCGCGTACATGGATCTCGCGAGGGAGGAAGGTGCAGACATCCTGGTGGGTGGCGGGCCAGCCGAAGGGTTTGAGTGTGGCTTTTACGTATCTCCGACCGCAGTTCTGGTGGAGAGTAACCGGCTTCGAATTTGCCAGGAGGAAGTCTTCGGTCCTTTTGCAAGCATCCAGGTATTTGATGATCCGGAGGAAGCCATCCACATCGCCAACGACTCTCGATTCGGCCTGGTGGCGTATGCTTGGACTTCCAGTCTGCCGCTGTCCCTGAAGCTGCAAAGCGAAATTCGGGCTGGCACGATTTGGATTAACACGCCGCTGGTGCGTGATCTGCGCGCGCCCTTCGGCGGCTTCAAGCAATCGGGTATCGGACGGGATGGCCCGAGGCAATGCGCAGATTTCTATACTGAGGAGAAGGCAACGATTGTGCCCCGCGGACCTGCTCCTATCAAGAGGCTTGGGATGGAACAATGAACGATTTCGTACAGGAACTGGAAACGCTGGTCAGTGCCGATCGCTTTACCACCGACGCGGTGGAGTGTGATTATTTTGCCCAGGATGTATTCACGCGCGCGCAACCCGCCTCCATCGTGGTATCACCAGCCGACACGACGGAATTGGCAGCCGTGGTCGGAGCCGCTGTGCGTCGTGGAATGGCCGTGGTGCCGCGCGGCGGAGGCATGTCGTACACCCGTGGGTATGTGCCCGAAGAGGCGGGCGCCATGCTGCTGGACATGAGCCGCATGAACCGGGTTCTGGAGATCAACCCGGATGACATGTATGTGAAGGTGGAGACCGGCGTGACGTGGCAGGACCTGCATGAGCAGCTGGGTCGGGAAGGTTTGCGAACACCCTACTGGGGTACCCTTTCGGGTCGTTATGCCACCGTGGGGGGCGGTTTGTCCCAGAACAGCATTTTCTGGGGGTCGGGCCGCCATGGGACTGCCGCCGATTCGGTCATTGGCCTTGAAGTTGTGCTCGCCAATGGCCGCATTCTGACTACGGGTTCGGCCGTGCAGTCAAATGCCGCGCCGTTTTTCCGTCATTTCGGACCAGATCTTACCGGGCTGTTCACCGGCGATGGCGGTGCGCTCGGCGTCAAGGCCACGGCGACCTTGCGTCTTTTACCGGCAAAAGCAAGCCAGGCGTATGGCTCTTTCGCTTTTGACAGCTATGCAGGCATGACCGCCGCGATGTGTGAGATTGCACGCCAGGACCTGGCGTCAGAATGTTTTGGTTTCGATCCATACCTCCAGCAGCAACGCATGAAAAGAGAGAGCCTGGCCCGGGATGCCAGCCAGTTCGCGGGCCTGCTCAAATCGGCGGGCGGCGTGGGTAAAGCCCTCAAGGAAGGTGCGAAGGCTGCGGCTGCTGGCCGCCGGTTCATGGACGACGTCCTGTGGTCTTTCCATGTCATCTGCGAGGAGCGCACAGACGATGCGGCGCAATTGGCGCGTGCGCAAGCGTTGGAAATCGTAAAGCAAATGGGTGGGCGTGAAATACCTGAAAGCATCCCGAAACTGTTACGCGCCAATCCTTTCGGGCCCGTGAACAACATGCTGGGTCCCGATGGGGAGCGCTGGGTGCCGGTTCACGCGCTTGTGCCGCATTCCTGCGCCCAGTCGACCATTGACCGGGTCGAGGCGGTTTTTGCGCAGGAGCGAGAGGACTTCGAGCGCCTGGGGATTCATACCGGATACCTCCTCGCCACGGTGGGTTCAAGTTGTTTCGTCGTAGAACCTGTGTTCTTCTGGCCAGACAATCTCGAGGAAATGCATCGGCGCAGCGTAGAACCAGAACACCTCAAGCGACTCAGGCTTCGCGAAGCCCACCCTGAAGCGCGGGCCAAGGTCACGGCGGTGAAAGACATGCTGTCCGACGTGTTTCGTGATCTGGGGGCCGTTCATTTGCAGGTCGGTAAATCGTATCACTATGGAACCGGGATCAAGCCCGAGGCGCTTGAGTTGATGCGGGCTTTGAAACTGCAGCTTGATCCTGAAAACAGGATGAACCCGGGCTGTCTCGGGCTATGATCCGAAAGGGCTACGTCGATGTCAGCCTCGAGGATCGGGTGTCCCAGACACACCTGCGCCGGGCGGGCTCCGGCGTGCCAATCGTGATGCTGCATCCCTCTCCAATGTCCTCGGCCTTCCTGCAGCCCGTGATCGAATGCGCGGGTCGTCACCTCGAGGTGTTTGCCCCGGATAATCCGGGCTATGGCCGTTCCGACCCTTTGCCCGATCCTCCGGATTCGCTTGCGGGTTACACGGCGTGGCTGGCTGCTTTGCTCGATGCCCTGGGCCTTGGCCAGGCGGCTGTCTATGGTTCAGCGACCGGCGCCCAGATCGCCATCGAATTTTCAAAGGCATACCCTGAGCGCGTCAGCGCCATGGTCCTTGAGAATGTTGCTCATTTCGAAGCCGATGAAGTGGAACGAATCATGGAGGATTACTTTCCAGACATCTCACCGCGAGCCGATGGTGCTCACCTTGCAACAGTGTGGTCGATGGCCGCAGCCGTTTTCCGGGGTTTTCCGTGGTATGAACATCTCGGTAGGGAGGCTGGTGATTCACCCCCGCTTGACTTGGTGCACGCCACCGCGATGGCCTATCTGGACGCGGGTCCGGATTACGCTAGGGCCTATCGGGCTGCATTCCTGAATGAACGGGCAGATCGATTGGCGGCAGTCCCGGTTCCGGTCAAGGTGGTGCGCTGGTCGGGCGGATTGTTAAACGAATTCTCCAAGCGCCTCGATGAACATCCCATGCCTGCCCACATCGAGATGCTGCATTGTGGCCCAGCGGTGGACGCACGTTTTGCCGCGTTGGATTCTGCATTTGCGGCATTGGCCTCGGGCGCGCAGCGCGCCTGATCCACGGGAACACCGGGATCCGGCCGGCTGCGACCCCATTACCGGCTCAGCCGGCGCCCCTCAACTGCGCGCCGGGCGCCTTGTACGTGTCCTGCTCGCTCAGTGACCGCTCTCGGCTGGCTGCTCGGCACGGGCATCGATGATCTTTTTCATGTAGGTCCATGAGGTTTCATTGCGCCTGGAATCGTTGAGAGGTGGCGGCGCGACATATTCGGGATAACGATCGGCAATGGCCTGCTTCAGGGTCATTGGCAGTTGCTCGAAGCCTTCCAGCTTCTTACCCATGGCGTTGAAGTACATCATGCCGGCCCGTCCGTTCATTTCCATCCACGGGAGCCACGCCGACAGGCGCACCCAGGACACTATGGGGTATACCGTGTCAGTGTCAGGATCGAGCAGGGAATCGAGATCGCCGTTGAAATCGAAAATCTCGGTGGCATGGTAGGTTCCACCCACGTATTTCTGGTAGGCCCCACCCAGCGGATTGGTATAAAACAGGGGCACCTCGATATTCATAAGCCAGGAGCCATTGATCGTTTGCATGGGCAATGAGCGCGGGGCGCCACTGGCGTCTTTGCCGAAGCTGGGGCGTTGATTGACCGGGTCATTGGCGACGTGGATCACGGCCACGGATTCACCCGACCAGGGGTTTTGCCACTCATCCATGATCTCGTTGGTTTCCGGGTCGAGATACAGCATGATTTCGCGAGATACCAACCGGTAGCCTTCGCCCCGATCGGGGTCCATGACACTGCCGCATTGCCGGATGTTCATGCCCAGCAGGTTGAACAGGTGACGGTCGCGCTCGCCGGGAACCCGTGCATAGGCACGCCCCGACCAGGTGTACACGACGGCTTGTGCATCCTCGAGTGAACATTGAATCTTTCGGTTCACTTGAACAAAACCTTCAGCGGTGTCGAGGTCGATTTCGGCACGGACCGACAGCGGGAGTGCCAGGGTGATGACCAGCAAAGCTTGCAGCAATTGGGCCTGGTGGGCGTTCATCGTGTGTTCTCCTGATAAATGTCTATGATGTTGTTTCAATGAGTTCGTACAGTTCCCCGGCGGTGCCGCGCAGCATGAGTGCTGCATGTCCGGCATAGGGGCCCTGTTCAATCGTATAAACGGGTGAGCCAGCGGGCAGTTGCTTGATCGCGAAGGCGATCCACGCGATTCCAGCCGGCAGACCCATCGTCTCCGGACGCTCTGACAGATGTTCAATCTGGTCCATCTCGATGAGGTGATGGCCGTCAAGTTGTAATGTCGCAACGGGGTGGCGGGTAGTCTCTGGCTGGCCGCGCGCGCGGTTGATGACTGTGATCTTCGTGTCGAACTGCAGATGCTCCCGTCCGGCCAGGGCCCCGTATTGCCTGGCAGAGCGCTCCCGGTCCGGCGTAAGCATGACCGGAATGAACAACCGGTCAACGTTACACCGGGCAAAGGGCAGTTCAAAGGGCGGCACCTCGGCCTTGATTTCGGTCAGGTACAGGACTTCCCCGGCGGGGCCGATGGCCTGCATGGCCCTGATTGCATCGCTCACGTCCAGATTGGCAGGCGGGCCAATGATGGAAAACGGGGAGTTCTGGAGATCCTCGTGCAGTGCATCGGTGTCCTGCACACAGACTTCAAGCGAAAACCATCCGCTGTGATGGAAGGGGTCAACTTTTTCCAGGCCGTCTATGCCAATGACCTGCAGCCAGGGTTCGTGCAGCGAATTCTCCAGCCAAGCAACGGGGCTGCTCTGAAGGGCGGGGCGCCCCCAGCACTCGGCCTGGGCCCCGGAGAGCGAATATCGGTTCGAGCAGTGGGTCTCAAGGTGTTGCGCGTAGGCATCGATCAGGGCAGCCGGGTCGGCTGTCGCGATCGATGCATAAAGTACTGGGCCGAGCCTGCTTGCGTCCAAGGAATCAGCTCCGTCATCATGATGCCCGGGGCCCGGATCCTCCGGGTCAGAGTCGAAAACAACTATTATTATATTAATATATCATTTGCATGCTTTTCCGGAAACGGCCCACATGAGAAGCCCGGCCTTGCTTGGCTGGGCGTTTTGGACCGGACGACCGGGTCGGTTTAAAGTATCACTGCCTGATCACAGCCGCCAGGAGAGCACGAAGAATTGATGACAGACCCAACCGTAAAGACTTTTGCCGCTTTGCCACTGCAGCTTGAATGCAGAGCGGTCAACATGCTGTCCGTGGACGAGGCCCGTGCATCCATGCTGGAGTCCATTTCACATTGCCGAGACCTGATCGCCGGGGCCAAGGCGTTTTACTCCAGTTTTGCGGGCGAGGCGGTTCGTCTGGTTGTGCTGCCGGAATATTTCATGACGAGCTTTCCCATGGGCGAGAGTATCGCCGAGTGGCAGGACAAGGCGTGCATCCACTGGGACGGTCCGGAATACGATGCCATCGCCGCCATTGCCCAGGACCAGGGCATCTATCTCTCCGGGAACGCTTATGAGGTCGATCCGGCATTTCCTGAGCTTTATTTCCAGGTGAGTTTTATCTTTGACCCGGCCGGGACGTTGCAGTTACGTTATCGGCGCCTGATTTCGATGTTCGCACCCACTCCACACGATGTTCTGGACGCCTTTCTCGACCATTACGGGGCCGAAGCCCTGTTTCCGGTCATCGATTCACCGCTGGGGCGATTGGCATGCGTGGCTTCCGAGGAAATTCTCTACCCGGAAATCTGCCGAGCGCTTGCCCTCGCCGGTGCAGAAGTGTTGTGTCACTCATCGAGCGAAATCGGCAGTCCTCAGTCGACGCCCAAAAACATCGCCAAGCAGGCTCGCGCCTGGGAAAACATGTGCTACGTTGTGTCTGCGAACAGTGCGGCGATTACCGGGATTCCGTTCCCGTCAAGGTCGACGGACGGTCACTCGCAGGTCGTCGACTACAGGGGAAAGGTGATGGCCGAGGCCAATTATGGTGAAAGCATGAATGGCGCTGCGCCGATTGACGTGGAGGCCTTGCGGCGCGCACGAAGACGTCCTTCAATGGCCAATTCGTTGGCCCGGCAGAGGCTGGACCTGTTCGCTTCGGTCTACGGCGGTCAGACGCTCTATCCAGGCAACACGCTGTTGGTCGACGGTGTCACCCAGGTGCCGGACCGTCAGCATTTCAGAGATGTGCTGTCCGGCGTGATCGATGGGCTCAAGTCTAGGAGGTTGATTTAGTTTTCCAGGGTTAAATCCATCCGGTACTGAAAACGCTCGGGATGGTACAGCACGATGAGATAGTCCATCAGTCGTTCCTGGTCATCGACGAGATTGTAGGAGCGTCGGGTCAGGCTCAACAGGGGAATGCCTTCCTCGACACCCAGGGCCTCAGCCGCGTCATGGTCCGCCGCGACCGCGCTGAGAGTTTGCTTGACGTGCGTGATTTCCAGGCCGTTATCGCGAAAGTAGCGTAAGCGCGGAGTTTTTTCGAAAATTGCAGCGTTGCCGGGGTTTTCAACACCCACCGTCCAGCTCGTGTAGTATCCAAATGCCTGACCTTTGCGCGTTCTCACGCGCGCCAGGTACAGGGCGGTCTGATCTGCTGCGAGGCCAAACTCCTCGCGGATGTCCTGCGGTGGGCGCAGGTTTTCACAATCGATGATGACCGCGGTTGAGTTGAGCGCCATCGACTCGATTTCCTGCAGCATGCCGATCAGCGGCGCATGAACTGGCTTGGGTTTGTAACGATAGATGATGTGCGTTCCTTTCCCGCGTCTTCGCTCCACCAGGCCCTCTGCGGCGAGTTCATCGAGGGAGCGCTTGGCGGTAATTCTCGATACGCCAAACTGATCGGACAGCTCTTTTTCGGTGGGCAGACGGTCACCCCGGCGGAACGTGCCATCGATGATGCCGGTTTTCAGCATGGTATAGAGCTGGAAATACAACGGGGTCGGTGCGTCCTTTTCCAGTCGATTTCTCTGCTTCACGCTAAATATGGACTGCATTTGTGCCACGGGCTTCGCCTTGATGTGCTAATGATATAATGATATATCAAATGAGCAGGCTTGCAACCATTCCGCGACAGGTTGATTCCTTGGCACCGCATTGCGTTCAAATGTGCTATTGGTATAGCATTAGTGCTTACGTCCTGGGCGTCTCCGCCCGGCTGCCGCATACGCACCGCAGCTCTTCTCAGGGTGCAGATCGCCGGCGGGTGCGGCCCTCGCAAAGACACTCATAGGGAACGTTTAACACATGATGATTACCGAACTGGCTGTTCTGAAATGGCTCCACATCCTGGCCATGGTTTACTGGCTTGGCGGTGAATGGGGCGTGTTTCAAACGTCTTATTACGTGGTGAACCGCAAATTGCCCATGGATGAGCGCAAACGGCACATGAATACGGCCTACAAGATCGACATCCTTGCGCGCAGCGGCATCCTGTTGCTGTTTCCATTGGGCTTTCACATGGGCGTGTTCTGGGGGGTTCAACCCCTGACGGGAGTTTGGATCATTGCGAGCTGGGTATTCTTCGCGCTCTGGATAGCGCTTGCCTGGGCTGCGTTTTTCAAGCGGGAAACCGATATGGGCATCCGCCTGACGAAATGGGATGAATACATACGTTTTGTGTTCATTCCCGTGATTGTGATTGCATCGGTTTCCTCGCTGCTGGGTCACGGGCCCTTCGAGGCCGGCAGTGGCCAGAAATGGTTCTCCAGCAAGATACTCCTGTTCAGCGGATTGCTGATAATCGGCCTCAAATTGCGATTCATCATGAGAGAGTGGACGATGCTGTTCAGGGTGCTCGACCAGGATCCTGGCAACACGCAAGCTGAGGAAACCCTGGAGCGTTCCATCCGGGTCGGAAGGGGTCTGGCTTATCTCTACTGGGTGGGGATCGCGGGTGTCGGGTTCCTGGGTGCGGTCAAGCCATTCTGAACGAATCGCCCTCATGACCGGGTGGCCCAGCCCGTGACTGCGCGTCTCGCACCCTTGGAACTGGAGTCGCTGGATCCAGACACCCGGGCGGTGATTGAGGTCGCGGCCTCAGCCATGGGTTTTCTGCCTAACGACGGCCTGACCATGGCGCATGTCCCCGGTCTGCCGCAGGCGTTTGCCGGGCTGACCCGGGTGATCTATGCACCGGGAACCCTGAGCATGGAGCTCAAGCGACTCATTGCCCTGATGCATAGCCAGGCAGCCGGATGCACATACTGCCAGGGCCACACGCGCCACGGTGCACTTCTCCAGGGCATTACCGAGGACAAACTGTCCGCGCTGTGGGACTATGAGCATGAATCGGTATTCAATGAAGCGGAACGCGCTGCGCTGCGCCTGGCTCATCATGCCGCACTGGTGCCCAATGCGGTCGAGGATGCCGACTTCGAAGCCCTGAAGGCGTTTTACGAGCCGGGAGAAATTGCCGAAATTGTGGCGGTCATCGCACTGTTCGGGTTTCTCAACCGTTGGAATGACACCTTGAAAACTGAACTCGAGATTGAACAGGGAGTACACAGCCCATGACCCACAGCACCATTCGAGGCGTGATCCGGTATACCAGCAAGAAGCCGGACCGCATGAACGAGGAACGGGGACGTGAATACTTCACCTTGACCCGCCAGGCGGACGGTATTGACGTAATGCACGCTCATTGCGAGATCGATGACGAGCCCAACGTGATTCGGGATGTCGTCATGGCCCTGCGTCATGAGGATTCGAGCCCCGTGGATTGCAGTGTGCGCCTGAGCGTGGGCAATTCATTTGAAGGGTCTGGCTGGATGCGTTTCACCGACCGTCAGGTTGAATGTGAATCCTATAACCAACGCGACGGCCGCATCACGCAGCGCATCGAGTTGCCCGGGCGGGTCCGTTGGTTGCAGTCCCATCCAATCGTGGGGGACGCGCTCCTGATGCGCCTCTATGATCTCTCCAGGGGACCGGGGAAGATATTTTTTCCTGACGTCTACCTGACCTCCCCGGACCACCGGGGGGCTACCGGGCCGCAATTGTTCAGGACAGGGTTTGGGCTGGTCTACGTGGGGGAGGAGGACATCGAGGTGGCGGCGGGTGGCTTTCGAGCGCATCATTTTCAGGTGACAGACACCGCTGGCAATCTTCCCGAGGAACACCCGCCGTACTCCGTCTGGTGTACCACGGATGGTGACTATATCCTGCTGCGTGCCAGCGCAGGAGGTTACATGCAAACCCATTACGAACTGACCGAACTGGAACGATTCCAGTCGCCGATATGAAAAAACCACTGAAGGGTGTGAGGATCATCGACCTCACCCATATGCTTTCAGGACCCTATGCGGCGATGTTGCTGGCTGATCTTGGTGCAGAGACCATCAAGGTAGAACCACTGCATGGCGAAGGTACCCGAAAATTGCTGGCGGATGATCCCAGTAATTCCATCGAGGGCATGGGTGCCTACTTTCTTACGCTCAATCGCAACAAGAAAAGCGTGGCCATTGATCTCAAGTCAGAGGCTGGCCTGGCGATATTTCATGACCTGGTCCGGGAATCGGATGTCGTGATCAACAATTTCGCGGCGGGCGTACCCAGACGACTGAAGATCGACTTCGAACGGCTGGCCCGGGTGAACCCACGGATCATCACGTGCAATCTCACCGGTTTCGGGTCGGATGGCCCTGGAAGCCACCGGCCCGCCTATGACCAGATTGCACAGGCGTATGGAGGCGGCATGTCCATTACCGGCCCGGATGCAAACCATCCGACCCGGGCCGGTATCCCCATCGGTGATCTCGGTGGCGGCATGTTTGCGGCCTTGGGCATCCAGTCTGCCCTGCTTGAGCGGGTCACCAGCGGTGAGGGGCAGCACGTGGACATCAGTATGCTGGATTGCCAGATTTCCCTGTTGAACTACATGGCCACGATGCACTTCCTGAGCGGTGAGGATCCGAAACCCATTGGTAATTCACACTTCGTTCATGTGCCCTATGACACGTTCCAGACCAAGGATGGCTTCCTGGTACTCGCCGTGGTCGGTGACGGCTTCTGGCAGGGCGTGAAAGCAGTCGTTGCCTGTGAAGAATTCAACGACCCGAATCTGGACAGACAACCGGGACGATGGGCGAATCGGCACATGATCAACGCCCGTCTCAACGAGGTTTTAAGCAGCCGGAGCACAGCGCACTGGTTGGCGCAGTTCGAGGCGGCACGGGTGCCTTGCGCACCGGTGAACCGTTTTGGTGAAGCACTCAACGACGTTCAGGTGCTGCATCGAAACATGATCGTGGAAATTGCTCATCCCAACGGCCGCACAACGCGTGGACCTGGCAATCCCATCAAGCTCTCGCGCAGCAACGCGGACAGTTACACGCCGGCACCCAAGCTCGGACAGGACACCAATGGCGTTCTCGAGGGGCTATTGAACTATAGTGAGGAGAAAATACAATCATTGCGAGCGGCGGGAGTGATCATCTGATGAAAGAGCAAGTCGTACTTAACGATGTGGGTCCACGTGATGGCCTGCAGAACCAGTCTCGAATTCTTGAGCCCTCCCAGAGGCTGCAGCTGATAAACGCCCTGCTTGACGCAGGCCTGAAACGCATAGAGGCGGGCGCGTTTGTCTCGCCCAAAGCAGTGCCTGCCATGGCCGGTGCTGCGGAAGTATTCGCGGGCCTGCCGCAGCGTGACGATGTGTGCTACACGGCCCTGATTCCCAATCTCCGTGGCTATGAGCTGGCGCGAGATGCGGGGGTGAAAAGCGTTTGCATGGTGCTGTATGCCACCGATGCGATGGCCCATGCCAATGTACGCATGACAAGCGCACAAGCGTCTGCGGTGGCGGCGGACATCATCGCGAGGGCCGCCGCTGACGGAATCCGCGTGACCAGCACCGTTTCAGTGGCCTTCGAATGTCCTTTCGACGGTCCGGTAGATCCGGCCGTGGTCTGCGGCATGGTGACTGAATTCATGCAGCTGGGGTCAGATGAAGTCTGTATCGCCGATACCATCGGTGCTGCCAATCCCGTACAGGTCAGGCGGCTAATGGATGAACTGGTCGCGAGCCACGGCGCTGAACGATTGTCGTGTCATTTCCACGATACCCGGGCCATGGGTGTCGCCAACGTTTACGCGGCCTTATCGGCAGGGATACGTCGATTTGATGCATCGATCGGGCGGCTTGGAGGCTGTCCCTTCGCTCCGGGGGCATCAGGTAACGTGGCGACGGAGGATGTACACATGATGCTGAGCCAGGCAGGTTTCGATACCGGCGTTGACACCCGGGCCCTGATGCGGGCATCCGAACTTGCCAACCAGTTGACGGGCAGTGCACCAGGAGGGCGCGCCCGCGCCTGGCTAAGCCGGCAGCTCGACAAAGCGGCTGCAGACGCAGCCTGAGGATCACTGGTATGCCTGACCTGGAACGCGCCTCGCAAGGGCTGGGGCAACGACCGGCGCTGGTGATGGTCGACATCATCAAGGGTTTTACGGATCCTGCCTGCCCCCTGGGTTCTGAAGCCGATGACGTGGTCGCGGCCAACCAGCGATTGCTGGCGGCTTTTCGCTCGCGAGGCCTGCCGGTGGTGTTTACTACCGTCGTGTACCGCAATCCCGACCAGGCGCGTGTTTTCCGGGACCGTGTGCCGGCCCTCGAAGTCCTGACGCCCGATTCCGAATGGGTCAAGGTGGATCCGCGCCTGGAGGCCCGGGCTGACGAATTGGTCATCGAGAAGCAATGGGCCAGCGGTTTTTTCGCCACGGATTTGGATCGCTGCCTGCGCGATAGAGGAGTGGATTCCCTCGTGGTCACAGGCTTGACGACCAGCGGCTGCGTTCGGGCCACCGCAGTGGATGGTTTGCAGCATGATTACCGCGTGGTGGTGCCCCGCGAGGCCGTGGGCGATCGCAACACCGAGGCCCACGAGGCCAACCTCTTTGATCTCAATGCGAAATACGCGGACGTGCTCAGCCTGGAGGAAACGCTCGCGGCGTTGGGCTGAACCAGCCAGTCAGCAGCCCCGTTCGAGAAGTTGTTTGGCGATGATGATGCGCTGAATTTCGTTGGTACACTCGCCAATGCACATCAGCGGGGCATCCCGGAAAAACCGTTCAATTTCATATTCAGTCGAATAGCTGTAGCCGCCAAAGATACGCATGGCCTCGGTGCTGTTCTCGAGTGCGGCCTCGGAGGCAAATAGCTTCGCGCGGCCGGCTTCAAGATCACAGCGCAATCCGGCATCGAACCTTCGCGCCGCTTTTTCAACCAGGAGTTCGGCCGCTTCCGCGCGCGTGGACATGTCAGCCAGCTTGAGCTGGATGGCCTGGTGGTGCGCAATGGGCTTGCCAAAAGTTTTCCGTTCGCGCGCGTAATCGAGAGCCAACTGCAAGGCGCCGCGCGCCATGCCAGCGCCGCGCGCCGCCACGTTGATTCTGCCCAGTTCAAGTCCATTGGCGACCTGCTGGAACCCTTTGCCCTCTACCCCGCCGATTAATTGGTCCTGGCTGATCCGGAAATCTTCGAAGACCAGCTCGGCACTGTCGATGGATCGATAGCCCAGCTTTTTCAGTTTTTTACCGACAAAAAAGCCTTCGCCTTTCTCGCACAGAAACAGGCTCATGCCCTTGTGGGGCGGCCTGGTAGTGGGGTCTGTCTTCACCAGCACTGCCAGACAATTTCCATAGACTCCGTTGCTTATCCAGGTCTTGCTGCCATTGATGATGTAGTCATCGCCGTCGCGTCGCGCCACGGTGCGAATGCCCTGTAGGTCCGATCCGGCATTGGGTTCCGTCAGACCGATGCCACCCCTAAGACTGCCGCTTGCGAACAGGGGCAGGTAGTGTTGTTTCTGGGCCTCGGTTCCTCCGCGCTGGATGCAATGCGCCATGATCAGGTGGGAGTTGAAAATTCCGGTCGGTGCCATCCAGACCTCGCAGATACGTGACACGAGCTTGGCATAGGTGGACGCGCTCAGCCCCAACCCGCCGTATTGTGGATCAATGGTGGCGCCGAATAGGCCCAGTTCCTTCATCTGCTCGACCAGCTCCTCGGGGTAGCGGTCAGCCTGATCGAACTCCCGGGCAATGGGTCTCACCTCTCGCTCTACCCAACGATCGATGGCCTCCAGGACCTGGTGCTCCAGTTCCGCCTGCTCGGGGTCAATACCCCCATGAATTGTTGATTGTGTATCGTTCATGACGACATTCTCCTCCAGAAACCGCTTCAGCCTGGCTGCCCCGCTCGCTTGGGGATCAGCATGCTGCGCTCGAAATGGCACACGATGGTTCCATCCTGGTTCCTTCCAGTGGTCTTGACGGTGACAATACCCGCGTTGTTTCTAGAGCGCGATTCACGCTTGGCGATGACTTCGGATTCCGAATACAGGGTATCACCGGGGTACACAGGTGCTGTAAGCGCGATTTCCTTCCAGCCGAGGTTGGCGATGGCCTTCTGGCTGACATCCGCAACGCTCATGCCGACGAGGATGGCCACCGTGAGAGGGCTCGCCACGACCGGGCGGCCGAACTCGGTGTCGCGCGCGTACTCCGCATCAAAATGGAGTGGGTGCTGGTTCATGGTCAGCAGCGTAAACCAGGTGTTATCGGATTCGCTTATCGTGCGTCCTGGGCGGTGTTCATAGACATCTCCAACAGTGAATTCCTCGTAGTACCGCCCGGCAGGGGCCCGATAACGTTGTGGTTCGAGCTCTTCATCTGTTCGTTTCACGAGAATTCCTTGATCGTTTTCTTGGGCTTTGTCCGTACAAATGGTATCTTTAAGCAGCGCATTGGGCAATCGGCGGTCCACAATGAACGAATCCCCAACTAAAAAACCGAGACTGACGCCGCGCTATCGTGAGCTGGCGGATGCGCTGATTGCTGAGATCAGCGACGGGCATTACAGCATTGGTGAACGGTTGCCGGGCGAGATTGAACTGACACAGCAGTTTGGCGTGAGTCGACATACCGTGCGTGAGGCCCTGCGTGTGCTCGAGGACCTGGGCCTGATTCGTCGCCAACGCGGCGTGGGTACTGTCGTCCAGGCTCGCCGGGTTGGGCCGTCCTACGTGCAGGCTGTGCGCCAGCCGGATGAGCTGTTGCAATACCCGGACAACAGCCGATTACATGTTGTTGAAGCCGGCAAAGTCAAACTTAATCGCGTGCTGGGCCGGAAGATGGGTTGCCCAGCCGGCAGTCACTGGTGCCGGATCGCCGCTGTGCGGCGTGTGGTCCAGGATGACGAGCCCCTGTGCTTTGTCGAAATTTTCGTGCGCCCTGAGTACGCTGCGATTGCCGGCGAGGTGGGTAAAAGCAATGTGCCGGTCTACGAGTTGCTGGCAACGCGCTTTGGACTCGAAGTTGATTCTGTCGAGCTCAACCTGAGCGCCGGACTGGTGACCGTCGAGACAGAACCATTACTGATGGCGCCGGCAGGCAGTCCCACCATGGAGCTGGTGCGTCGGTATCACAGTGATGAAGGCGTGTTTGAGGTATCGGTGTCACAACATCCGGCCGATCGATTCAATTACAGCCTCAAATTCAAAAAGGGCTGGAGAACAGGCTCAAACTGGGGCTGGAGATGAACAGGAGATCAATATGAGCCAAGGTGCAATACGCAGTTATCTGTTCGCCCCCGGGAATCATCCTAAAAAGATTGCCAAGGTGTTCGGCGTGGGTGCCGATGCGGTGATACTTGACCTTGAAGACGCGGTGGCCGTTGATGAAAAGGAAGCGACACGGGCCTTGGTCGTGGCGGCAATGCAGTCTGAGCGCGCGCCCTTGGGTTATGTGCGTGTCAACCCGGTCGATAGTATTTACTTCGAGGCGGACATGGAGGCAGTCACCGGTGCGTGGCTGGACGGCATTGTCGTGCCCAAGATCGAAAGCGCCGAGCAACTGCAGTCCGCGGTGGCTTTGCTTCAGCGCATCGAGGAGCGCCGTGAGCTCGAACCCGGGTCGATTGACCTGATGCCGATCATCGAGACCGCACGTGGTATCGAGAATGCGAATGAAGTTGCGGCAGCTCACTCCCGCGTGCGGCGTGTGGCTTTCGGTGCCGGCGACTACACGCTGGACCTGGGATATCAATGGGATCCGGAGGAAGAGGTTCTCTCCTACGCCCGTTCCCGGCTTTCCCACGCAACACGCTTGGCTGGCCTGGAGCCGCCGGTAGACACCGTCGTGCTGCAGATTTATGACGATCAACAGTTTCTCGCCTCCGCCGGCCGGGGTCGGATGTTCGGTTTCGGCGGCAAGTTGTGTATTCATCCACGGCAGGTGCCGCTGTGTAATGAATTGTTTACGCCAAGCGCGAAGGAAATCGAGGAAGCGAGCGCCGTGGTCAGGGCGTTCGAGGCGGCCGAGGCCAGTGGCTCGGCATCCATCCAGCTCGATGGCTATTTTATCGATTACCCCATCGTCGACAAGGCACGTCGCGTGCTGCAGCTGGCCGCCCGGTATGGACAAGGCGGGACAGTCGCAGACTGAAAAACAGAGAGGATTAAATGAGTGCAATGATTGAGCCGCTGTCCCCTGGGCAGCATGACGGTTTCATGGCGGAGCGTCTCGCTCGGTTCGCCGTGGATTTTCGCCTCGAGCAGGTGCCCGAATCCGTGTGTCGGTATGCGAAGCTATGCATGGCCGATGCAATTGGTATCGGATTCGCGTCCCTGGGTTACGATTTCGCCGAGCCAGCGATCAGTTCGATCACTCGATTGGCAGGCGACGGAGCCTATCCCGTAATTGGCACGAACATTACCTTGCCACCGAGGGACGCAGCCCTGTTGAATGGCATCCTGATTCACGGCCTGGACTATGACGACACCCACACCGGTGCGGTGATCCATTGTTCGACCAGTGCGGTTCCACTCGTGCTGGCCGAAGCGCAGCGGCACGGGTCGAGCGGAGCACAGGCGCTTGCGGCCTATATTCTTGCGCTTGAAGCCGATGCGCGGATCGGTGGCGTGGCCGAGGGCATGTTGCAGAAAATTGGGTTTCATCCCACGGGGCTGATAGGTATATTCGGCTGTACGCTGGCGGCCGGTATGCTGGCCGGAATGTCTTCAGACTCACTCGCGAGAGCTCAGGGGCTGGCCCTCAGCATGGCCAGCGGCAGCCTGGAATTCCTGGACGACGGATCCTGGACGAAGCGAATGCATCCGGGTTGGGCAGCGTCAAGTGCCATCATGGCGGCTGGTCTTGCCTCCGGCGGTTTCAAGGGCCCTTTGCAGGCTTACGAGGGACGGTACGGCCTCTACGCGCTCTACCTGCGTTCTATACCGGAAGGACTTGCGCAAGTGCTTGACGACCTGGGGACGCAATGGGAGGTCATGGGGGTCGCGATCAAGCCTTACCCGGTATGTCATTTCAATCATGCCAGCATCGATGCCATGCTCGAGGTGGTGCAGCAACACGGCTTGCGACCCGCGGACATCAAACAAGTCACGGCGCTGATCCACGAGAAACAAGCCGACGTCGTGGCGCGTCCTGAAGCATCAAAGCGCCGTCCCCAGAATGACTACGAGGGAAAATTCAGTCTGCAATTTGCCGTGGCGGCAGCGGCTGTTCGAGGGCAGTTCACGCTGGACGAATTGGAGCCTGACGCCCTGCAGGATCCAGCCATCCTCGAGCTGTGTGATCGGGTCACATTCCGGCACGACGATGAGTCGCGCTACCCCGAGTTTTATTCCGGTGGTGTCGTGGTTGAGACTGTGGATGGGCGCATGATTGAGTATCGAGAGCCTGTCAATCGCGGTGCACAGGGCCGGGCCCTGGAAGCCCGGCAGGTTCGGGATAAATTCATGAGCAACGTGACTCGACAGTGCAGTGCGGCGCGTGCTGAATCTGTTTGGGACGCTGTTATGCGCCTTGATGAAGAGCAGGGGCTGGCTCGACTGCTCGAAACCATCAGTGGAGAATGATCACGTCATGTTCATGTCAGCACAGGCCTACCGGGACAGTCTGAGAGCTTACCGACCGCGCGTTTATCTCGATGGTCGCGAGGTCGATTCGGTCGCCGATGAGCCTGCCTTTGAGCCGGGCATCAATGCAGTTGGGGTCACTTATGATTTCGCACTGCAGGCCGACTGTCGTCCGTGGATGGTGGCCACTGAGAGCAGTAGCGGTTTGGAAGTGAATCGAATGCTGCACATCAATCGCAGTCCTGACGATTTGTTGACCAAGCTCGAGGCGGTTCGGCTGCTGTGTCGGGAAAGTGGCTGTGCCCAGCGCTACCTGAGCCACGACGCCCTCAACGCCATCCATGAAAGCAGCTATCAGATGGAGTCAGAAGGCTGCGGTGATTACCATCAGCGCTTCCTGGCGTATCTTCACGACATCCAGGATCGTGATTTAACGCTGGGCGTGGCGATGACCGACGGCAAGGGCGATCGCAGCTTGCGCCCGCATGCCCAACACCATCCCGACAGCTATGTGCGGATCACTGAACGTCGCGCGGACGGCATCGTTATCCGCGGGGTAAAGGCCATTGTGACCGGGGCGCCCTACATGCACGAGTTGCTGGTCATGCCGTGTCGAAACATGGTCGAAGCCGATGCAGACTATGCCGTGTGTTGTGCCGTCCCGCTCGATGCCGAAGGCCTGACGATTGTGGCTCGGCCTGCCGGGAGACCGGGTGACAGGGCTGCCCGGTTCAGTGGGCGCTATGGACAGTCAACCGGCGTCTGTTATTTCGAGGATGTGTTCGTGCCCTATGAGCGAGTCTTCATGGCGGGCGAGTGGGCGTTCAGCGGCGAACTCGTTAACAGCTATGCAGCCCATCACCGCCACAGCTGCATCGGCGCCCGCGCGGGCTTTGGTGACCTGCTGATCGGTGCAGGTGCCCTGATGAGCGAGGCGAACGGGCTGCCTGCCAAGAAGCATCCGCACATTCGCAACAGCATGGTGGAGCTGATCAAGATCGTTGAGGGTTTTTTCGCTTGCGGCGTGGCGGCTTCTGTCTACGGCATTGAGCAGTCCTCCTCGGTCTGGCAGCCGGAGCCGGTCTTCGCGAACGTCGGAAAATTGTTGCTGGCCAACCAGATTTACGAGATGCACAGGGCTGCACACGAGGTTTCCGGCGGATTGATCGTGGCCTTGCCGGGTCCGGATGAAGATCACAACCCGTCGACTGCCGGTGATCTCGCCGCCGTCTTGCAGGCACGGTCCGACATTCCGCATGACCGGCGAATGGATGTCTCTCGCTTCATTGGGGATATCACCGCTTCCGAGACCGGGGGGTGGTACTCGGTGATCAGTCTTCACGGTGGCGGCTCGCCGGAGGCCATGAAGCGGGAAATTTTCAGGCGTTACCCGGTTGAGGAACGCGAGGCCCTCGTGACGCGCCTGTTGGATCGCGGCGCGATCGTGAATGCACAGACCGGTGCACCGGCGCGGTTACGCCAACCGGGGCAGTGTTGCCCCACAGGCTGTAAAGCGCCGGATATACCAGGCGGTTGACCACTTAGCCCTGACCGGGGCGCTCAGAAGGGGACGGCCAGGTGGGCCGGCGGCAGTATCGTGGTGCGTTTCATCAGGCGGGTTTGAGCCGGGTCGAAGGGATCACGGCGGTGCATCGTGCTGGCGTTGTCCCACAGCAGGCAGTCACCCGGCCGCCAGCAGTGTTCATATACAAATTCCGGGCGGACGGACCATTCGAAGAGAAAGTCCAGCAGTTCATCGCTTTCCCCGGATTCCAGCCCTGTGATCCGCGTGGTCATGCCCGGGCAAATGTACAGTGCGGGTCGGCCCGTCACGGGGTGCGTACGTATCACTGGGTGCTCGATGTCCGGCGATCGTTGTTTCTGTTGCTTGTTCGTGGGCACGCTGTAGGCTCGGTTGAATGCCTCGTAGGACTGGACGGCAGTGCGTCCGGCCAGGGTGTCCTTGATGTTCTCGGGAAGCGCTTCGTAAGCCGCGCCCATGTCTGCAAAAAACGTATTCCCGCCCGAGGCGGGCAGTTGCACGGCGCACAGCAGGGAGCCGACGGCGGGCCGGGGGAGGTAGATCTGGTCGTAATGCCAGCCGACTTCTGAATCTGACAGGATGCCGATATTTCGTCCGTCCCGCTTGATGTTGGAAATGTACAGCACCTCGGGATGGTCGGGTGAGAGAAATTCGGTGCGGACATGAATTTCCAAGCTGCCAAGCGCAGCGCTGAACCGCACCAGGTGGGCCTCGTCGATGTTCTGATTGCGAAACAGCAGGAGCTTGTGTTCCGCCCACGCGGCTCGAATGGCGGCCATGTCTTCGTCGCTTTGCGGCTCGCGCAGGTTGATGCCGTCAAGTTCCGCTCCAAAGCTGGATGTCAGTGCCCTGGTGTCCCAATTCGACATGTCACTGTCTCCGATATCTGATCTGTGCAAATTGTATGCTTTGGCTAAAAGAAGTCAAATGTACGGACAATTAAAGGTACCGTCTTTGACAGCGTTCAGGATCTCGGTGCAGGGCGCAATTCAATGATCAATATGCCGATCACGATCAGGCCGATGCCCAGCAATTGGGAACCATCGATGGATTCATCGAGTACCGAGGTCGCTAGCAGGACGGCGCTGGCGGGCGCTACCGTGCTGGTAATGGCGGCCCTCTGTGCGCCAATGCGACGCAGGCCGGCAGCCACCAACACCAACGGGGTGACCGTGGCGAAAACCACCAGCGTGATCATCAGAGCCCATGCTTCATCATTTAAACGCAAAGATTGCCAGCCCTGGGATAACTCGTAGTGTGTGGCGAATGCCAATCCAGCGGCACCCATCGCGATACATGTGAAATTGGCGGAGCCAAGCGTCAGGCTCAGTCGCGCAGCGACGATGAAGTAGAAGGCGATGGTCAGCGAACAGAACAACACCCAACCGACACCCACCAGATCCTGAGGTGGCAGGTCCTGGTTCAGCATGCCCACGGTCAGAAGAATACCGCCCATGGTCAGGGTCAGCGCCAAGAGGATTCTTCCCATCTCCCGGGTGGGGTGTCGCAGCCAAATCGCAAGGGTCACCACGGCAGGATAAGTGTAGAGCAACGCGCGTTCTATGCTGGCATCAATTCGGGTCAACGCGTAGAAATTGGCCATGGCGCCGAGGTAGTAACAAGCCAGGCCAGCGGCAATGGCCAATAAGTAGTGAGCCGGCCTGGCCTCGGAGAGTCGATGCCGTTGGCCTGAGAGCGCTGCCAGGAGTAAGAAACCGGGTATCGCGAGGACAGAACGCACAGCGACTACCGTTTCGAAATCCACGCCCTGGGCGAACAGCAGCTTCGCGAAAATGCCCTTGCTGGACAACATCACAGCGCCCAGGCTGGTATACACAATGCCCAGGAACCGGGAGGTACCCGCCAGCATGTCTATTGCGCTCGGTCGCGGTGTGACATGTTCCCGCTCAGGTTTCCAGGGCAGCCATCACCTCGTCGGTGGACAGTACGGTCGACCAGAGCCTTCTCAGCATGGTCAGCGATGCATCCTGCATGGCATCGCTGTCCGTGCCGGTCGCGTCGCTGACCACGATGACGTCATACTGAAGATCGCGGGCCTCCATGGCGGTCATGGCAACGCAGTTGTTGGTCGACACGCCCACCGTGACCACCGTCCGGATTCCCATTGCGCGCAGGTGCGTGTCCAGGGCGGTCGAGCGAAAAGCGCCCATGGTGGTTTTGTTGATCACCAGTTCCCCCTGTTCAGGTGCCAGGTCAGCGACGATTTCATGCTCTGGATGCCCTTCGATATTGCTGGTGGCGCGAACAATGTTCTGAATCGGCCTGGAGACATCGCTGCAGTCCTCGAGATTAGCGCCATAGGTGATGAATATGACCCGCGCACGGGTGTCCCGAAAAGCTTTGAGGAGACGTTGTATATTGGGAATCAGCAAGTCTTCAATGCGCGCAAATCGGTATCCGGCTTCTGCAGCTCTTCCTTCGCGCTCAAGCAGCGCGCCCAGGCCCATATGGCGGTTGCCGGTGGCGTTTTGCATGTCCACGACCAGCAGGGCGGTGGTTTCCGGGGTCAAATTGACCGCTTCAGTGAATGCGTCGATAAACGTGGGCTTCATGGTTTTTCGGATTGGCTTGAAATGTTCGGACAATTTAGCTCAAATAGTGCGGCAATGCACTCGCGAGCGGCAGGGGAGTGAGCGTGGATCAATTTGAAAAAGCCGGTTACGGACAGCAGCCGATAGGGTTTGGAGATCGTTGTGCTGTCCTGATCGTTGATCTGCAGAAAGGCTTCACTGACGCCAGCAGCCCACTGGGCCGCTCTGCACATGTGCAACGGGCAGTGGACAACACGGCGACTCTGCTGGCAGCTGCAAAACGTCATGGGATTCCCGTCGCCTCCTGCCGTGTTGCCTGGAAAGGACCGGAAGACATGGCCCACTGGAAGATTTCCTCGCTCTACGACGGCAGTTTTTACCGCGGCCACCCCTGCACGGACTTTGACCCCAGGATCTCTGATCCGGAGTATGTCTTTGAATTCACCAAGAGTGCACCATCGATATTTTTCCGGACACCTCTGCCCACCTGGTTGACCAAGAGGGGAGTGGACACCACCATCATTACCGGTTGCACGACCAGCGGTTGTGTTCGCGCTTCGATCGTGGACAGTTTTTCCTTTGGTTATCGCACCATCGTGCCCGAGGATTGTTGTGGGGACCAGGATGAGGGCCCGCACTGGGATAACCTGCGCGATGTCGGGCGACGCTATGCGGACGTCGTCAAGCTAGAAGATGTACTCAACCATTTTTCCAGTTTGCCGCCCCGGGGCTGAGCCCGCCGGCGACACCATCTTTGGAGAACCACCATGCCTACCGCGAACATCAATAACCACGAGATGTACTACGAAGTCCACGGCAGCGGACCACCCGTCGTCTACATCGGTGGCTGGGACACATTTTGTCATGGTCGCTCGCACTACCTCGCGCGAGGCATAACCGATCAATACTCTGTGCTCATCATTGATTATCGGGGTATCGGAGAATCAACAGACGATCTGAGCATGACACCGAGCACCCAACTTTATGCCGATGACATGATCGCATTGCTGGATCACCTTGAATGGAAAAACGTTCGATTCGTCGGCCTGGTGGGCATGGGCGCCTGCATTGGTCAATATGTAGCACTGAAACGTCCCGACCTGGTTCGCAGCATGGTCAACATGGGCTGCTGGGTGCATTCAGACGCTTGCCTGAAAGATCAGCTCAACGCCCTGGGAACCATGCATGAGCAGGCCGGTTGGGCGGCCTTCCAGGAATTGGTGGCCGTCTATTCCTTCCGCCCGGATTACTACATTCAAAATCGAGACAAACTGCTGGGGCCCAACGGAGTCGGGGGTATCCTGAATGGTCGCCTGCAGGCCCATCTGCGGTTCATCGAGGCCTGCAATGGACATGATATCCGAGACCGTTTGGGTGAAATTCACTGCCCAACGCTGGTTTTGCATGCGGGGCAGGACGTGATAACGGGCCCGAGGACCACATTGCCTCTGGAGGAGGGCTTGCCCAATGCCACGGGAGTGCTCATGGAAAGTGTAGCCCACGTGGTGGCGGGAAAAGAGGAGAAGATCGCGTTTTGCGATCTGCTGTTTTCGTTCCTGGAGAAGCACTGACGCGCCCGGTCTGGACGTTCTCTCAGATGACGTCGTCGTCAATGAGCGTGTCGAGTGATTCTGTCAATCCGAGAAGATCGCCGTAAATTAATGCATTGTCCTCGCCCAGCCCATGGCCTGGGGTGCCCCGCAGTCTGCTGCCATCCAGCTTGATCGGGTTGCGCAGCGTCCGCAGGGTGCCCTGGTCTCGGTAAGGCATGTCCTGGATCATTTCGATGTCTTCAACGAAGGGGTTATCGAGCGCCTTAGGCAAGTCGTATACGGGCGCGACGGGAACCCTTGACTGCAGGCGTTCTATCCATTCATCGGTGGCGCGAGCCCGAAACAGTGCGTCGAGAACCGGTGTCAGTTCCTCTCGATTCCGGTGCCGGTCCTGCATGCTGAGAAATCTCGGGTCTTCAGCCAACTCCGGGGCTTCCAGCGTTTCCAGCAGTAACAACCAAAACTTCTGTGTCATGCACATGATGAAGATCCAGCCGTCCCCTGTCGTATAAAGCTGCACGGGTGCATTGGAGGGGTGCCCGCTGCGCGCAACTCGCGTGGTCCTGATGCCGTGGTTCATATACCAGGTGCCGGGGTAACTCAGTTGATGCAAGGCCACGTCGAACAGGCTGACATCGACATCGCACCCGCCGTTTTTTTCCCGTCCCATCAATGCGGCGAGTGTGCCCATCGCAGCGACGGTGCCGGTCATGAAGTCGATCATTGACAGACCAAAACGGGCAGGCGGTGAATCCGGCTCACCGGTCAATTCCAGGAATCCGCATTCGGCCTGCATGAGGTAGTCGTATCCGGGCCAGTCGGCCCGATCGTTGTCTCGGCCATAGGCCGAAATGTGGGTGCAAACAATATTTGGATTGATGTTTTTCAATCCCTCGTAGTCAAGTCCCAGTCGCCGGGGCTGATTGCCCCGCAGATTGTTCCAAACGACATCAGAGCGTTTAACCAATCCATGCAGCAGTGCCTGGCCCCTGGGGATTTTGAGGTTGAGGGTCACGCTGCGTTTATTGAGGTTGAAGGCCTGGAAATAGGCGCTGTCGTCCGAAGCCAGGACTTTCTCACCCGTCTGTCGCGAGGGATCACCGCCAGTGCTGCGGTTTTCCAGCTTGATGACTTCGGCGCCAAGGTCGGCGAGGTACATAGAGCCATAAGGACCTGCTCCAAATTGCTCGATTGCCAGTACGCGCATACCGCTCAATGGCTGAAGTTTCATTGTGATCTCTCCGAATTCCGGTGCGGTGCTCATCGCGGCGCGAGCGACCTGAACACACCGTCAATAAGCGTGTAGAACAAGCGAATGGCATTGTATACAATGATGGGACGACGCGCATTCCGGTACGTCTTTCATAACCGGGATATGCCCAGTTAAACAGGAACGATGGAGTAGACGCCTCATGTCTTATCGTCTCGGAGTAGATGTCGGCGGAACATTTACAGATTTGCTGCTGGTTGATGAAAAATCAGGAGCCACCTACACCGCCAAAGTGCCCAGCACGCCCCAGGATTCTTCGATCGGTGTGCTGAATGGAATTGAGCGCGTTTGTGACAACGCCAACGTGGACCCCACGGAAATCAGCCAGGTCATGCATGGCACCACGGTTGCCACCAACACGGTGCTGACGGGTACCGGTGCCAAGGTGGGGCTGGTGACCACCCTGGGATACAAGCAGGTGCTTCAGATCGCCCGTTCGTACGTGCCCGGCGGCCTCGGTGGCTGGGTCATTTACAACAAGAGCGACCCCCTCGCACCGCTGGCATGTACCGTCGAAGCTGATGAGCGGATGGGTGCGGATGGCAAGGTCGTGCGCAAACTCAAGAAGGGTCCACTCAAAAAAGAATTGAAAAAACTGAAGGGCGAGGAAATCGAGGCGCTGACCGTGTCCCTGATCAACTCCTATGCCAGTGGCGCGAATGAACGTGAGGTCAAAAAAATTGCCCGCGAGGCGCTGCCAGGTATTCCCGTCTCTCTGTCTTCGGATGTGGTTCCGGAAATGCAGGAATACGAGCGCACCATCACGACCGTCGCAAACTCCTACGTGCGACCAAAAGTGGCTACCTACGTGCGTAATCTGCAGCGCAAACTTCGGCGCCGAATGAGCGATGTGAAACTGCACATTCTGAGATCAGACGGCGGCATGGCGTCTTCCAAAGTGGCGCAGGATTATCCCGTTAACCTGCTGATGAGTGGTCCCGCCGGAGGCGTTTCCGGTGCAGTGTGGATTGCCAAGCAGGCGGGCTTCGATGATGTGCTGACCTTCGATATGGGCGGCACTTCCACGGACGTCGCATTGGTGCAGGACGGCAAGGCCCAACTGCGGCGGGAAACAACCGTTGGCGATGTGACGGTTCGCGCCTCATCGGTGGATGTCAGAACGGTGGGTGCTGGCGGTGGATCCATCGCGCACGTTCCGGAACTCACCGGTGCTTTGCGCGTGGGGCCGGAAAGTGCCGGAGCAGAGCCAGGGCCTGCAGCGTACAACAAGGGAGGAGACGCGCCGACGGTCACCGACGCAAATGTCGTGTTGGGTTATCTGCCCACGGAGGTCCGCCTGGGCGGCGATATGGAGATTCGCAAGGATGTCGCGGAGGCGGCCATCAAGCCGGTTGCGGCGGCTCTGGGTCTGAGCGTGAAGAAAGCCGCGGCAGGTATCATCGATATCGTCAACGAAAACATGTATGGAGCCCTGCGCCTGGTATCAGTTGAGAAAGGCTACGACCCGCGCGACTTCGCGTTGATCGGATTTGGCGGAGCCGGACCCCTGCACGCCAATGCGCTGGGCAAGCTGATGAACAGTTGGCCGGTCATCATCCCTCCGGGACCCGGCGTGCTGTGTGCCTACGGCGATGCCACGACACGCGTGCGCGACGAAGCGTCGCGCACATTCATTCGTCGCTTTGGTGATACCAGCGTGGGCCAGGTGGTGAAGATATTCGAGCAACTGGCCCGACAGGCAGAAAAAATGCTCGACAAGGAAGGTGTGCGGAAATCGGATCGTACGCTGACTTATCAGGCGGATATCCGCTATCACGGCCAGGGCCTGTTGCTGACAGTCGATTTTGATCTCAAGGATCTGAAAAAGAAAGGGCTCGAAGTGATCGGCGCGCCTTTTGACGAGATGCACACTCAGCTCTTCACTTTCGCCCTCGACAGCGATAAGGAGTTGGTCAATCTTCGTGCGGTTGCACAGGGTAAAGAGGCCAACATCTCCGCGACGCAGGTTTCACGAGGCAGCAAGAAACCGCTGGCCAAGTCGGTGCTTGGCCACTCCAAGGTGTTCGTCGAAGGCAAGGATCAGGAGGCAACGCTGTATGATCGCGGCCAGTTGAAAGCTGGCAACCACGTCTCCGGACCTGCCATTGTCCTTGAGATGGACTCAACTACCCTCATCCTGCCAGGCCATGTCGGCGTCGTCGACGGGCTTGGCAACATCCTGATAAACCCAGCGGACTGAGCAGAGAGGAGATACGCACATGCCTGCAAAAATAGTTGAAAGCAACCCGCGTCCTTTCAAACGGATCAAAATGGATCCGATCACGCTCGATATCATTGAGAACGCCATGGTCAATGCGCGTTACGAGATGGACGCTGTGCTGTTCCGAACCGCCATGTCCCCGGGAATACGGGAGCAGCATGACGAGTTTCCGATGATCGCCAACCTGGAAGGCAAGATGGTAGTAGGTCAGTTCGGCAGCTTTATTTACGGATTCAAGGAGGCCTACGGCGGGACCATCGAAGAAGGCGACATGTTTCTGACCACGGATCCGTATTCCTGTAACGGTGCCATCAGCCACATCAACGACTGGCTGCTGCTGCGGCCCATTTTCAAGGACGGGCGCCTCATTGCATATGCCGCCATGTTCGGCCACATGACTGATGTGGGTGGAAAAGTGCCGGGCAGCCTGCCCACGGATGCCAGGGAAATCTTCGAAGAGGGTATAAGGATTCCCCCTACCAAGATTTACAAAAATGACGAGTTGCAGGAGGACATCCTCGATATCATCATGCACAACTGCCGGCTCCCGCACTGGAATCGCAGTGATTTCAATGCCCTGGTCGCAGCCATCCGCACGGCAGAGAAGCGAGTCATCGAGCTTTCCGAGCGTTTCGGTGATGACGTTTTCTATTCTGCACTCGACGAGTTGCTGGAACGCAACAAGCGGGCCATGGGCAAGCTGATCAAGACCACCGTGCCGGAGACCAAGCAGCACTTCGAGGATTACGTCTGTGATGACGGCCTCGGCATGGGGCCCTACAAGATCAAGTGCTCCATGTGGCGGGAAGGCAGCAAGGTTATTTTTGACTTCGAGGGCACCGATCCGCAGTCCATCAGCTCCATCAATTTCTACCTGAACGAAGAGATGTTCAAGATGTTCTGCGGCGTTTACATGATCATGGTTTTTGATCCGCAGATCATGTTTAACGACGGCTTTTATGACCTAATGGAGGTCAGGATTCCCTATGGAACCCTGCTCAAACCGAGGGAGCCGGCAGCCTTGTCCTGCAGAACTCACGCGCTGGGACGCATATTCGACGTGCTTGGCGGGCTTCTGGGGCAGGGCGCACCGGAATTTCTCTGTGGCGCCGGCTTCTCAGACAGTCCTCACTTCATGTATTCGGGCTACGACAAAAACGGAGAGTGGTATCAGCTGTACTCCATCGGTTTCGGTGGAATTCCTGGCAAGCCCTTCGGTGATGGGCCGGACGGTCACTCATTATGGCCAAGTTTTACCAACGTCCCTAATGAGTTCCTGGAGAGCTATTTCCCTCTGCGCATAGAAGTGTACGAAACCATTCCTGACAGCGGTGGGCCAGGGCTTCATCGGGGCGGGAACGGACTGAGCATGGGCTATCGATTCCTCGAGGATGGTGAAATATCCATTCACGATGACCGCTGGTTGACTTACCCTTGGGGGGTGACCGGTGGGTTGCCAGGGCGGCGCTCGGAGAAGATTCTGCACCGCGCTGACGGCACTGTCGAAAATCTGCCCTCAAAGTGCGATCGAATCGTAGTGAAGGAAAACGATCTCCTGTACTTCAACACCTGGGGTGGTGGAGGCTGTGGTGATCCATTGCAGCGCCCGGCCGAACGCGTTGCGTTCGACGTGAAAGCCGGCCTGGTCACCGTGGAAGGCGCTCGCCGATATGGCGTGGTACTCGATGAGAACATGGTTGTGGACGAGAAAAAAACCAGCGCCTTGCGAAGCCGGATGGCTAAGAAGAGGGGCAAGCCGCCCATCTTCGATTTTGGTGGCAGTGTTGATGAGCTCAAGTCACGGTGCAAGAGAGAAACGGGCCACGAGCCACCCAGGCAGCCGGAATTTCAGTCATGGGCAATGCAAGCACTCGAAAAGCCGAGCAAAGGCAAGAAGGGCAAGTCACGCAAGAAAGCGGCCGCTTAAGCCGATCATGCTGAGGTTCGCGCCTGCTGTTTGAGGCGGGCGTGAACCGCTCGATTTCGGGAATCTTTTGCAGCGCCAACGCAGTGTCTCTGAAAAGATTGTATACAATTTTCTCCCCACCGAACGCGCCCACGCGTGTCGGCTGGCATGTTGAATTGCGAGGTTGATATGAACCAAATCAATGGCGACGGCACGCTCGGACCCCTTGACGATATCCGGGTGATTGAAATGGGCAGCCTTCTGGCCGGGCCTTTTTGCGGCCAGTTGCTGGGGGACATGGGGGCGGAGGTGATCAAGGTCGAGGCGCCTGGCATGGGTGATCCCATGCGGATTTGGGGGCAGGAAAAGGCGAATGGAAAGTCGCTGTGGTGGCCCGTCGTGGCGCGTAACAAGAAAGCGATTACACTCAATTGCCGCGTTCAGGAGGGCCAGAGCATATTGAAGGAACTGGTGTCGAAAACCGACATCCTCCTGGAAAATTTTCGACCGGGCACCATGGAGCGTTGGGGGCTCGACTACGAGACCCTCAAAGAGATCAATCCAGGCTTGATCATGATCAGGGTGTCAGGGCAAGGCCAAACCGGGCCCTACAGTAAGCGCGCAGGTTATGGCTCAGTGGGCGAAGCCATGGGCGGCTTGCGTTACGTTGTCGGAGACCCCAGTACTCCGCCAAGCAGGGTAGGTATCAGCATCGGTGACTCCTTGGCCGCCACCTTCGCCACGGTTGGAGCGCTCTCAGCACTCCATTATCGTGACCGGACCGGGCAGGGGCAGGTCGTGGATTCCGCGATTTACGAGGCGGTCCTTGCGATGATGGAATCCCTGGTGACCGAGTACCACAAAGCCGGTTACATCAGGGAGCGTACAGGATCGATTTTGCCTAACGTGGCGCCCTCCAATGTGTATCCCACGGCGGACGACAAGATGATTCTTATCGCAGCCAACCAGGACACGGTGTTTCGCCGGCTCGTCAAGGCCATGGGTCGGCCCGAAATGGCGGAAGACCCTCGCTACTCGACCCATCAAGCGCGGGGAGAGCGCCAACAGGCACTGGATGATCTGATAGGTGATTGGACATCGACACGAAGCTCAGGTGAACTGATTGACCTCATGGAAGAACATGGCGTGCCCGTGGGCAAGATATACCGTGCCCCGGACATGCTGGAAGATCCGCACTTCAAGGCGCGCGAGGCCATTGTCCGGGTCATGCATCCTGAATTGGGCGAGTTGGCCATGCAGAACGTCGTTCCCAAGCTGTCGCTGACACCCGGGTCTGTACGGTCTTGCGGTCCCGAAATGGGACAGCACAATGCAGAAATTTATGGCGAATTACTCGGTTTGAGTGAGACCGAACTTGAGAATCTGAGCGCGCAGGGCGTGATCTGATCCTAGCCACCAGGCGTAAAAAAAGGCCGGCTTGAGCGCCGGCCTTTTTTCGTTTTGTTTCAGCTGACTCAGTAGCGGTACTCCAGTTCCAGGCCGGCCATGCGAGCCATGCCGGGATGAACGTATGAGCCGCCGAATTCAGCCGAAGTGATCACCTCGGCCAGGTAACGCTCATCAAACAGGTTTTGCGCAAACGCGGTGACGCGCCAGTGCTCACTGCTGAAGCCGACGCGAACATTGGTCAGCCCGTATCCGTCCACCTGCGAGCGATCAAACGAGGCGCCTACTCCGCCAAAAAGGGTTGCGGGGACCGTCAGGTCTTGCACGGTGTTGTACCAGGTCGGGCCCTGGTAAGCATATTCCACGCGTGCGTCGAAGCCCCAATTGCTGGTGATGTCCGCGTTGAACTGAATGGCCGCATTGAGGGTGTATTCCGGCGCGTTGGGTATATCGTTACCGACGGTGTTGGGCCGGATGGCGAAATCCTTGATTTTACCGTTGATGCGCGAATAGCCCGCCAGGAAAGACAGCGAGTCGGTGACCTGGGCCGCCATGTCCAGTTCAAACCCATCGATGCTGACCTTGTCGATATTCTCCACGACACGCAGCAACCCGAAGGGTCCTACGAAGAATTCGAAGAACTGCATGTTGTCTACATCCGTCTGGAAGACGGCGCCATTCAGGTTGAGGCGACCGCCGGCAGTATTCCAGCGGAAGCCCAGTTCGAATGCACTGGACACTTCTTCGTCAAAGATGTCAGGTGGCGCCACCAACTGGGTGCCGAACGCCTGGCCTGGATCGACCAGGAAAAACTGGATGGTTTCTCTGGCGCCCAGGTTATTGAAGCCGCCGCTCTTGAAGCCAATGCCCCAGCTGCCGAACAGGGTCAGCTGATCGGTCACGTCCCAGGTGACGCTGAGCTTCGGTTGCGTGTGGCTGAAGGTCTGTTGACGCGGATCGAGGCTGTCCCTGAGCGCGCCGGTGGCGAAGTCTGCGACGAACGCCGGGTTAAGAGGCGATCCTACGATGGGCGAGCCATTGAGGCTGCAGCCCCCGCCCGGGTTGATGATCTGGCAGTAGTCGATCCGGGTGGAGGTCTGCTGGCTGGGTGTCGGCACGGCGTTGGTCACCTTGCGTTTCTCGCGGTCATAACGCAAGGCCAGTGACACCTCGACGCGCTCCGTCAGGTCGTAGTTGATCGACCCGAACAGTGCCCAGACGCTGGTATCGAAATCATCCAGCACCAGCGCATCGGTCAGCGGGTTGACAAAAGAGCGCGGCAATTGTCCATCGGGACGACCGTCATCGAGCAACTGGGCGACGCCGACGCGGCGCTCGAGGTCAAGGAAGTAGGCGCCAGCCTGCCAACGAAGGGATTGATCACCTGGCGAGGTTAACTGGACCTGGAAGCTCAGATCCTGCTGGTTACGTTCCTGGTACTGGTAGCCGTCACAGGTGGTCGGGCTGTAGGGCGGCAGCAGGAATGCGGTTGGGTAGAAGTTGAACGTCGGTGACTGCATGGGGAATCCGACGGTGGCAAGGAGGCTGTCCACACAGGACTGCTCGCCAAAATAAAAACCGAATGCGCCCGAGGTACCATCAGCCAGGAAATACTGGTCCTGGTCGCTGTAGAGCATCCACGCGGTCAACGTGGCCCAGTCCATGTCGTGGTCCAGCTTGACGGAGAACTCGGTGGTTTCCTGCTCGTTGTCCGGATCCACGTTGGGCGTGAACACGAATTGGTGGTCGTTGACATCAATGTAGAAGTCCGGAACGCCAAAAAGGTCAGCGAACAGGGGCAGCGCGAAGGCTGCGTTGAACGCGATGGACGCGGCGTCGACCTGTCCATAACGCAACTTCATATCAATGCTCGTCGCATCGCTTGGCTCGAAAATTACCCGGGCCGTGGCCGAAGTGCTCTCGAAATTGTTGACCACGTCCTTGTTCAGGAAGGTATTGGTGAGGTAGCCATCCGTCTCGCGACCATCGACGTCAAGAGAGGCATAGATGGAGTCGCCCAGCGAACCCGCCAGGTAGGCGCGAGCGCTGTAGGTGCCGTAATCGGCGCCCGTGATGCGTGCTCGGAATTCTGTCTCGTCCGTAGGGCGTTGGGTGCTGATGATCACCGCACCTGCTGCGGCCGAACGGCCATACAAGGCGCCCTGTGGACCTTTAAGCACCTCGATTTGCGACAGGTTCGAGTATTCGCGGTTGAAGGCGCTTGGGTTCGTGTATAGCACACCATCGATAATCAGTGCGAAGTTCGTTTCGGCATCGCGCGCCCCGTTGAGTCCGCGAATGCTGAGCTGGGTATCGCCTACCTCAACGGTGTTCACGAGCGTGACACCCGGTGTCTGGTAGATAAAGTCCTCAGCTCTCTGGACACCCATGTTTTCGATGTCGTTTTCCGTAAATGCGGTGATCGAAGCGGGCACGTCCTGCAGTGATTCCTCGCGCGCGCGTGCGGTCACTACGACTTCTTCGAGCTGCGCGGCAGCGGATTCGCTGTACAGCAATGCGGGAGCGGCAGGCGCTAGGAGCAGCAATGCCAACATGTTGTTGACGCGGGTATGATTGATCATTAGTCAGGTCCTCAAACAACCAAATGGGGCCACAACGCGTGCAAGTTGACTGGGCACGACGGTTGTAACGATGAAATCGTATACAAAAATCGCGAGTAAATCCATTTTTGTCCGGACAAAGATAACGCAACGGGTCGGACCGGATCGTTTTTCGGTCATTATCCCCCTGCTGAGCCGGGCTCCATTGAGCTCACTTTTGACCGTTGCCGGTCGAGTCGGCTGAATGCGATTGTCAACACCATGCCCACCAGAAAGCCCGGTACGATTTCGAGCAATTCATAGGCGTGCGGTTTGATCCACAGGACCCAGCTCACCGTGGTCAGGAACCCCCCAAGCATGCCCACGACAGCGCCCAGCCAGGTGGTCTTCGGATCCCACAGGATACAGAGCATGACGGGGCCGAAAGCGGCCCCCAGCCCGGACCAGGAAAACAGAACAAACCAGAAAATCAGCGGCGCTTCCTGTTGCGCAAACATCATTCCAACCAGGCCGATCACCAGCGTGATCCATTTGCCGGTTCTCGCCAATTCAGGGCCGGAGTGCCGCCAGGCCCGCATGCCCTGGAGATAATCCCGGACAACAGCCGATGATGCCAGGATCAGCAGGCTGTCCACCGTGGACATGATGGCCGCGATCACCACCACCAGCAGCACACCCGTGATGACCGGTGGAAACAGGTTACTGGCCAGAACAGGCAGGATGCGCTCGGGGTCGGCCAGCCCTGGGAACAGAGCGCGTCCGGCCATGCCGGTTGTCACCGCGCCGATGTCGAACAACAGGATGACGATGATCGAGATCACCATGGCGGGTACCAGGCTTTTCTCGCTTCTCGCGGACATGAAACGGACCAGCAACTGCGGAACGCCAAGAAACGGAATGCCGATGGCAAGAAAGCTCGCAATGCCGATCAGCGCCTTGCTGCCCTTGCCGTCCGGGCCCCACAAACTGAGGAGTCGGGGATCCTGGGCTTCGAGATTTCCTGTCATGGCATCAAGGCCGCCGCAATAGAGTATGGCGACAATGGGCACGAAAATAAGCCCGAGCAACATCAATATCCCCTGGACCAAATCCGTCCATGCGACGGCCTTGTAGCCGCCGAACATGGTGTAAGTGATGATGACTGCGGCACCCAAAACGACCGCGGTGCGATAATCGAAGCCCAGAAAGCTGCTGAGCGCCTTGCCGCCCGCGACCATCTGGGCTGCCACGTAGGTGCCGACCATCACGAGAATGATCACGACGCTCACGGCCCGGAGAATATGGCGCTTGTCCCCGAGCTTGGCGATCAGTACGTCGGGAACGGTGATGGAATTGCTGTCGTCCGCCAGTCGCTTGAGTCGTCGGGAAATAAGCAGCCAGGCGAGTGCAATACCCGTCACTTCGCCGGCCACGACCCAGAACGCCTGCGCACCCACGGCATACCCCATTCCGGTGAGTCCGAGCAGCAACCAACCACTTTCGCCCGTAGCATTGGTGCTGAACGCGACCACCCACGGGGGAAGCCGTTTGCCTGCAATAAAGTAGCCATCAAGGCTCCGGGTGCTGCCCCTGCTCCACCAGGCCAGAACCATCAACAAGACAATGTATCCGCCAAAAATCAGGGTAATTGTGCTCACGATGTTTACCTAGCTTGCGTCCAGCAGGGGATTGTGCGTGCCCGTGCCGGGGAGGGCAAGTGAGGAGGAGGGCTTGACGTGAACCCGGCATATCACTCTCGGCATGCGCTGACGACGCCCAGATTTGGTAGCATGCGCTTCGACGACTGCTTGGAGGGCCACGGGTGCCTGCTTGCCAAACCAGAACCATCACGGCAACTGTGCCGTCGATCGCGTGGATCGCTGTTTTTGCCATGATGTATTTAGCGCTGTTGAGCGGTTGCGCGGGAACGGCTCGGGGCAAGGACAGTTCCCTGTATCGGCAAACCGCAGCTGCAGCATCCAGCGAGGTCCCTTCGCATCCGTCCAGTGCCCTGGTGGTCATTCGCTACCCCGCCATGATTCATGCCGATGCAGAGACGTTGTACGTCAGCTCATTCGCGGTCAACGCCATTGGCGGTGAAGTGCCGTACTCGCAGTTCGGGAAACCGCAGACGGCACGAATTGCCCAGTCTTTGGTGGCTAAGTCCAGCTATTACGCGATGTCCCTGTACCGCGAACTCAGCCGTGCCTTACCAGAGCATAGCGTTTTGTTGTCTCCCCACATCATCGACTGGAGTGATGTGCAGCAACTTTACAGTCGCCCGATCCTGGCCGCGGAGCAGGTTCCCAGCGTGTTGACGGTAGATTTCAACATTTATTCTTTCCCGGATGTGAATGAAATGATGGATTCTCCGCCGGTCACTTTTGGCGACCTGGTGACCCCGTTGATGGTGGTGAAAACCGATGCGTGGGGTGAGCCGGGGCTGAATGGCGTTCTGATTGCCAGCGAACCCCTGACCTCATCGGCGTGGCGTCAGAGTAAGGACACACTGCGGCGTCAAATCGAGCGGCGCGCATCAGGGCGTGCAGCCATGGAAGCAGCCCCGCTGGATTTCATCAGTTTTCTGGCAGAACGCAGCCAGCCGCAACTCAAGCTGCCAACGCGATCTGTCAGCGATACCGGCGCGCGGATCGCAATTGAATCTTATCCCGTTGAGAAAATCCAGATGGATGGCCAGTTGATGGTCAATCTCGAGGAAACCTACGCGACAGACCCATTTGTGCGTGACTTCGTGGCGGGTGTCGCGCGCCGGGTTATGAATGCCCTCCAAGACGTTGACCATGATCGGGCGACCCTGTTTGCACGCCAGGCGTCCCTGGCTCGATTCGACCCGGAGCTCTCGGAGGTATTTTTCATGCAATCGGCGCAGGAAAGTGTTCGCTCACGAATGCGCTTGGCCGAGGCGCTGGTTCGGGCCGAAATCGAGTTTCTGTCCGCGCAGTCTGAAACGATATACCAGGGTACCTATGAGGGCGATTACGGTTTCAAAATGCGCAAGATCATCGAGGCGGAATATCGCATGATCGAGGAGCGAAGGCGCCTCGCACGGGTGCAGAATTGGTCCGCTGCCATGGCGGCGCTGGCCATGGCGGGTTCGGTATACGTCGCCACGGTGAGCACAACCGCAAGTTCGGCACTTGTGGCTGGCTTGTCCGGCTTGTCCCTGGTGGGGTCAGTCTGGGCGATGAATCGGGCGATCGACGCGCGAACCGAATCCGAGGAAATCAATGAAGCCTTCGTTGCGCGAATGGCCCCTGCTTTCGCGCGCCAGATGTCGGTGCAGGTGGAATGGCTCGAGTCTCGGGAAATCATCACGGCTCAGGGGTTCGCGGAATTTCGCAACAAGACCCTGACCCTGTACCAATCGCGTGTCCGGTCAATGGCCATCGAGGCAGATGAGCAATGTGATTTTCGATACCCCGGATTACCCGGCGCGGGGCGCTGGTATGGCCAGTGCGAAGCAGGTCTGGCCTCCGGGCGCGGCTACGGTGTCTTGAGCAACGAGGGCCAAACATCCCTGGAGTACGTGGGTGAGGCTGCAGCGGGTTGGCCCGAAGGGACGGGCAGGATGGTTTATCGGGATGGAAAGGGGTCCGGTGCGACCTATTTAGAGGGTTCATTCCTGAATGGTTGGCCTGAAGGCGTGCTGCATGTCGAGCAGGCTGGGCAATCCAGTCGGTTGCGCGAGTACCGAGAAGGCAGGGACGTTGGTCGGGGAAACCCATCACAATGGCGCAAGCCGGTGGGTAACCCGAGTATTGCTGAGCGCGGCCCATGAGAAGGCTGTCCCGGAAAATATGGGCCTTTTGGGCAGGATTGGCCCTGATCCTTGGCCCGTTGCCTGCGATGGCGTCACCGGTGATGGCGCTCAACCCGGACCTGCCTCCGGCGGAACAGTATCGACGCCTGAGTCTCGCCCTGCTCGTGGGGGAAGGTGTGGAGCCGCAGATGTACGCCGCGCTCATGGCGCGAGTTGAAGACTTCGCCGGCCCGCTGGAACTCGACCCTGACCGACTCAAATCGCCGCTATACAGAATTGTTGACCAGGAAAGCATGCTGACCGGTTCGGCATTTCTCTTTCAGCTGGCGAAGGTCCACCGTGCGGATTTGGCGACTCGCCTGGAGGCCCTGCAAGGTGAAGCAGAAGGTGTTTCCTCGCTGGCGCTGAAGGAGGATGCAATCCTGGTCCGCAACGCCATCGCTGAAAGTCTGGAGGCTGACGGCCTGGGTGGCGCGCCCCACGTTGAGCAGGGTATTCAGACTTATCGTGAGAGAACGCTGGCGCTTCGCAATCTGCTGGAATATGACAGCTTTGACCGGGAACTTGATCGCATTACGCAAGCCGCCATCGCCGCGGTGGGCGGGAAGCTGGACGCCTACCAGCGCATGTTCGACGACGAATTACGCGATGATGCATTTGAGCAGCATGTGCGCTCAGCTGAATACCCCTATCTCGGCCGGACCCCTTTCAATGAGGATGCGGCCCGGCTTGCGGAAGAGATCATGGAGGGCGTCATTCTCTCGGAGAGTCAGCCGGACCTCTGAGGAGGCTTGTTCTAACGGGGTTCTTCCTCGTCACTGCTGAACCCGGATTCCTCTCTGGGCTGGCCGATGTCATCGAGTTTTTTCAGGTCACGGATCGCGATCACGCCTTCAGATAGATATTCGATTTCCTGTTGATCATCGGGCGAATCCGCGCGGCGTTGTGTTTCCGGGCTGGGATTGTCCTCGACCGACTCACTGGCAGCTTCCGCCATGCGGGCGCTTGTGTCGCTGGGGGCGGGGGATGAGTCCAACTGGGCGGTGTTGGATGCCGGCGCGCTGGATGTGTTTGCTTCGGGGGAAGCCTGTCCCGTGCCCCCGCGCAATCGAGTTTGGTGAATTACTTGCACAATTATTTGTACATTCGAGTGGGTCAACTGCTATGTCAATTTGCAGTGCG
>CAXQNK010000131.1:0-10144 GCA_964225175.1 Candidatus Nitrosopumilus sp. | reverse complement strand
GTTGAGTCCGTGATATCACCCGTACCCAGGTTGGGCAGCTCGCTGCCCGGGTTGGCGTGTTGGATCACCGTGCTGTAGCCGTCGATGGCACGTGCTTCATAGGTGAGCATCACGCCCATTCCCGAATTCACCACGGCGGCTCCGCCAAACAGACCCCCTGAAGGCGGCCCCAGATCTAACTCTGGATTGTCAAGCCACCCGCCCGTGAGGGCGCCTGGAACGTCACCTGGAACTGTCCACAGATCGATGTGAGCTTCACATGCAGCGGGACGTCCATCCTTGTGGCGTGTCGCACCACCTACGGTTGCCCCGGTAATGGTTGCCATTTCGATGATTTCGAAGTGACCTTCAGTGAGTCGATCGACGCCGTCAGGTCCGCCATCTCCAGGATATTGGGTTTCGTCATTACCGCCCGCGTAGGCCAGCGTGATGAACTCCTGGGTCTGGTCATCCTGGCCTTCGATGGTCGGGACGGTGCACGAGGTGTCCGTCACGTTCAAGGCTGCGCCGGCTTCGGCGTCAGGAATGATGGCTGCAGTCCACACGTCGTATTCGGACATGTAGAGGTTGAAGTCAAGCACCTCTTGGCTGTTCATGCCTTCGAGGAAACGGACTTTCACAGCTTTGCCCTCGTCCGTGGTGTTGACCACAGAGAGCAAGGTGAAATGACCATTGTTGACGGTGTAGTACGGATAGATGAGCACTTGGCCCAATCCGTCAGGGTTTAGGTTGACTGCCTGCGCAGTGCTGGCGATTCCGGCGGCTCCCGCCAGACCGGCCAGTACAGCTGCGGTCAAATTCTTTCTATTCATTACAACACTCCTATTGTGTACACAGGGCATTTAAAAGACGAACCGTAAGCACCGGAATCGCCCACTCCAGCGATACCTGGCCAGTTCAAACTTACAATTGCAGCGCAATCATACGATAAATCACAATGCATGGCAATGCGCGGTCTTCAATTATCTTCTGGGCACATACCACCACTCTTTTTCTGTCCAGATCCAGCGCTCATTGATTTTCTGGGTGATTTCGAACTGTCGCAACCCGGGCACCGGCGCCACGAGAAAGACAGCGACCTCCACCGGGACTTCACAACTCTCCCCCTCACAACTCGCCATGGCCGCACTGGCGCCAACCTTACGCACCTGGGAGCTGAGTTCCGCGCTTTGATATTGCCGCAAACTCATGGCGCTGCGCTGCGCTGGGGAAAGGTAGCCATAGGCCTCCTCAAGCCGGCCTGCCAGCAAAGCGTCCCACCGAGCCTGCGCGCGCTCGGTGACGTACTGCTCGGCACTCATATCTGGCACCCCGCCAGGGCCACAAGCCGTCAAGGCCGTGCACGACAGCGCAGCCCACACAAGGCACCATCTGATCGGGACCGAGCGGATCACTGATCGTCGCCCTGCAGGGTCTTCAAGCGCATCGCCGGCACCTGCCTGAATTCGTCCTTCAGGTCCTCGCTGATCGCCTCGAGATCCGATGAATTTTCTATGACCGTGGGCGTAATCATCACCAGGGTCTCCGATCGGGTGTTTGCCGAGATTTTGCTTCCAAACAACCGTCCGATGCCAGGCACCCTGCTCAGGAAGGGCAAACCGCTCTGGGAAACCGCTGATGATTCCTGTATCAATCCACCAAGAAATACCGTCTGACCAGACTGCACCGCCACCTGGGAGTTGACCTGTTTGCTGTTAATGGGCGGGTTTCCACTGGTTGAAATGTCCTCATCACGCTCGCCGGGGAAGCTCACATCCTGTTGAATGTCCAGGTACACGAGCCCACCGGGATTGATCCGCGGCGTAACGGACAGCGTCACACCTGTTGACACGTATTGGGCGCTCGAAACCACGTTATTTGTACCTGTGGAGATACTCGACGACTGCACCGGCACCTGCGTACCCACCGTGATGGTTGCCTGCGCATTGTTCCTGACCAGCAAGGAGGGCGCAGCGAGGGTGCGCACATCCGAGACCTCGTCCAATGCCGTAATCGTGGCCTGCACGAAATTCAACCCGCCGCTGCCGAACCGGTTCAACTGGGTAAAGAATGAACCGCCACTGAGCGCGGCCGTGCCGAAAGTTTCTCCGAAATCTCCCGCGCCAACGGAAGGAACGCCCTCGGGCAGGCCTGTCAGATCGGTACGATTGCTGAGGTACCAATTGACCCCGAACTGCAGCGTATCGTTCAGCGCCACATCCACGACCTGAGCCTCAATGAGCACCTGGAGAGGCTCTTCATCGATTCGCTCAATGGCCGAGCGAATACCGTCATACTGCGATTGAGTCGCTTGAATCAGGAGCGAATTGGTCTCAATCACGGAGGTGATTCTGATCTCACTGCCGTCCGCAGCAGTAATCACCGAGCTCCCGCTTTGGGTGTTTTGCCCGCGACGATTGCCGCCCGTGGTGTTGCGGCGATTTTCATTAAATTGGTTGACCGAACCCGTGGTGACTTCCTCGAGCCCCGGCGCGAGCGTGCCCCGATTGGATTGCCTGCGCTCACCAGTTCCACCGCCAAACAACTGTGTCAAGTAGCCCGCCAGCACATGAGCCTCGAGGTTCTTGACGCGGTAGACATAAAGCTGCGTACCTGCCCCTGCCGCGCCACGATCAAGCATCTCGATCCAACGCTCCGCCTTTTCAAGGTATTCGGGCTGTGGCGTGATCACCATAAGCGAGCCGAGTCGCTCCATGGGCACAAACCGAAACATGCCAGCGAGTGGAGACTCCGAATCACTGGCAAATATCATGGTCAATTCACTCGATACCGATTCCACATCAACCGTTGTAAGAGGGTAAATCCCAACCGACATACCTTTGAGCCAATCGATATCGAAAATTTCGACGGTCTGCAGGTAGTTGGACAACTCCTCGCGCGTCCCGGCAAGAAACAGCATGTTCCGCAGAGGGTCGACGTTGATGATGGCATTGTCCCGGGCATAGGGCTCCAGAATCTTTGCCATCTCGGCAGCCCCGATGTAATCGAGTGGCACCGCCCGGACTTCATAGCCGCGGACATTTCCCGAATCACCCAGCTGTGGCACAAGGTGGCCCTTGATCGCATCGGCGATGGGCAGAATGTGGTAACGACCCTCTGAATACACCATGGTCGCGCCATTCCAGCGCATCAACAACTCTAAGATGGGCATCAACTGGTCACGGGAGACGGGCTTCGAGGTAGCAAACGTGACTTGCCCGCTGACGCCAGGACCGATCACGAAGGTTTCCTGCAATACCTCACCCAGAATGGTGTGAACCACGGATTGCAAAGACTCGCCCTCGAAATTCAGGACGATCTCACCCGACTCAGAGACCACCGGATCCTGGCGTTGTGCGGCTTCTTCATTCAGAAAGCTGCCGCTGCCCGGATAACTTTCAATTCCCGTGATGCCCTCATCACCCCGTCCACCGGAGCTCAAATTCTGCCCCAACTCGGAACTTGTAATGGTCTCACGGCCAGCGAGTCGCTCGCCCGCGGGCTGATAGGTCACTTTCGATGCGCAGGCAGTGAGCAATGCACAGGCTATGACCAAGGAAAATGGAATCCTCATCCCAGTGTTCTCCCAAGTGGATACCTCTGATACATGAGATTAACGTGAATCGTCATCAGTATTCTCTTCCTGTTTTTTGCCCTGATTGATCATATTGCTGATCGCTTCGGAATAGTTCGCGGGAGATTTGGTTTCTTGCCCGGCCGACTCCCGCTCTTCAGCCTCCTGGCGCAATTGCTCTCGCCGTTCTGCGATTCGCTGCCTGATCTCCTCGGCCCTTGACACCGGTTCATCGTCATCGTCTTCTTCCAGGTCTCTCTCCATGTCCTCTTCCGACTCCGCCGCCGGTCGCTTGGGTTTTGGCGGCTCGATGATCCTCTGGTCATGCACCACAAGGGCCAAATCCACTCTTGAACCGTTCCTGGCGACCAGCGTCGCGTTCCTTGCGGACACGTCTTCAATACGCCACCCATTGTACTCGCCCTGCATGGGCTGGCCTTGCGCGATGACCAATGGCTCTCCGCCCCCCGAGGGCGTCAACGAGACCACCTTGATTTCCGGAGTAATGACCACGCCGGTCAACTTGACATCAGGCGCGTTGGCGACTTCACCCTCTTCAACGACCAATTCGTCCTCATCGCCCTCCTCGTCAATCAGTTCCGGCCTCCTTGATGGGTTGAACAGGGGTCGGTCGGTCACGACGCTGAACTGGCCAAGAGGACCAATCTCAGAGAAGCTGGCCACAACCTGCTCCGGTAGTCCGCCTGCTTCCGGGTCGGGGGTAATTTCCGTACTGACCGGCATCCGCCACAGCAAGGCCATGATCAAGACCATCAACAACATCCCACCCGAAGCACAGGCCAGGACAAGACCGGGCAAATTGTTCTGAAACCACTTCATCTGAGGTAACCCGACATGTTGAATCGAATATCCAGATCGCTACTGGGTATTTCCTCACCCCGACCGCGCCTCGCCCGCCGAGCTCGCGGCTTGATCACATTCAAATCCCCGACAAGAACCATGGGAACCACAGATTCTAGGCGGTGCAAAATCTTCAGGAAATCCTCCACTTCACAACGCATCCGGACATTGACGGTCACGCGCTCATAACGCTCCTGGGTTCGCGCTTTGACCGGCTGCCGACTGACGATCTGACAACTGTCCTGCGCCTGGGTTCGAACCATTTGCCCCAGGCGATCAGAGAGGGCTGCCGCAGCCTCGTTGAAATCAGCCTCATCCAGGAACAGGTTCGCGTCCTCGCGGCTTTCCCGGATCAATTTGAGCTGGGCCTCCATGGGCTCACGTTTCGCCGCAATGGACTGGAACCGAACCAATTGTTCCTCCAGCCCATCCAGCTCCTCCGCATACGCAGCGTGGCGCAACATGAACCAGTGAAAGACCAGCAGGTACAAAAGAATAAGCGCAATCACTGCCATTAATATGGCTGTCAGCCGCGAATTGCCCGGGTCGGATGTGGCAATCATCGCCCGTCCCCCAACCCGACCGTGTTGGCCGTGAGATCAAATATTTCTTTCTGGGTACGCGAGTCGAGCCGAGTAGGCCCCCTGAAAGCGGCATCTGAAAATCGCTCAGATTGATTCACCAACTCGATCAGGCGTTGCGCGTTAGCCGACTTGCCCTGCATCTGCAGCGTCCCGTCTCCAATCGTCAGCCGATCAAGGTAGGTGTCGTCTGGCAGGATACGGGTTGCCTCTGCCAGTATTTCGATCGAGGGCAGACTGTCCGCCCGCCGGGCCGCAAGAAAACCGGCCGCTTCTCTCGCGTCTTCAATCTGCTTCTGAATCTGTTGCACCCGGAGGGCTTCGGAGCGCACGTCCGTGATTGCATCTTCAACCTTCGCGATTTGTTGTTGCCTCAACCAAAGCGACTGAGCCATCACCACGGCGAGAAGCAACAGGAATATGCCGGCAAGTCCCCAGTTGAACCTGACGCGCCAATCTGCGATGCGGTGGCGCATCTCCGGGGGTAGGAGGTTGACACCCGCCGGACCTGATTCGGTATCGATGTCCACACCGGTGGGTTTGATTCCCAACTTGGCGAGGGATTCCAATTTCGTTTCAAGCTGTCGCCTGGGAAGCACGAACAGAGCAGCTTGCAGTTGCCCTGCTTCCCGGTCCCGGTCCAGAACGGTGTAATCGAAGTACACGTCGTCTGCCCTGAAGGGTGTTTGTCGGTCCATCTCGAAAGCCAAGGCCTGGGCGAGACCACTTTCGGCCGCAAGCGGCATGGTCACTTTTTTCCTGAGAATTTCGCGCTCACTGACCAGCAATTCCCTCGGAACCTCCATCAGTTCGCGTTCCCTGAGCAGTTCCAGAAGTTTTTGCTGGTGAAGGCGAGGGTCCTCCTCAATTGGAATCAGTGCCAGCTCATGCATTGTGCCCTCGTCAAGTACTTTGACCTCGAGAGCGCCATCGGCGAGCCTGAACATCACACCGCGCCGGGGCCTGAACAGGCGCGCCTTCCAAGTCTTTGGCAGACAATCCAACAGCTCCTCGGCCCACCAGTGTAAAAACCGTCCCGCCTGGCTCTGCTCGAACCTGAACCGATATTGATTGACCTGATTGATGAATGAAGTGGCCATAGGAAATTCTTGAAGTCAGTGGACCCCGCGACTCATTTGTGAAATCCTTCGCGCCAGCTCAGCACGCGGAACGGGCGCCCGTCCTGACTCGCGCCCAACCGCAGGGTCACGTTCAGCTGGTCCCACACTCCATTGGGCATGGTGGCCTTGGCAACGATACTATACGTCAGCCCCCTGCCACGCGCCACGACTGCACTGCCATTGGGCAAAGCCAGTCCGGTCAGCTCGTCCTGATCCAGCTCATTTCTCATGCCCACGAATTCTTCAGCGGCTTCCCGGGATACGTCATCAAGAGCCATCAGGGCCTCTGGCGGCGCAAAATTAAGGTCCGGAACCGCAGCTTTTGAGTACACAGTGATGCCCGGTTCCATTTTACGATAGAGCTCATAGGGCATACCCAGGACCTGCAGTAACTCCTCGGTTAGCATGAAGGGCCTGTTGGCCGGCCCAACCGCCAAGCCGGCATCGAGGTAGGCATCCAATTCAGCACCATTCACCCGCTCTATGTCATCCGGGTCGCGCCAGTCCAGCATGGCCGCAGCAAGCAGTTCCGCCTCTGAGGGTTCGAGTCCATGATTGACGAACATCGTGAACAAGGTGTCCTCTTCCGCGGAATTAATATCCAGCTTGCCCCTCTCATCCGTTATCCGGATCTCAATCTCGCTCTCATCAATACGCTGAAAGTAGGGACGGCCATCGGCAATGGGGCGCGTGAAATCATCCGGATCCCGCAGCCTGACCGCCATGAGATTTATGGCGGCCTCAGCGTGCAGGCGCGCCCGGGTGCCTGAAAGCAGCGCGTTGGCCTCTAATTGATCCATCCTGGCCATCAGGGCATATGCGCTGGTCGCCACCGTGACGAGCACGAGGATCCACAGCACAAGCACCAACGCCACACCTTTCTCAGCCCGAAATTTCAACGCTCATCCCCGTTCGGGTTTTCCACCAGGTCGCGTATCACGTCCTGGTAGCCCGCTCGGCCACCACCGATGGACACCGCACTCTCATCGACCCGCACACCTGCCATCAGCGGAGGCCACAAAGCGGGACTGTCTGAATTCAGGGCAAGATCCAGGCTAACGGCCACGGGCAATTGGTCGGGCTGAGTCCAGGTCGCCTCCCAGCCCATCAGATTTCCCTCTTCATCGCGGGATAAAAACTGGAATTCTCCAGACGCAATGTTATCCAGCAATACGATGGGGTCGCGATCCAGGAGTCTTTCTATGGTGAAATCCTGTAGCAAGGCATGCGAGAACAACAACTGATCACCCTCAGCACCAGGGACCAGCTCCAGCACCTGGACCTGTGGCCCGCCCTGGCCGAGATAACCCGGCATGGGCGCAACATATTGAATACGCCGGCTGTCCCCCAGGAAGACGACGCGAACATTGTCTTCTTCAATTAACTCGAAAGGCAGCGGCTGCAGCTGGTTCAACTGGCGACGAACGAATTGGTGACTGCTCCTGATTCCCCCGGTGACCTCGAGAAGCTTCTGCCCCCTTTCCGCAGCCTGGGTCGCCGCGCGCAGCCCTCCGTAAGCGAGGGCGAGCAGCATGCTGATCAGGGTCATCGCCAAAAGTAATTCGACCAGCGTGAATCCCCGTTCCGATCTGCTATTCACGATCAAGACACTCATTATTGTTCTCTCAGAGCCCCCCGAACCGTCGCGAATTGCACATCCCTTCGGCGACTGCCCTCGCCCCAACTGACATCCAGATCGATCCAGTACAGATCGGTACCCGCCAATTCAGCCAGCAGGAGAATATCGTCGTCTTCATATTCAGACAGGTATGGTGAAATCACCATTTGCCATTCATAGCCCCCATCGGAGGCACCACCGATCTCGCCAGCCATGATAGGGATATCCACACCCACCATGTCCATCAGGGACTGTCCTAGCAGTGCCGCTTCCGTGTACTGGCGCGCGCGAACCGAACTGCTAATTGATCCGCCCACAATTTCGAGCACCACGGCGAAACTCAAGGCGAACACAACGAAAGCCAGGAGCACCTCCAGCAGGGTGAAGCCGCGTTCGCGGCCCTGCACAAACCCCCGGATCACAGCGAATCTTCCTGAGGCGCCAAGGTGGCGTCACCGGTCAACCAGGCGACATCCACACGGTAAATACGATCGTTCACCGACAGATCAACGTGCCCACCGGTGGAGCCTCCGTCGGGGAAAAACCGTATCCCACCCGCGTTCTCGGAGGTCAGTTCCGAACGCGCAGTGGTGAGCGACACCTCGATGCCCTTCGGCAGAATCTGTACCGGACGGCCCGGTGCGGTGTAGCTGCGTTTTTCAGAGTCGACCAGAAAGACCGTTTCGCGTTTATCAAGGATCGCGCGGGTCCGGGTGTAGCGCAGCGAGGCAACAATCTTGCGCGCGGCCTGTCGTGATTCTGCCCCTGAAACGCTGCGGGAAATGGATGTCGAAACGAGGGCAAGTATCAAGGCGATAATCACCATGACCACGACCAACTCCACGAGCGTAAAACCACGCGGGCGGTTCACGAGCTGTTGCGACCGTGCGGCGGCCCCTCGCATCAGAAATTAGTCCCAGCTGTTGATGTCGGCGTTCTTGCCATCCCCTCCCATCTGGCCATCAGCGCCGTAGGAGAAGATGTCAAAGTCACCATGCTGGCCCGGACTGCGGTACTGATAGTCCCTGCCCCACGGATCCTTAAGAATGGAATTCTTCACATAAGGGCCATTCCATCCTGTGACGTTGCCGGGCTCACTCACGAGTTCGTTGAGGGAATCCGGTGCGCTTCCCGTATCCAGGTAGAAGCTCTCCACCGACATGGAGATTCGGCTGATCTGCGATGCGGCCGCACGAACTTTTGCGCCCTCGGCTTTACCGATGATCCCCGGGAGAACCAACCCGGCGATCAGCGCGAGAATCACCAATACCAGCAGAAGTTCCACGAGCGTGAACCCCCGCTGCACCCGCCGGTCATGCATCCGTTTCGTTTTCATTTTCTAATCCACTCCCAGATTGTGACATTCCAAGGCCGACGTGCCTCGTCGGCTCTGCGTGTCTTGTTCATCACCCAACCAACTCGTTGATGCTCAGGATAGCGAGGAGCACCGACAAGACGATGGTTCCGATCATGACCGCCAAGAGCAATGTCACAACCGGTGTAAATACCGACAACAAACGATCGATGGTGTTCCGTACGTCCCGGTCAAAGGTATCGGCCACTTTCAGCAGCATCCCGTCCAGCCGACCCGTCTCTTCACCTACGCTGATCATCTGCAGAGCCAGGCGCGGAAAGCGTTCCTCTCGCCCAAGATTACGGGCCAACCCGCCGCCTGTTTTGACTTCTCGTGACGCATCCTCAACGTCTTCGCGCAATCGCGTGTTGGTCACAACATTTCGCGCGATCGACAGGGCTGAGAGCAACGGCACACCATTCACCAGCAGCGTGCCCAGGGTTCTGGCCAAACGAGCCGTCTCCAGTTTGGCAACGAGGTCTCCGACCCAACGCAAGCCCAACAACCAGGTATCGAATTTGATCCGTCGGGGCGGATCGGCCATAAGCCGCCTGAACCCGATCGCCGCAACTATGCAGAGCCCGATCAAGCCCCACCAGAAATTCTGGAGCACACTGCCAAAGGCCAGGACGATCTTGGTAATGAGGGGCAGGTCTCCTCCCAGCTCCTCGAAAATGGGCATAAATTGGGGAATGACGTAGACCAGCAGCAGCACCAGGGACCCGGAGGCCAGGAGTATGAGCAGCACTGGGTAGATCATCGCTGAGATTACGCTGTCCTTGAGATCCTTGCTTCTCTCAAGGTAATCCGTCAACCGATCGAGTGTCTGGTCCAGCGTACCGCCAATCTCACCGGCCCTGATCATGTTCACGTAAAGGCGACTGAAGGTTCCATGCTGGGCCTCAAGTGCATCAGACAGGCTATCCCCTTCCCTGACCCGTTCGCGCACATCACTCACCATGCGCCGCAATCGCGCGTTTTGAGTCAAATCCACCAACACTTGCAGGGAGCGATCCAGCGGCATTCCAGCGCCAAGCAGCGTTCCGAGCTGTTGCG
>CAXQNK010000130.1:0-11016 GCA_964225175.1 Candidatus Nitrosopumilus sp. | reverse complement strand
GAACTCAAAGGTCTACCGATGCCTCCAACGGCACATTCACCGCACTCGTCCCGACCCAGACCTGCCAAGCGCCAGACGCCTCTTGCCAGCCGCCATTCCAATGGCGCAGAGCCACTCGATCGGCCGTGAGTTCCACGGTTCGGACCTCACCTGCCTCCAGCCAAACCTTCTGAAAGGCACGCAGGTCCCGAGGCGCCCGGTCGGGCGCAGTCGTTGGCGGTTGAGTGAATTGATCCGCTACGGTTGGAATGCGCTGACTTCCTACACGTCAGTGCCGCTGCAGATCGTGCCGGTACTTGGAATTCTGATGATGTTGGTTTCGCTCACGCTCGGGTTCGAGGCGCTGGCTTCCCGGCTCAAAGGTGAGGCGATTTCCGGGTTCGCAACCTTGGAAATCACGCTGCTTTTCTCAGGCAGCCTGATCATGATTGGGCTGGGTGTCATCGGTCAATACCTGGCCCGCATTTACGATGAATTGAAAAACAGGCCCAATTTCCTAATCTCAAGCGAGATCGGGTTCGATTAGCAGTCAAGACATCAACCGGGACGATCCAACATCACCTCGCGCACTCGGGTTGCCTCATCGCCCGTCGTAAAGGCAGGAGTACGAGGTCGATTCCAGATTACAGATTGCCCGTGAATCAGGCCGCTGATTCCGTCTTGCAATTTCAATCGACATATTGAATTTGCCTTGATTCAGCTTTCCAGGTCAATGAAATGAGCAGCATGGCCACGACACAAGCCACCGTGATCAAACCAAAACCCCCGTCCCACCCCACATGGTCCACGACCCATCCAATCACGATGCTCGCACTGACCGCACCACCCACGTATCCGAATAAACCGGTAAAACCAGCTGCCGTACCCGCAGCCTTCTTGGGAGCCAGATCTAGCGCCTGCACACCAATCAGCATGACCGGTCCGTAAATGAAAAAGCCGATCCCGACCAGCATCGCGATGTCCAGCCCCGGCCGACCCGGGGGGTTAAACCAGTAGAACAGGACGCAGACCAAGGTCAAGGCAAGAAACAAGATGGAGGCCGGAGCCCGGCGACCATTGAACATTCGGTCGGAAAGCCAGCCGCAGATCAGTGTCCCGGGAATTCCAGCGAACTCGTACAGGGCATAAGCGATGCCCGATTGCTGCAAGGAAAAATGCTTCACTTCATTGAGATAGGTCGGTGCCCAGTCCAGAACGCCATAGCGCACAAAATACACGAATGCATTGGCCACAGCGATCGTCCAGAGGAACCGGTTATTCAGAACAAATCTGAAGAAGATCTGCTTCGCCGTGAATTCTCTTTCATGCTCCGCGCTATATTTATAGGCCGTCGGAAAATCGTCCCTGTGCATCTCAATGGGCGCGAGGCCCTGCGACTGCGGCGTATCCCGAACCAGCACAAAAATCAGCGCCGCCAGGCCGATCGCGAAAAATCCATGGAGATAGAGAATGGCATGCCAATCGGCGAAGATCGCCATGGCCAGGATGGCGATGGGACCCACAAGGCCACCGCCAATGTTATGAGCAACGTTCCAGATTGCCATCTTCGTACCGCGCTCGTTATGCGAGAACCAGTGCACCATCACTCGTCCACAGGGCGGCCAACCCATGCCCTGAACCCAACCATTCATCAGCAGCAAGATAAACATGATGGCAACGGAACTCGTGGCGATGGGCGCGGTGCCCATGAAAATCATGATGGACGCCGAACACAGCAGGCCCAGGGCCATGAAAGCCCGCGAATTGCTGCGATCGGACACGTTGCCCATGAGGAATTTCGACATTCCATAGGCAACCGATACGCCTGACAAAGCCAGCCCAAGATCGGTTTTTGAATAGCCCATATCAATGAGATAGGGCATGGCCAGGGTAAAGTTTTTTCTCACCAGGTAGTACCCGGCGTAGCCCACGAAAATACCGATAAACACCTGCAGGCGAAGGCGACGGTAATGGGCGTCAGCCCGTTGTGCTGCTACTGGCTCGCGGGGCGGCGGCGGTTTCAAAAAGCCTATCACTTCTCACCCTCGACGAAGCGAGCCACCTGGTCGGGAAAATCCGTGAAGACTCCATCGACGCCCAAATCATCGAAAAAGATTTCCAGCAAATGGTCAAAATCACGCGCATACGCCGGAATCTGTCCCGCATCCCGGCGAAAGGTATAGGGATGAACTTTGAGCCCCGCCCCGTGGGCGCGCGCCACCAACCCGGTGTCCTTGATCTCATCGGCTACTGAACTCGGGTCAATCAACAACTGCATCGAAGGCCCGATGCCCACTGCGTACCCTGCAACGTGCGCGATCCCCCCTTCACTGAGTAAGGGTGCGAATTCCGGTTCCTCGCCAATCAGTTGCACCAGCGGCAAGCCCGCCTGGTTCCCGGTCAACAATTCGTCATGAATTCGCCTCAATTCCTCCGGGTCGAAGCATTGCAAAAATATCGGCTGACCGGACCCCGGGAAGTTGTAAAGCGCAAGAACTTTCAACACCGCCGCGGAGATGTCCTTGCCCTCCTCATTGTGGAACCTGGGATTTTTGATCTCGGGGTAAATGCCGACCATGCGATTCGTGGAATGATTCAGACCCTCGACCAGTTCGATTTCCTCCGCAAAGGTATGCACACGAAATCTCGACCGGCCTGGCGGGAAGCGCTCTGGATAAACAGGCACAGACTGGCCATTCACCGTGCGGACTCGCTCCGAGAGTTCCAGGTTCCTGATTTCACTGAGCGTGAAGTCAACCACGTAAAAACGCCCATCGTCACGAGCACGATCGGGGTATACCTCGCTGACGTTGGTCACACCGTCGAGCACCAGGTCATGAAAGACGATAAGTTGATCGTCCGCCGTCATCACCAGGTCCTGCTCGATGAAATCGGCACCCTGTGCGTGGGCCATGGCCTTGGCGGCCAGGGTATGCTCCGGCAAGTAACCGCTGGAGCCGCGGTGTGCGATGACCAATTGCGCCTCGCTGGCCATCGCCTCTGACCCAGCGTTCGTGCAGACAACGACAAGCAGGCACGCTTGAAAGAATCGCAACATGGTGCTTCCAGAACTCAATCCCATACAGACACATTTCCCAAGACGGTGTGCGGATGCGGAGCGGCGCGCCCGGGGCCCAATGGGACATTTACGGATGCGGGTCACTCCTGTTGCGGTCGCGATCAGGAAATAATTCGGTGCAAGCTCCCGTTAACAGCAAATCAGCACGTCATCCCGACACTGAGCGCGCGATCAATCATAGCACCTAAGATGAACCCCAGCATGAGCCCCTGACTCTCCGAACCCTGATCCAGGATTCGTGATTCGATTGAGACAAGAGACGCTGTAAGACGACTTTGTAACGCCAGACAGTGGCGTAGCGATCCGGTGAATCAAATTGGAGAACCCCGGAGCCAGGTGCCGTGCCAACTTGCTCATGAGTTCCTGAATTGTCCCTTGTTTCACCCAGCGATAGTCACAACTGATCGACGGCTTGCATCCATGGTGGCCCGTTGGCTTGGCTGGTTGGAATCAGATGGGAGTGTTTGCGTTACGATTGTCAGCAATGGGCAAGATTCCCCTGAGGTCCTCCAGGATCATGTAAAGGCAGGGCACAACCACGAGCATGATGGAGGTGGCGAAAACAATACCGAATCCCAGCGATATCGCCATGGGGATCAAGTGATATGCCTGCCTGGATGATTCCAGGATGATGGGCGTGAGTCCGCCAAAAGTCGTCAGGGTCGTGAGCACAATGGGTCGGAAGCGGCGCAAACCGGCCTCGTGGATCGCCTCGAATGCGGACAGGTTGTTTTCCCGGTTTTTGTTGGCGTGATGCACCATGATCAGTGCGCCATTGACCACCACGCCGGAAACCGCGACCACGCCCATCAGGCTGACCAGCGAGAGCTCATAGCCCAAGATGACATGCCCAAGAATGGCGCCCACCATGCCGAAGGGAATTGACAGCATGACGATCACTGGTTGGACATAACTGCGAAAGGCGATGGCAAGGAGTGCATAGATCACCCCCATGGCCAGTGCAAATCCGCCCCACAGCGAGGCGGTCGATTCACGCATCTCGGCCTGGCTGCCCTCGAAGGTCCAGGTAATGCCGGGAAACTCTGCGCGCAACTCCGGCAGCAATTCGTCACGTACCACCTTGAGTATGCCGCTGGCCGCGCTCTTGGGCTCCGCCTTGGCGCTGACGGTAATCACTCTGCGCCCGTCGCGGCGCGCGATCGAACGAAATGCCTCACCGCGGTCAATTTCGACAACCGACATCAAGGGCACTTCCACGCCTGCGCTTGTTCTGATGACAAAGTCATCGAGGAATCTCATGTCCTCCCGCTCCGCCTCCGGCAACTTGACGCGCACCTCGATTTCATTGGTTCCCCGAAGATGGCGAAGTGCTACGGCCCCATAGAAGGCATCTCTGACCTGGCGACCGACTGAAGCCGGCGTTAAACCCAGCGCCTGGCCCTCGGGCAGGAGGGTGAAGTTCATCTGGGCCTTGCCCGGGTCATAATTGTCATTGACATCATGGGTGGATTCGAACGAATCCAGCCGTTGAAAAAAGGCCTCCCCTGCCCTCGCCAATACATCAATATCCGTGTGACTGAGGTCAATGGCAATGTCGGGATGCCAGCTGCCCGGACCACGCTCCGCCTCAAACGTGATCTGATCCACACCCTCGATGTCTCCAATTTCATCACGCCACAACGCGATGACCTCCGCCGTGCTCATGTCCCGCTCATCAGGCGGTTTCATGACGATTTCGACGTCGATAAAAGTCTCCCGCCGGACATTGGTCTTAATGCCCTCTGCTGCTCGATCGAGCTTGTGCTTCTCGAACATGCGATAGCTCGCCTCGGTCACACGGTTTGCCACGGCTGCTGCTTGGTCGCGGGTGGTACCCACCGGCAGCGAAACGCCCGCCTCGATTTCGTCAGAGGCCATTTCGGGCATCAACATCATCCCCATGTGATCACTGGCTGCATAACCCGCGGTCACGGCAAGGATCACCAGGGAGGCGGTCAGGGTAATGTATCGATGCCGGAGACAGCCTTCTAGGAACGGTCGATAGCGCGTCTCCACCCAATGACTGAAGCCCCGCGAGAGCGCGTTGTGCCACCCGTGAAGCTCCTCTGAAATGGCCGATTGGCTGCGCTTGGCGACGTGACCGAGGTGAGCCGGCAAAATGAATAGCGCCTCGCCGAGTGAGAACAGGAGTACCACTATCACAACAGCGGGCAGCGGCCACCAGTAGTTACCGGTAACACCTGGCAGAAACAAAACCGGCAGAAACGCCACGACATTTGTAAGGATGCTGAAAGTGACTGGCCGCGCGACCTCCCGGGCACCCTCAATCGCCGCGGACATTCGGTCCATGCCGCGCTCGCGGAGCTCATACACGTTCTCCCCTACCACGATAGCATCGTCCACAACGATGCCCAGCGCCACGAGGAAGCCGAACATTGACACCATGTTGATACTGATGCCGGAGACAGGCAACGCGAGGAAGGATCCAATAAACGAGATGGCCATGCCCATCATGATCCAGAAGGACAATCGATATTCCAGGAACAAGCTCAGTATCACCAGTATGATGATCACGGCCAATGCCCCATTTTTGACCAGCAACTCGAGTCGGTCCGAAAAATCCTCCGCGGCATTGTTGTCGATCCGGTACTCAATGCCCGGCAACAGAGTGGCTTCAAGGTCATTGAGCACCGTTTGCACGGCTTCAGCAATTTCCAGCGGTGACTGATCACCAATTCGGTAGATTTCCAATTCCACCGAGGGATGGCGATTGAATTGGGAATGAAAACCCTCCTCTTCGAATCCATCGTAAATGTTTGCGATATCGCCCAGCTTCAGGGGCGCGCCGGAGTCTGAACTGAATACAACAACCTCCGCCAGTTGCTGGCTCCATTGTTTGCGCTCATTGACACGCAAAAGAATTTGTCCGGCTGCCGTGTCGACGGACCCTGCGGCAACATCCCGGGACGACTGTTCAATGATGCGAGCCACCTCGCCAAGCGTCAGGTCAAATTCGCGCAACCGGTCAAGCGGTATCTCTACATGGGTCACGTAATCAGGCACATTGCTCAGCTCAACCTGCGTGATGACCGGCTGATTCAGCAATTGATCGCGAACTTGCTCAGCGAGTTGCCTCAGGGTCCAGATGTCACTGTCTCCGAACAAGCCGATACTCATCACTTCGCGCTGGCGCGTTCTGAGGTTGACTTCAGGCCTTTCTGCCTCGTCCGGGAACGTTCGAATCTGGGCAACGGCCTGGTCGATGTCCTGGAACACCTTGATCCGATCGACACCGTTGACGAGTTCCAGCCGAATAGACCCTGAACCCTCACGCGCAGTCGAACGAATCTCCTTGATACCCGGCACGCCCCGAACCGCCTCCTCTACGGGCAGCAGAATGCCCTGCTCGACTTCTTCCGGAGCGGCCCCCGGGTAAGCCACCGATACGTTAACGATATCCAGTTCGAACTGCGGGTCGACCTCCTTTTGCATGGTGAATGCTGTCCAGATGCCACCCACGAGCAGAAGCATCATCATGAGATTGGCGGCAATGGGGTTGCAGGCCATCCAGGCAATCGACCCGCCCTGAGCTCCCGGATTCACGTTCTTGCCCACGAACATCAGGGGCTGGAATCAGAACCGGCAGAGCGAGTTGAATCGGTCTCTCGCTCACTCAGGAGAATGCCGTCCTTGACCGTCGCCAGGGATGTGGTGATGAGCCGATCTCCGTTGACCAAGCCGTCATCGACGTAGGCATACTCGGCATCCATCAATACGACGTTGACGGAGCGGATGGACAGCGCGCCGTCAACCGACAGCCAGACCGTGTTGTTTTTGCGCAGGTGTTTGCGGTCAATGCGAACCACGTCATCAAGGGGTTCACCCAGTATTGTGCATTGGACGAATGAACCTATGATCAATTGAGGCGCACCGACATTCTCGGAGCGCAGGCTCAGGGGGTCCTCGACCGCAACGAGCACGCGAGCCATGCGCGTATTTCCCTCCAGTTCCCCGATGAGTCTGTATACCTGCCCCCACCTCACCTGCCCTTCCAGCCAGGCCGTGCGATGTCGAATCTGAACGGCGGAGCCCGCTTCATTGCCCTCTCTGGGCAACACCAACCAACGTAGGCGATCCAGCGGCACCGTGGTTTCGACCCAATAGACATCCATCCCGACCAGGCGTGCCAGGCCGTCACCCACTGAGACCTGCGAACCGAGATTGGCGTCGCGCGTCAGCACCTGCGCATCAAATGGAGCGACGACCGTCGTGCGTTGAAGATCCAGTCGTGCCTGCTCGACTGCGGCCTCGGCTGCACGGACACTCGCCTGCGCGCTTCTCAGCTGTGGCTCCCGCAGGACCAGGGAGCGATTCTCGGGCCGTAATTCCTTGCCCAGTTCACGATAATCCCGCAAGGCTATGTCCTGCCTTCCGTGCTCAATCTCCAGTTCTGCAATAGCCTTTTGCAGTTCACTTTCTCGCTGCGACAGCGCAATTCGGTAATCCGCTCCGTCGATGTTCAACAAAGTTTCGTCCTTACGAACAAATCCGCCGGGAGCAAACGCATCAGACAGCCCAGTCACTTCTCCGCTAATTCGAGGCCGCAAAACAACTTCTCGCGATGGAATGACGCTTCCCGTCGTCAGTATTTCGGGGCGATACTCGTCACGAGTGAGCACAACCGTATCGACCGGCATGCGGGTTTCACGTACCGCGGACTCTCGCATGACGGTCGGCTCGGTGTTGTAGATGACGGCGAGGATGACCACCGCACACAGCACCAGCAATACGCAAATGAGGAGCGTGGCACGCACGCCGAACCCTGGCCGTTCCGAGAGCGGCTCCTTCGCGTTGTTATTCATCTGCTTTTCGTTTTCGCATCGACATCACCAGCTCTCAGCGCGGCCTGGAAATCTTAAATTATCATGGGCATGCGACCTGCCCAGACGCGCCTGCTCCTGCCCCCTTGACGGCGCAGAAAATCAAGAGGACGGATCGGAATAACCGGCTGAAAAGTATAAACCAACACCACGGTGAGGCGACAATTAACCAATGTGAACGAGCGATTTGCCGCTCGCCGGTGTGATAGATTTAAAGATGCAAAAAGTTTTTCGATGATCGAGGCCGGGCATCTGCGAGAAAATTGAATTGAGCTATTCAAAGAATCCTTGGTCTCGAGTTTTGGAGATGGACATGAGCAAACTATTCGCTGGACGCGATTACCTCAAGCTGTTGGTCAGTGCGCTGGCGCTCGCGAGCAGTATCGCTGTATCTAATCCCACCGTGTATCCGACCGGTACCACGATCTATGACCCGGACAAAGCCTGGAACGGATATGTCCTGTTCGCGTCTCCGACAGGTCAGACCCACCTGATTGACATGGCTGGGAACGAAGTCCACCGCTGGAACATGGCAGGGTTTCCAAGTGAATTGCTCGACCCTGCGATCACGGGTGGAAAAAAGGGCCATCTCTTGGTCCAACTGGAAAACAACGAGGGCATGTGGGGCGGGATCTTCAATAATCTCGAAATTGGAGAAGTTGACTGGGATGGAAATGTCGTGTGGCGATGGCGGGGCGAGGGACCGGACGGCGCCCAACAGAGCCATGATTGGGCACGACTGCCCAACGGCAACACCCTGGCCGTCGTCAAGGAACGACGCGTGGTGCCCCTGCTGGGCACACGGGTCATATCCGATGAGGCGATCGTCGAAGTCACACCAGGAGGCGAAGTGGTCTGGAAATGGCGGGCTGGTGACCACCTCGAGGAATTCGGCTTAAGCCCCGAGGGGCTGGAGCAATGGCGGGCCCTGATCGCGCACACGGGCGGTCTTCGGCCGGGATTTCTGACGATTAACGACATGGCCCCGATCGGCCCCAATCAATGGTTTGACGCAGGCGACGAGCGATTCCATCCGGATAACATCGTGATTGACTCCCGCGAAGCCAGTTTCATTGCGATCATTGATAAACGGTCTGGCCGCATTGTTTGGCGCGTCGGGCCAGACTACTCCACCATGAACTCACCCGAATTGCGGCCGCGCTTTGACACGGTGGTCCCCAGGCCCCTCGATCAGACCAGCGGGCAACATGATGCACACATCATCCCCAAGGGCTTGCCTGGAGAGGGGCACCTGCTTGTATTCGATAACAATGCGCCTTCCGGTTATCCGGCGACGCGACTGCCCGTTTTCTATGGCTCACGTGTTCTCGAAATCAATCCCATCACCAAGGAAATCGTCTGGCAGTACACCGGGGTCGAATCCGGGCTGGCCAGCTGGACTTTCAGCAGCTCTTTTATTTCAAGCGCGCGTCGACTGCCCAACGGTAACACCCTGATCGACGAGGGAATGAATGGCCGAATGTTTCAGGTCACGAGCGAGGGGGAGATTGTCTGGGAATACATCAACCCCTGGTTCGGGAGCCAGACCTACACGATTCTGAACGATGAGAAACGCGAGATTTCCACCAACTGGGTCTTCCGCGCCCAACCCATTCCGTATGACTGGGTGCCCGATGGCACACCACGGAGTGAACAGGCCGTTGTAAGGCCGGATGTGTCAACTTTTCGCGTTCCACCGGGCCGGGAATGATTACACTTTGGGGCATGCCAGTGCCGAGCCTATAATCACATCCTATGGAGAATACCCTCGAGAGGACATCGAGCTACGCAGCCGGAGCCATCTCGGTCTACGAGACGATCAGGCAGTGCGGAGTGGACCCGGAGGCCATCCTCGCCGAGGTTGGCCTGGATGCCTCTGAATTTTCGGTATCTGGAAACCGGATCGATACCGATACGTTTTGCTCATTTATTGAAATGGCGTACGAGCGCTGCCGGGAACCCTGTTTCGGATTGCTGGCCTCTGATCATATTCACCCAACGACATACAGCGCGCTTGGATTCGCGCTTCTGTCCAGCAGCACCCTGAGATCCTATCTCGGTCGCTGGGAGCGCTACTACTCGCTGATCACGACACATGCGGTCATGTCTGTGCGTCAAGAGTCACAGTATGCGCTCCTCGAGTATCGGTTCTTTGGCTCAGCGCAGAGGTATCCAGGCGCAGCCAGATTATTGCGAGAGGCAAATCTCGCCCTGGTCATAAAATTTATCCGATTCATGTTTCAACCGGACTACCAGCCGGCTCGAGTCGAACTGATGCATCCGGCGAGCAAGGGCAAGGAGCGCAAATACGCAGCTTACCTCGGGGAAAACCTGGTATTCGGCGCAAGTCGCAATGCCATCTGGCTCGACCTGAAGGACCTGGACAGACCATTGCCGGCAGCAAACGCGGAACTGGCCCGTCAAAATGACGAGGTGGTGGTCCGCTTCCTTGCAAAAATGGATCGGGCCAATGTCCCCGCCCAGGTGAGGGCCAAGTTGATCGAATTACTGCCATCGGGAGATTGCAGCAAATCCGAGGTAGCCAGCGCGCTGTTTATGAGTGTGCGAACCCTCCATAACCGGCTGACGAAATCAGGCACAAATTATCAACAATTGCTCGACGAGACGCGGCACGCATTGGCCGAACAGTACATGAGACAGGCGGACATTTCGATAAGCGAAATTGCCTACCTGTTGGGATTTTCTGACTGCAGCAACTTCTCGCGCGCTTTCCAGAGGTGGACAAAATGCTCTCCAAGCACATTTCGGCGGGAGGTCCAAGCAGGTCACCGATAAGCCCCGACCGCCAAGTCCAGGCCAGCATTGCGATGCCCAATCGGGATGTTCAGGTGCATGGAGTGCAGAGATGCGGCATCCTGGATCCAGCATACTCACGCACTGGTCCGAATGCATTTCGCAAAGGTCTTTCCATGCGCACTGAATTTTGCCAAAAGCTGGGGATAGAGTTTCCAATTTTCGCATTTTCACATTGCCGGGACGTGGTTGCAGCAGTGAGCAACGCGGGCAGAGTGGGGGTGCTTGGTGCGGGAGGGTTCTCTCAGGAAGACAGCCAACATGGACTCGACTGGTGAGACCAGCACGGGGGTGAGCATCCCA
>CAXQNK010000129.1:0-17112 GCA_964225175.1 Candidatus Nitrosopumilus sp. | reverse complement strand
GCCGGTAGACCTCAAATCGAATCATGGCGTGGAACTGGTCTTGCGCTTGAGCGAGACCGCCGATGTCCTGTTCGAGGGGTTCCGCCCAGGTGTGATGGAGCGCCTGGGGCTGGGGCCAGATGCGTGCTTGGCCCGCAATCCTCGCCTGGTCTATGGACGCATGACGGGGTGGGGGCAAGACGGGCCATGGGCCGATCGGGCCGGGCATGATCCCAATTACATCGGGCTGGCAGGCGTGTTGTCATGCATCGGGGAGCGTGGGCAAGGGCCGGTCTACCCGATGAACCTGGTGGGGGATTTCGGAGGCGGCGGAGCATACCTCGCCATCGGCATCCTGGCGGCTTTGCTGGAAGTTGCCCGATCCGGCAAGGGGCAGGTGGTCGATGCCGCCATCATCGATGGCGCCTCCTCCCTCATGACGATGGCCTATGGTTTTCGCGCCGGCGGATTTTGGCAGGACCGGCGCGGAAGCAATTTGCTCGACGGGGGAGCACCCTTTGCGCGAACCTACCTGACCGCAGATGGCAAATATATCGTAGTGGCGGCGGTCGAACCGAAATTTTTCAGACGACTGCTCGATGAGATCGGAGTGGATGATCTGGATGCTTCCCGGCAGCATGATCCAGAATATTGGCCGCAAATCGAGGCTCGCCTGTCGGAGGTATTCAAATCCCGAACGCGCTCGGAGTGGAGCCGTCAACTGGACGATGCGGATGCCTGTTTTGCGCCGGTACTGGAGTTGGCTGAGGTAGCGGATCACCCACATGTCAGGGCGCGGGACACCATAGTCAGCATCGACGGTATTGATCAACCTGCGCCCGCGCCGCGGTTTTCCCGCACGCCCTCTGCCATTCAAAGCCCGGCCGGCCAGCATCGTCCGGCGACAGAAATCCTGGAGGATTGGGGCCTGTCACCGTCAGAGATCCAGCAATGGATCAAAGGCGGCTGAGGTCGCGCGCATAAGGGTTTAGATCTTTTTACGCGGCTCGTGAACTCTGCTGCGGATGACGCCAGGCGTTCATGAGTTCCCGCTCCTTAGCGCTGGCTTTTGCGATCGCTTCCTGCTTGACGAAACCAAACCCCCGTATCTCGTCCGGCAGCTTTGCGATCTCGACCGCGTCCGCGTGATTGAGCGGATTGAGCGTTGCGAGGAGTTCACCGATGGTCGTCCAGTAGGATTCGATCAGCTGTCGTTCCATTTTGCGTTCTGTCGTCCATCCGAATGGGTCAAAGCCCGTGCCGCGCAGAAACTTCAGCCGGGCGAGCAGGCCGAATAAAGGCATCAACCACTGCCCGAACCGTATTTTGCGCGGACGGCCCGTCGCTGGATCGATGCGCGCCAGAAGGGGCGGTGACAAATTGAATTCGAGGCGGTAATTACCTTCAAATTGACGGTCCAGGCGCGCCCGAAACGCTTTGCCCGAGTGCAGTCGGCCGATCTCATACTCGTCTTTATAGGCCATCAATTTAAATGCATTGCGCGCAACTGCCTCGGTCAGCCCCGACTGCCCGGGTGCCTTCGAGTTTTCAGCGGCCCGCACGCGCTCGAGGAATTCCTCATAGCGTTCTGCGTAAGCCCTGTTCTGATACTCGGCTAACTCTGCGGAAAACATCCTGATCAGGTCGCTGGTCGATGCGGGCTGGTCGTCGCGGGGGTCTCCGACGCGTTCCCGCAGAAGACGTTGAACTTCATCAGGCGCGTGGGCCGCACGGCGGCCCCAACCAAACGACTTCTTGTTCCAGTCGACGGCAACGCCGTTGATTTCGATGGCATCGAGAATGGCTTGCTCGCTCACGGGCACCCAGCCCTTTTGCCAGGCGAAACCCAGCAGAAAGAGGTTGGTGGCCAGCGAATCACCCAGCAGTGCGCGAGCCATCTGTGTGGCATCCAGTAACTCCACCTGTTCAGCACCCAGTACGTTGACAACACGCTGTCGGATGGCTTCGCCTGGGAATGTCAGGTTCGGCTCACGCGTAAAGTCGCCCGTGATATTTTCCGCTGTGTTCAGGAGCGCGAACGTATGCCCCTCCTTGACGGTCGCCAGCGCAGCGTCCCCTGCCCCGACCAGGCTGTCACAGCCGATCAGTAAATCGGTGTTGCCTGCATTGAGCCTCGCGGTATTGATCTCAGCCTGATCGGCGATCCGGATATGGGTCTGGACCGGGCCGCCTTTTTGCGAGAAACCCAGTTGATCGACAATGCTGACCTGCTTTCCATCCCGATGGGCAGCCATGCCGATGATCGCGCCCAGGGTGACCACGCCAGTGCCACCCACACCGCATAACAAGATGCCATACGCTCTCCCCGCGATGGGTTTCAGTGTTGGCATGGGCAGCACCGTGAGTTGCTTGGGATACTGGTCTACGCCGCTGCCCTTGCGAACGTCTCCCCCCAGGACGGTCACGAAACTCGGACAAAAGCCCTCGTTGCAGCTGTAGTCCTTGTTGCAGGAGGATTGATCGATTTGCCTCTTGGTGCCGAATACCGTGTTTCGGGGCACGATGGACAGGCAGTTGGACTGTTTTCCACAGTCCCCACAGCCCTCGCAGACCCGGTCATTGATGAACATTCTCCTGGCCGGGTCCGGGTAGGTGCCACGCTTGCGCCGGCGCCGCTTCTCAGCCGCACAGGTCTGATCATAAATGAGCACCGTGACGCCACGCGTATCGCGCATTTCCCGCTGCACCAGGTCGAGTTCGCGTCGATGGTGAATGGTCGTGCCAGCCGCCAAGTCGCTGACCCCTCGGTACTTGCCGGGGTCGTCGGTGACGATGGCGATTCTTTGCACGCCTTCCTCTCGCACCTGCCGGGTCATGATCGGGACGGTCAGCTTGCCGTCGACAGGCTGGCCGCCAGTCATGGCAACGGCATCGTTGAACAGAATTTTATAGGTGATGTTAGTCCCGGCCGCGATCGATGCACGAATGGCCACGGAGCCCGAATGGTAATAGGTGCCGTCTCCCAGCTGCTGGAACACGTGACCGGACTGTACGAATGGCGCCTGGCCGATCCAGGGGATCCCCTCCCCCCCCATTTGGGTGTAGGTCGACACCCCGCGATCCATCCATGTCGCCATGTAGTGGCAGCCGACACCTGCATTCCCGCGGCTGCCCTCCGGCACCCGGGTGGATGTGTTGTGCGGGCAGCCAGAGCAGAAATAAGGAACCCGGGCGACTGGAAGTGGCACGAGCTCGCTGTTCGACTGCCGAGCCCTGTCGAGAAAGGCCACTCTCTCCGCAACAGACGATGGCGCCTGTTGACCCAGACGCCTGGCGACGATCCTTGCCAGAATGTCGGTATCGACATCGCCGAAATTCGGGACCTGCAAGCGACCGGATTCATCATGCCTCCCGGTGATGACGGGTCGCGCATGTTCTGGCATTTGATAGCACACTTTTCGCAACGCATGCTCAATCTGTTCACGCTTGTCTTCCAGCACCAGTATTTCTTCAAGCCCGTCAGCGAATGCTCGATAAGTGCGCTCGTCGACTGGAAAGGGCATAGCGACTTTGAGTATGCGAATGCCCAGTTGCTTGAGTTCGCGCGAACCCAGGCCGAGGTCGGTCAAAGCCTGTAGCAGGTCTCGCCAGGTCTTGCCCATGGCCGCAATGCCCGTCCTTGGCTGATCACAATCATGCGTCACCCGGTTGAGCTGGTTGGCATGCGCATAGGCAGCCGCTGCGGGCAATTTGTACTGTCGCAGGCGCTCTTCGTGTTCGTAAATATTGTCCGGGTTACGGGAATTCAGCCCGCCCGGCGGCATGGCCAATTCCGGTAGTGTCGTGATTATCTGCTCATGGTCAGCGATGATGGACGCGGCCGTCTCGATGGTCTCCGGCAGCAGTTTGAAACCCACCCAGGCGCCTGAAAATCTGGACAGGGCGATGCCGTGCAACCCCAGCCAGAACACGTCCTGGATGTCTGCCGGATACAGAACCGGCATCATCAGGTCTTCGAACAGCAATTCCGAGGCGTATGCGTCGACCGTGGAGCGCATGGCCGGATCGTCACCCGCGAGGATCAAAACGCCGCCATGTGGCGCCGAGCCATAGCAGTTACCCTGCCGAATGGCATCCAGACTTTGATCCAGGCCCGGGCCTTTGCCGTACCACATCGAAAATACGCCGTCGTAGGTTTGATCGCCAAAGTAATGCACACCCTGCGTGCCCCACACGGCGGTCGCCGCGAGATGCTCGTTGGTTGCGGGCCAGAATCTGACATGGTGCTGCTCGAGTTGATCCTTCGCGCGCCAGAGTTCCTGGTCGACCACGGTCATGGGTGATCCACGGTAACCGGAGATGAAACCGGCGGTGTTGAGTCCCGCGGCGAGGTCTCGGCGCCGCTGGACGAGCAACAGACGCACAAGAGCCTGGGTGCCCGTCAGGTACACCTTCCCTTCGTCGAGGGTGTACTTTTCCATCAGGGCGGCGTGCATGCGGATGGTCTCCGTTACCCGTGCAGTTCGAGTTCGGCTTCTATTTCGACCGGCATGCCCATCGGCAGGCTCGACATGCCGACGGCACAGCGAACAGCGCTGGCGGACTCAAACCCGAAAACTTCCGCGATCTGATTGGAGAAACCATTGATCACAGGCGTGTGCTGAACGAAATCGGGCGTGGCATTAACCATGCCGAACACGCGGACCCAGCGCTTGATGTGATCAAGGCTGCCCAGTTCCCTCTGTAGACTGCCCAACATGGACAGCGCTGTAAGCCGGGCGGCCTCGATCCCTTGCTCCAGGGTCAGAGCCTCACCCAGTTTGCCCAGCGGCTCAGCCAGGGAGCCATCCGGCGCCTGCGGCCCGTGACCGGACGTCAATACGCGATCGCCGTCGATTCGGACCCAGGAAATCGGTATCACCACACCGGGCGGCAGGGGAAAAGGTTCGGGCAAGGTCAGGCCGAGTTCCCGCAATTGCTGCTCCGGCCCCGGACCGGAAGAGTTACTGTTTACGTGCATATTCACATCACCTTGAAACAGAATTCAGTATGTTGAAAGCCATTCGGACTGTCTGGTCATTCGAAGCACTGCACTGGTCAAGTGGAGCAGGCCGATGGGGTGGCGCAATCTGCGGGTCATCGGTTCACCAGGCCGCCTGGCCCTGGGTTTCATGCGCAAGATAGGGAAGCGTCAAATATGAATCGTAAGGTCCGCCTCGGTGCAGGCTGAGCACCTGGTTTGAGTCCGGGCCGGCCACATGGTCGTTGGCGGCATCCGCGCCGGCAATGGTCAGGCGAATCCGGTGACCTTTTTCGAACAGGTTGCCGATGGGGTTGAGGTCCAGTACGACTCTGACCGGTGTATCGGGTAACCTGGCGGCGTCTTTTGTCAGATGACTGATCCAGGACACATCTTTGGTAGCGAAGGGTGACTCGCCGATGGCGCGGTGAGATGCCCGTATGGCATTGTCGGTCACGAACCGGGAAAACCCTTCTTCATCGACCTCTTCGAGCACTACGTAGATATCGGCGTCGTCTGTGCTCGATGAAATCCAAAACGTGGCTACAGGTTGCCCCAGCACACGCAGGTCTTGACTCAGCGGCGCGGTGGTGTATGACAATGATCGTGCGTCGTAGGACAGCGCGAGGTCAGGGTATCCTGAATGATCGAAGCAGACCCGGTCCACTTCCGTGCGATCTGCGCAAGCCGCCTGTCGAAAGATGCCATTGTTTCGTTCCAGATAACCGCCCAGGGTCACCGCAAAATCCACTTTCAGGTGATCTGTCCCCGGTGTTGGTGATGCCTGGCGGGCCAGCAAGGCATCGGAACTCAGGTGCAGGACGCTGTTTTCTATACCAGGTGGCGGCCAGTGATTCGACTGTCGCCAACCCGCGGCTGGGTCTTCACCGGCAATGAAGTAGCGCACCGCAGGCTCGCGTGAAATTCCGTTGTCCCGGCCCTTCAGCCAGTGATCGAACCAGCGAACGGCCTCATGGTAGATATCAATGCCGAAGTGCTCGGTGTGAAAATAAGGACCTATGTGCAGCTTCTGGGGATTGGACAGATGATTGAACGCGAGTATCTGTCCCTTGCAGTAAGTGTCCCACCAGCCGGCCCAGTGATAAATGGCAACACCGGAGCCCTCCACTTGGTCAAGGTAGTTCCAGGCGCTGTTCTCGACATGCCAACGCCGCCCCGTGTCCGGATCGATGCTGTCACGGAAGGCCAGTCGGGCCATCTGCTGGCCGAGGTCGCGATTGAGCCGGTGAGCCAGTGCGGCTTGTTGGATCTGTGAGCGGTCCGTGTCGGCCTCGACGGCAGCGACGGAGCCCCGCATGGTCTCTGCGCCCGGAAAATCGAGTGCGGCCCGAAGCTGCCCCCAGGCTGGGGCAAGGTCGGGCCGGTAGATGCCGTTGAGCATGAAGGTCTCGTAATGGTCGATTTGCGCCATGGCCGCGAAAATCGCTTTCAGATGGGGCGAGGCCCGGGATGCGGCCATATACTGCACGGAGCCGAGGTAGGACAGACCCATCATGCCTACCTTGTCGGTCGTCCAGGAATGCGCAGCGAGCCAGTCTGTGATGTCCCGCGCGTCTTCTGCCTGTCTGGGTCCAAGCCATGTCTCACTGACACCAAAAGACGCTCCATAGCCACGGACGTCTGCGACCGCGACTACGTAGCCGCTTCTCAGCAAGACTTCCAGCGCGCCTGAGCTGTTGAGACCGGCCCCGCCCGAGGGCAGAGCATGTGGGTTGGCAGGGTCAATCGGGTTCAGATAGCGGCCGTATGGTGTGAACCGCCAAACGACAGGCAGTGGTTGTTCGTGCAGTTCACCAGCCCGTGTGGGTCGATAATAGTCGATTGCCAGTCGCGTTCCATCGGCTACCGCGACGTATTCGGAAAAACGATTCCAGCCATCAAACTCATCTGCACCAGGCGCAGCAGCCAACACGCTGAGCGTGAAGCAGAAAAAAAAGCCCCCGATCACGGGGGCTTTGAATTGGCTCGGGGCCATGGTGTTCAACGGCCGAGGCGCAGAGTTCCTTGCAGGAAAATGGTTCTTGGCGGCTCTGCATAGGCGAGGTTATATGAGCCGAATCCTTGGGAACTGCCAATCACGACTTCGTCGCCGAGATTTTTGCCTATGACGGAAATACTCCATCGATTATCGCCGGCGGCGATGCCGAGGCGGGCATCCACCCGGGTGTAAGAGCCCTGGAGCATATTGGGGTCCAGCGTTCCTTCTGTCAGGTATGAGTCGCTGTAGGACAATAACAGCCCGCCGACCAGGTTCAGATTGCCGGTCAGCGGCACCAACATGTCAGCCGATACAGTACCCTGGAAATCGGGCGCGTAGGGAAGCGCGTAGCCGGTCAGGTCACAGACGCCCGACGGTGTCGCATTGACGCTGTTACAGTTGCCATCGGTATAGTCATCATATGTCGCGTCCAGCCAGGCGGCGGAAGCGCCCAGCGTCAGCCAATCGGTTGCCGCCCACCGAAAATCTCCCTCGACGCCCTGGGAGATGGCCTTGGCCGCATTGGTGATTTTGGGGAATGTCTTGACGATGCCGTCGACGGTCTCCACGCGGAAAGAGTTCACCTGCAGATCATCGAATTCCGTGCGGAAAGCGGTCAGGTTCCATTCAAGTCGGCCGTCATTGGAGCGCGATTTCAATCCCGCTTCCAGTCCCAGCGCACTCTCGTCTCCGTATTCCAGGTCGTCCCGCGAGGAGTTGGTGGAACTTGAAAATCCACCCGCTTTCGCGCTATCGCTGACTTTACCGTACAACATGGTGGTGTCAGAGAACTCCCATTGAATGGCCGCCTCAGGCATGAAATTAGATGAGGAGCGGGAATCGGTGAAACCATTCAGAGCAGCACTTGGGCACAGCGCTGCCGCAAGGGCGTCGGGCGCCGGCACCAGGGTGGCGGTTGGTACGATTCCCAGGAAGCAACGTGAGTCACGGTACACATCCTTGTCTTCGTCGGAATAACGCGCGCCAGCGATCAGGCGTAAGTTATCCGACACATGAAAGGTTAGCTGGGCATAGGGAGAAAACAGTTGAGAGTCGATCTCGAATATACCCGTGGCCTCGAGCGCGACGCCAGCGCCCAACGCAGCCTGCCCATACACATTGGGCTGCGCATTTCGCAAGGAGCTATCGTGGTAGTAAATGCCCAGGATATAGTCCAGGGTTCCGCCGCCGCCTGACACCCATTTGGCGTCGAAGCTGGTCTGTTCGTAGTCCTCGTCGATTGCAGCATCGATCACATTGAGGAAAGTGGTGTCCAGATCCAGAACCGTGTCATAGGTGAATTCAGAGCGGGCAGCGAGAATGGACAGGGTACCGCCGTCGGCTTCCCAGTCGAGCCCAAGGCTGTACAGGTCGTACTCGCTTTCCACGCCGGGCGAAGACAGGGGGAAAACGCCAAAGGTATCGATCAGGGTGGCATCTGTGGTCTGCTGCCAGTTTACGATGCCATCGGTCGGCTCCAGAATGCCGGCGATGCCGCCGTAAATCTCACCGGGGCCGCCGTCGACGTTGAATTCGGAACGTTCTACACGGCCGGTCAGGGTGACTGCTTCTGACAGGCTCCAGACCCCAGTCACACGGATCAGCGTGTCGTCCGAATCGCCAATGTCTGAGCCGTCAAAGGCGTTGGTGAACCAGCCATCGTAGTCGGTGTACTTGACCGCAGCACGCAAGCCAAAGTTCTCTCCGAGCCCTCCTCCCAGCGTTGCCGTGAAGCCGTAACCGCCGTGGTCCAGCTCCGCATTGGCCATGAAGTCTGCACCGAAGTCGTCACCACCCTGATTCCGACGTGTAATGACGCTGATGGCGCCAGCCGTCGAGTTCAGCCCCTGAAGAACGGCCTGGGGCCCGCGCATGACTTCCACCCGCTCGACGTCGAAGAAGGGATTTCGGTATTGCCGGCTTCGCGGCAGGTAGACGCCGTCTGTAAACATGCCAACGGACTGCTCGAAGCTTCTGTCCTGTCCCGATCCAAGGCCTCGAATGCTCACCGACTGAGCCGTGATGCCGTAACCAATGATCAGGTTGGGCACACTGGCGGAGAGGTCCTGGATATTGGTAACTGCAAAGTCATCGATGGCTTCGCCTGTGATTGCCTGAATCGAAATCGGAATATCCTGAATCGATTGTTCGCGCTTGGTTGCCGTGACTGTGACCTCCTCCAGCTTGAGGCCTTCCGCGTCGTCTTGCGCCAGCGTCATCGAGGGCAATCCGACCCATATCAAGGCGCTAATCAGTGCGGTTAAAGGTCGACGTGATAGCGACTCTTTTGCTACGTTCATAATTGGGCTGCTCCGAGTAGGATGGTTTTTTTGATGTCGATGCGGTCCATGCACAGACCGCTTCCCCTTTTAAAGTATCAAAGTACGCTCCTTTTTCCGCCATTCAATTTGTGCACCCTCATGGTCACTGCATGCAGACGGTCATGGTGGAAAATCGCCCTTGCCCCTTTCCCACTATCGCTTTGCCGATACGGACAAATACATCAGAATGACCAGTGATATCGTGCCTTTCGAGAAACCCTGTAAGGAGCTAAACATGCGATATGCCATCATTTTTTGTGTCCTCTCGGTTTTGTACTTTCCGCAGGCCCATGCAGGTGAGGGGCAGGTTTTGATCACCGGGGTCAACGTGTTCAACAGCCTTGAGGCCCGCATAGAGAAGGACGTGTCTGTCGTCATCGAGGGCAACAGGATCGCCGGCGTGCATGACCAACGGCCGGAAGGCCCATTCGACCGGGTCATCGACGGCGGAGGCCACGTATTGATACCCGGATTGATCGATACGCACGTACACCTTGCAATAACGGCGGGTATCTCGGAGTCCATGGATGTGCCGTGGGATTACCTGAGTCATACCATGGCAAAGCGCAGCCGTGACATGCTGCTGAGAGGCTTCACTTCAGTACGTGATCTTGGCGGCCCGGTCTTCGGCCTCAAACGCGCCGTCGACGAGGGCCTGGTAGACGGGCCGAGAATATTCCCCTCCGGCGCCTTTATAACGCAAACGTCGGGGCATGGTGACTTCCGTCGCTCGGTGGATGGACATCCGGAGTTCGGCGGCGCAGCCACCAATGGCCAACGGCTGGGTTTTTACCGCCTGGCGGATGGGGTTCCGCAGGTCCTTGCCTCGACCCGGGAAAACCTGGGCAAGGGCGCCACACAGATCAAGATCATGGGTAGCGGCGGCGTCGGGTCGATGTTCGATCCGGTGGATTCTGTTCAGTACACCCTGGATGAACTGCGGGCCATCGTGCAGGCCGCCAGAGATTGGGATACCTATGCGGCCGCGCACCTGCATAATGCCCCAGCCATCCGGCGAGCGGTCGAGGCCGGCGTGATGAGCGTCGATCATGGCTTCATGATGGATGAGGAAGGCGCGAGGATGATGGCCGAAAAAGGTGTGTTCCTGTCCACCCAGTTCGCCATCCTGGAGATCGTGTTTGACATGGGGTTCCTCACCGAATGGCAGTTACAGAAGGCCCGTATGGTGGTGGATGCCTCCCATGACATGGTGGGATATATCAAAAAATTTGGAATCAAGACCACATTCTCGACGGATTCATTCGGCCCTGAATCCCTGTCGGCGTCCCTGCAAACGCGCGAATTCGAAGCCCGGTCAAAATTTTTCACGCCCGCCGAAATATTGCAGCATGCAACGGCCAATGCCGCGGAATTGCTGGAACTCTCCGGCCGCCGAAATCCTTATCCCGGGAAGCTTGGCGTCATCGAGGTGGGCGCCATGGCGGACCTGATCATTGTCAGGGGGAACCCGCTGGAAGATATTTCCCTGCTGGGTGATCCGGCAGCCAACCTGCTGTTGATCATGAAAGACGGTAAGGTCTATCAAGACAAACTGGTGGAATGAACCATGAATTTTTCACTGACTGAAGAGCAAGAGCTCGCCGTCGACTCATTCGCGCGGTTTCTCCAGGCGGAGATCCGCCCGATCGCTGAACGGCACAAGGGTGAAAAAATTCCAAAAGCGGCCATGCAGCAGGCCCTGGGCCTGATGCTTCCGTTTGGCCTTGGCAACGGGCTGGTCGCCGAGGAGCGGGGCGGGCTGGGGCTGGATGAAGTCACCACCGGTTTGCTGTTCGAGCAACTGGCCATGGTTTCTCCGGATATCGCGGTCATGATACTGATCCAGACCGAGGCCGGATTGCTGCTGGAGAATGCACCCGAACATTTACGTCAATCTCACCTTTCACCCTTGCTTAGTGGTGACCTGATGGGTTGCATCGGAATTTCGGAACCCGATGTCGGCTCCAACATCGCCGAAATCAAGACGCGGGCCCGCAAGGACGGTGACGACTGGCTCATCAACGGCGAAAAATGCTGGATTTCGAACGGTGGCTATTCCGATTTCATCGTGTTGGTCGCCCAGGCGGAGCAGGGGGAGGAGAGGGGCCTGGCCCTGTTTCTGATCGACCGAGAAATGGGTTACACGACCTCCGATATCGAGAAAATGGGACTCAATGACCAGTCCACGGCGCAGGTGTTTCTGACGGACACCCGCGTGCCCGCCGATCGTATGATCGTACCCCCCGGTCAGGGACTGAAGCGGCTGATGCAGTTGTTGCAGGGGGGGCGGCCATTGCTGGGGCTGTTGGCGGTCGGTATCGCTCGCAGGGCACTGGAGGAGTCTATTCGCTACGCGCAGGATCGAAAGCAGTTCGGAAAGCCCATTGCCGCCAACCAGTTGATCCAGGAGCGGCTGGCGGACATGTCCATGAAAATCGAGGCATCCCGCCTGTTGCTGTACCAGGCGCTGGACCTGATACACCGCGGCCTGCGCAGCGACTTGCAAGTCGCCCAGGCCAAGCTGTTCGCCACCGAGGCGGCTGTGGACGTCACCCGGCATGCGCTGGCCATACATGGTGGAAACGGCATCACGCTCGAGTTCCCGGTGCAGGAGCTATACCGGATTGCGCCTATTCTCACGGTGACCGAGGGTACGGCGGAAATGCAAAAGCTGATGATCGGCCGCTACCTGACGGGCATTCCGGCATTCTGACCCCGTTTGTTGCGGACAGGAACAGAAGACTGAGGAGAACCAAACATGAACAAGGGCTTGGCTATCATTGGCGCTGCCGAGGTGCCGACCAAACGCGATCCGGAGAGGTCACGCTGGGATATTCTGCTGGACGTCTGTATCGGCGCCGTCCGCGATGCCGGTATCGGCAAGGACGATGTGGGCGCCGTCATTTCCGTCAATCCAATGGCGCAGGCGCAAATGAGCCTCGACATGGCGCTGGGCAAAATTCCCGAGCAGCTGGGCATGAGAGGCTGCCGGGATATCTGTGTGACCAATGCGGGTGGCACCTCGACCACCAACGCGCTGCGGCTGGCCGAATGGTTCATCGATGGCGGTCATGCGGATTACGTGCTGGTGCCGCACACGACCGTGCAGTCGGACATCCCGGTAGAGGATCTGATCAATTTTTTCGCCACTGCGCCGCTGGACAAGCAATGGGAATATCCTTACGGCGTCACCTTCAACGGCGCGATGGGGCTGATCACCAACCGCTATATGTTCGAGTCCGGTGCGACCGCAGAAGACATGGCAGCTGTCACCGTGAGCCTGCGTGGCTGGGCGGCGTTGGATCCCATGTCGATTTTTTACGGTAAACCCGTGACCCTGGACGACGTGCTGGAATCCCGCATGATATCGACTCCACTGCATGCCAAGGAATGCAATTTCCTGGCTGACGGGGGAGGTGCGTTGGTGGTGACTTCCCACGAACGGGCCCGGGAACTCGGCCGGCCGGCGGCGTACAAGCTCGGCCATGGTGTTCGGTTCACGGGGGCAACCCCCAGTTTGCGCGACGATGTGTTCTTCCGCGAGGCCTACCGCGAATCCAGTCAAGAGGCCCTGCAAAACGCTGGCCTGTCCATTAACGATATGTCGCTGCGCCAGATTTACGGTGCGTATCCGTTTACCCAGTGCAGCGCACTGGAGGGTTATGGGATTTGCGAGGAGGGGGATGGATTTCGCCCCTGGGCCGAAGGGCGCTGCGGACCCGGCGGGAATCTGCCATGCACCACCATGGGCGACGCCACGGGCCGCGGTCATACCGGATCGGGTGTCTCGATGGCGTTCTATATCGATACCGTCAGGCAACTGCGCGGCGAGGCTGGGGAACGACAGGTCGATAACTGCGAATTTGCGCTATTGACCACCTCCGGTGGCTCGGTCATGAATACAGCGACCACCATTTTTGGGAGGACCTCTCGATGAGCGATTACGCCAAGCCCCTGCCTGAGATCCAGCCGTTCACCCGGCCTTTCTGGGAGGGCACCAGGCAGCATCAATTGCTGGTGCAGCATTGCAATGCCTGTGATGCGAATATTTTTTACCCACGGCGAGAATGCCCGGAATGCTGGTCCAAGGACCTGGGGTGGATCAGGTCCTCCGGCCGCGCCACGGTTTACGCGTTCTCCGTGACTTATGAGGGCGTGGAACAGATGTTCGTCGAGGACCTGCCGATCATCCTGGCCTGGGTTGACTTGCCCGAAGGCATTCGATTGCAGACCAACCTTCTCGATTGCGATCCCGAAGCCGTCGAAATCGGGATGGAAGTAGAGGTCGTCTTCAAAGACGTTACTGATGAAATCACGCTGCCCTTCTTCGCACCGGTGGGAAGCCCATGAGTCAGCCTGCCTGGGGCAAATACGGCAGCTGGGAAGAGACTGAATCCTATCTCGGAAAAGTGATCCGAGTTTCCGAGGGCGCCGATGCGGTGGAGGCCGGTAGCATCCGGCGCTGGCTGGAGCCGAAAGAGTTCGATTGCGCCATTCACAGCGACGATGATGCAGCCAGGATGGCGGGATTCGAAGGCATCGTTGCGCCGGCCACCATGGTGTTCACCTATGGCTTGCCGGCGTATTGGCAGCCAGGCGATCCGTCCGCGCAGGAAGGTGACGAGCCGCGCCAGATCCCGATCCCCGTGATTTTTGACGTGCCGGCGCCCTGTACCCTGAGTTTTGCCACCAGCGTGGACGTTCAATTCCATGCCCCCATGCACATTGGTGACCGGCTGACGGTGACCCACCGGCTGGTGGATATCGCGAAAAAATCGCTGAGCGTGGGTGACGGCGCATTCCTGACCCAGGAGGACACCTACACCAACCAACGGGATGAGATCGTGGCGATATCCAGGCTGGTCATATTCCGTTTCAACCCGCCTGGGGATTCCGAATGACGGTCGCGCAGCGCAGTATTCAGGACCTCGAGGTGGGTCAGTCGATCGGTACGATCCAAATCCCAATCACATTACAGCGCCTCGTGATGGAGGCAGGCGCCAACCGCGACCTGTCCCTGATTCATCACGACGCGAACGTGGCCAGGAGCACCGGCGCATCCGATGCGTATGCCAATACGTTTTTCCTCATGGGCATGTTCGAGCGGCTGTGCCGCGATTGGATGGGTCCAGGGGGCCGAATCGCCAACCTGGGGCCCATGAAAATGCTGGCCTTTAACGTGGTGGGAGATACCGTTACCTTCTCGGGTGAGGTGGCGAAAGTCGAGCCCGCAGCCGGCCGCGTGACGCTCAGCCTTGTGGCAGGGAATGCACAGATTCGGACGGCCGTTTGTGATGCCGTCCTTGAGTGGCGCTGATCTTTATGGTCGGGGACGCCCCGGTCGAAACACCAGGTAAACCCCCCAAGTGAGCAAGGGAATGGTGAAAACCACGAGGAAACTGGCCGACAGGAGGGTATAACCCTGCAGGATCAGCTTGACGATGCCAACGCTCCCCAGCGCCAGGCTGGCGATCATCATGAAGCCGGCGGTCATTCCATGCTCGAGCCGGCTCATTGGCCTGACACGTCTGCGCAACTGCCATGCGTCCAGTCGCTCGATGAATCCCTGCAACACACCGACTCCGGTCTGGCAGATCAGGACGAAGAGCACCACCATGGAGAGACTTAGGGCCCAGCCCGGGCTGGTTTTCGCGAAAATGAAGTAAGTCGGCAGGGCTTCCTGAGTGATCGACGGATACTCGGTCATGAACGCGATGTGAAATGCCAGCGCGGGAAGCACCCCGACCATTCCGCACGCAAGCGCTGCCACGAACGATTCCGAACGGGTGTTCAGATCCCGAGCGCAGTACAGCAGCAGAGGCAGAAACCCGGTACCGGTGATGGCGTACTTCAAAGCGCCCCGCCAGCTTGAGTAGTTCGGCGAGGCATCATGCATGATTTCCGACAGCGACAGCTGAGTGCTGCTCAAAACGAAATATATGCTGGCGAACAGCACCAGGAACAATGCGGTCACCGAGACCATCATCGATTGCTCGATCAGCTCGCGGCCAAGGTAATTGAGAACAATGACCACTGCCAATACAACCAGCGTGCCCAGCCAGATGGGAATGCCGAAGTGGTCGTACATGAGCGTGCCGGCAACACTGCCCACCACGGCCAGCGCAATCACCATGCCGACCAGGATCACGATTTCATACAGGAACCAACCCTTGCCCAGTAGCGCATTGCAGAAGGAACGGTACTCATAGGCGCGATACAACCGGGCGAGTTCGAAGCTCAGAAACAGAATGACGCTGTAGGTCAGCATGGTCACGAGCATCGAGTACAGGCCGCCCATGGGGCCGTACTGGCTGATGAATTCCATCACCTCTCGGCCCGACCCGTAGGAGCCGCCAAACATCACGGACAGGAAGACGGCGGTGGGAATCAGCAGCACCCGGTACAGATAGCTATGCAGCATCGGGGTCATCTCCACGGGCAAGCGGGCGCAGCATGATATGTCGGGCGCCGACCTCATCGAGCGATGCCGCACCCAGGAAAACCATGGTGCGCTCGACCTCCGCTCGCAACAGGGCCAGCGCGCGCTCTGCCCCGGCTCGCCCGGCGCCGGCCAGGCCATAACAATAGGGTCTCGCGCCCGTGCAGGCCCTCGCCCCGAGGGCGATGGCCTTGAGTACATCGGTGCCTCGCCGGATGCCGCCATCCAGAATCACCTCCACCCGGTCACCAACGGCGTCGACGACCGCGGGCAGCATGTCCAGCGTGGCCGGTGCGGTATCAAAGTGGCGCGCGCCCTGGTTAGAGAGAATCACGGCGGAAACACCACAGTCGACCGCTGCTCTGATGTCATCCACGGCGACCAGGCCCTTGATGGCAAACGGACCGTCCCAGCGGCTTCTGATCCAGGCCAGATCTTCCCAGTTGATATTGGTAATGAGTTGATGCGCCAGCCAGGCCAGATCCCGGTCGGGTGAGTTCATGTACTGATCGTACAGCCCGAAACCCGGGAGCGGGAAGGTGTTGATCATCCAACGCGGCCTGCTCAGGATCGACAACCAGGCTTTCAGCGTGAAATTCGACGGCACGCCGAAGCCACTGCGCGCGTCGCGTTCCCGGTTGCCATGGATCGGATTGTCCACCGTCAGGATCAATGCATCGTAGCCGCTGCTGGCGGCCAGCTGGATCATGTCATCCATGACTTGGCGGGAACGACAGGGTTGTAACTGGAAAAATCGTGGGCCATCCGGCGCGGCGGCGGCGATGTCTTCCGGACGAGTATTGGTCCAGCCTGACATGGAAAACGCCGTTCCGAGCTTGTGCGCGGCCTGCGCTACGCCGATTTCGCCTTCCGGATGCAAATACTTCAGCCCACCCGCCGGCCCAGCGAAAAAAGGCCATTCGATGGGTTGACCGAGCACGGTGGTCGATGCGTCGACTTCCTCGACGCCGGAGCAGTAGTGGGGTACCAGGTCATATCGGTCGAAGGCCGAGTGGTTGGCCGCCAGCGTCACCTCGTCATCGCTGCCGCCATCGACGTGGTCGAAAATGGGATAGGGCAGTCTGCGCTTGGCCAGTTGGCGCAAGTCATCGATATTGAAGCATTTGCGCAGCCTCCGCGGAAACGTTTGCTGCGGCTGCTGGCTCATGGTTTGCGGCCTGCTGTCGAGTGAAAGACGGCGGCGTTCACTTCAGCAGGTCTCCACCGATGATGAGTTGCCGTATCTGCGTGGAACCCGGTGCAATTTCCAACACCTTGCCGCCACGGTACAGTTGGTTGATCTCGCTCTCACGCATGTAGCCCATGCCGCCATGCACCTGTACTCCGTTGTCCAGCACTCGGTTGAGCGCGCGCCCAACGTGCAGTGTGACCG
>CAXQNK010000128.1:0-29558 GCA_964225175.1 Candidatus Nitrosopumilus sp. | reverse complement strand
GAAGGTGAAAATTCGTGACCAGGCCATCAACAACCCTGAACGAGTATCCCGGGTAGATAAACAGCCTGGTATCTCCCGAAAACGGCGCCAAATCGCCGCCTGAAGCCGCCGTTTCGAGGCTGCGAACTGCCGTGGTCCCCACGGCGATGACCCGCCCTCCCCGACTGCGGGTTCGGGCGATGGCATCACAGCTTTCTGAGGACACCTCGAGATACTCGGCATGCATGGCATGATCCTCGATCTCCTCGGTGCGCACGGGCTGGAAGGTGCCTGCACCCACATGCAGCGTCACCCTTGTCGTTGCGACGCCGCGTTGCGCGAGGGCATCGAGGATGTCCGCATCGAAGTGAAGCCCGGCGGTCGGTGCAGCGACCGCACCAGGGCGTCGAGCGTAAACGGTTTGATAACGCTCAACATCCAGACTTTCGTCCGCACGTTGGATGTAAGGCGGCAGCGGCATGTGGCCAACACGATCAAGCACGGCGTCAAGTTTCTCGCCCGGGCTGTCCAACTCCAGCAGATAGAATGGCGACTGCCGACCCTTGACCCTGAGCCGGGATCCATCATCAAGCCTGATCATCGAATCCTCGCGAGGCGACTTGCTGGCGCGCATCTGTGCAAGACAGGTCCGATCACCCGTCATCCGTTCGATGAGAATTTCGACGCGTCCGCCGGTGTCCTTGAACCCATGAAGCCGCGCCGGGATGACTCGCGTATCGTTGAATACCAGCAGATCGCCCGGTGCCAGGCGTTCCGGCAGAACGGCGAATTGTGCATCTTCCAGGGCGCCGGAGCGTCGATCCAGGCACAGCAACCGGCTCGCGCTTCGCTCTGCCAGCGGATACTGGGCAATCAGTTCTTCGGGCAAATCAAAGTGAAAATCAGAGAGTTTCATTCGCGCTGATGCCTGCGGTGTCAACCGACCCATTATCTGTCAAAATGATGCGGAAAGCGTCAGGACAGTAGCTCATGTCACTCAGGCTCGATGATATCCGGGAACTCGACGACCAAGATCCCCTACGGGCCTACCGCGACCTGTTTCATATTCCCGCGCATGGCGCCGGTCAACAGGTTTACCTGTGCGGCAATTCCCTGGGGCTGCAAGTGCGCAGCACTGCAGATGCAGTAAATGAAGTCCTGAATTCATGGCGTGAGCGGGCGGTTGAAGGGCACTTCGAAGGCAATAGAAGCTGGACTCGTTACCACGACTTATTGCGAAAACCCCAGGCGCGAATTGCCGGAGCAAAACCTTCAGAGATCGTCACCATGAATACGCTGACGGTCAATCTCCACCTGTTGATGATCAGCTTTTTCCGTCCACGGGGAGACCGGAATCGTATCGTCATCGAACAGGGTGCTTTTCCCTCTGATCGCTACGCAGTCCAATCCCAATTGCGCCTGCACGGGCTGGACCCGGCGAATGGCATGGTGGAGATACCGGCGAATGACGAACGCTTAACCGACGAGTCCGTGTTGGAGGACTACCTCGATCAGCACGGGGAACAAGTGGCGCTCGTTCTTTGGCCGGGCGTACATTATGCGACCGGACAACGGTTTGACCTCGGCCGCATCGCCTCGGCAGCCAAACGCGCCGGAGCCTGCGTCGGATTTGACCTCGCCCACGCCATCGGTAACGTGCCGCTGGATTTGCACGGCTGGGGTGCGGATTTCGCAGTATGGTGCACCTATAAATATCTCAATGGCGGCCCGGGTGCAATCGCCGGGGCATTCATACACGAGCAGCATCATGGCCCGTCGGATTTGCCGCGACTCGATGGCTGGTGGGGTGTTGATTTGCAGCGCCGTTTACTCATGGAACCGAATTTTCACCCTGCACCGGGCGCGGACGCCTGGCAGTTGTCGACGCCGCCAGCACTGGCCATGGCGCCGTTACTGCCCGCCCTCGATTGCTTTGAGCAAGCGGGAATGGACGCCCTGAGGCTCAAATCGATCCAGCTGACCGGCACGCTGGAACGCCTGATCAGGGAACAGATTGACGGGGGGGTTCACATTCTCACCCCCGACGACGCGGAACGGCGCGGCTGTCAGCTGTCGTTGCAAGTGAGATCAGGGCGCGCCCATGGCCGTGCGCTTTTTGAGAAGCTACAGGCGGAGGGCATTATTGGCGACTGGCGCGAGCCCGATGTGCTTCGGGTCGCGCCCGTGCCGCTCTACAACCCCTTCGAGGACTGCTGGCGGCTGGTCCAGTCCCTGCGGGACTAATTGCAAGGCAATGGCGCAGTCAGCTTGTAAATGTTTTCCGTCCGGTTCGCCTCTCCAACCAACGGTTCGAGCATGACATAATCCAGCGTCCAGCTGCCCGTTGACTCAGTATCGAAATCCCGGCTGACCAGCCCGGCGGGCGAATAGGTCACTGACCCGAAGCCATTCGGGAAAAAGCCGCTGAACTGCAGCATGGTGATGTCGGGATCTGTAGGAGACTGGTTTCCGTCATTTGCGGCGATCAACCAGCGCGGATCGCCCTGGCTGTCGAACAGGTAGTGAATCTGGGCCTGGGAGGTTGCGTTAACCAGGACGCTCGCGCCACCCAGCCCATCCAGGCCTCGATACCATATCCCGGTGTAGCTCTTCTTGCCGCCATCGTTGGGGCAAGTATACGGAGACAACGGGGCCATGCGGTCGGAACCTGAATCTCCAAACAGCTGCCACGAGAAAATAACGTCCTCTTCGGACAGCGTCGTCATCGCCAGCTGGCCGACCCGGGTTTCCTGCTGCTGCTCGCCGTCATTGGTAAACCGCAACAAATCGGCGACCCAGACGTCCCCTTCAGGGTTCGCTCCTGCCGCCAGGTACCAGGCGGGCTGTCCCTGCTCGTCATAGGTGTACCAGAGCAGGGCGCGCGATGTGCCCTGGGCGTAATCCAGCCCCTGGCTGATGTCCGGACGCGACACGGGCTGCCACAAGCCTCCATGAACAGGTATCTGGTCGCCATCAAAGTTGACCGTCGCGGTCACCGACACCGAGGCAGATTCTGCCGATTCGTTCGACACCACGACGTACCATCGCCCGGCCTCGACAGAGCCGCCAGACACCGACACTTCGGGTCCCTGCCCGTCTGCTCCCATTGCAGAGACGATCGGGTCCCCGTCAGGCGCTGCCGGCACGACCGGCGCGTTGTCGAATGCACTCTCGAACCCGATCCGCTTCAGTGCGACCATGAGCCCGTCATTTTGCGCCTCGCTGCCGCCATCGACCGACACGGCCAGGCCGCTTGCCGACTCCGGCACGTCGATAAAGAGTCTGTCGCGTGAGGCACCGCCTGCCAGCGCAAAGCGCGTGCTCTGCCCGCTCATCAGGGCGAGAGCGCGTCCATCCGTTTCTGAGCCCCGAGTCAGTCGAATGGGTATTTCGCCTACATTTCCCGGGTTATTCCGGTTCGTTCCGAGCTCAATGAACCCGAGCATGCTCTCACCAGAGAGAATATCCACGTTATTCCAGGAGACGCGCACCGGGAAACTGTCGCCGGTATCGACTATACCCTGCGCCGTCACGGACAGGTTCAGCTCCGCTGACTGCGTGATCACGGTCCAAACTACCGTAGCGTCATCCGGCGCTTCAGGCCCGGCACCCCAGTTCTGGACACGAATCCAATAGTCATCTGCGGGGGGGTCAAGGATGTCACACAGTTCCAGCTCATCGGGAGATGTGCTGGAACAAATCTCCTCATTCGCCTGGGCGATGCCATCGCCATTGAGGTCCCGACCAATGAACAAGTCGAGGTCATTGGCCGTGGAGGCCAGTGTCTCAACGTAAAGCCTCACCGCACTCTCGGGAACGTACTGGAGCACCGTGAAGGCACCCACGTCGTCATCGTAAGGATCGCTGCGAGAGGGGTCCTGAGGCAATGACTCCACCTGACGCTGCTCAGGCGCAAGCCCGTCCGTCCTGAACGTCACGTCCTCGAGCGCCGCCAGACCACTGAGCTCAAACTCCTGGTTGCCGGCATTGCGGTTTGTGTTCACCGCCCACTGGGCCGGCAATGTGCCCCCAAATGCGTTCACTGCCGCCGTAATCGTCTGCATCACACCCTCTTCAGGGGTCATTTCGATCGCGCCAGAGAACCAGCTGCCGACAAGACCGCCGTCATTAATTTCGATGTCCAGGGTCAACGCCTGGCTTTCGCCGGCTTCCAGCGTGAATTCAGCGGGTGACACCGTGGCCTTGATGCCGTTCGGGAAGCCGGCCGTGCCGGTGGTCCAACTGCCTCCGATCCTGGCGGTCACGGTTCGCTCGAACGAACAGACATCGACACACTTACTTTCGGCAATGCCGGGAAGATTCAGCCCGCCCGGATCGCCGCCGCTGCCCGGGTTGGCGGCCTCGAATTGTTCAGCGCTGACCGCAAGGTAGAGCGGCGCGTTTGCCGCCTCTCCAAGCCGCGGACGGCCGCTGCCTATATCCAGTGGACCAGGCATCGACCCATCGTAATCGACCGCATTGTCGAAGGTGGCCGTGGTTTCCAGCATGGAGTTAATCATCGCCGGTGACCAGTCAGGAGTGATGGAAATCAGCAATGCAGCAGCCCCGGCAACATGCGGGGACGACATGGACGTTCCCGTGAGGAAGGCGTAGTTGTTGCTGTCGTCATCATCCGCAGCAAATGCAGCGAGAATGTCCGTGCCCGGGGCCGTCAGATTGGGCTTGAGAACATCTTCGACTGGCGCCGGGACCGGTCCTCGCGAACTGCTTGCGTTGACCCGGTCAGCCACGTTGGCATTGCGCACCACACCCGCCTCAGACAGAGACCCCTCGTGGTCTGAGCCGGTGGCGAGCCAGCCTCGGAGGGTATCGCCATCCTTTTCCGTGAGGTGTGTCGCGGGCAGGCAGTGGTTATCGGCCACCACGGACGGGCCGAATTCCGCGGTGTTGGCCAGGATGTATCCCCCGGCACCCGCGAGCTTCAGGTTGAGTCCTTTTTCCACGCGACCGTATACGCCCCGGTCGCAAACCACGATCTCACCATTGAATGTTCCAGGCTCAAACGGATTGGAAAGGCTGTTCAGGCTGTCACAAGAAGCGCTGACCGCAGTGTCTGTGAAATCGCCACATAGAGCATTACCGTAGTCCCGGGCATGGACAATACGGCGCACGCCCGAGTCACCCACGCGGGTAGCACCGGTCAGGGGTCCGGGCGGCGGCGAATTTCCGCCGCTGAGGTTTTCGAGTTGATTACCGAAAATCCGGTCATGCGTGGAATTCGCCACGGCGCTGATCCAGGGCGCATTGGCGGGTGAACCAACACTCGCCAGACCCGGTCCCGAGTTGCCGGCAGAGGTAGCGGCGAAAATGCCGGCCGCGTAAAGATTCAGAAACGCTTCTGAAGAACTGCCGCTCGACCAGGGAGAAAATGCGCTCGAACCAATGGAATAGTTGACCGCATCCACGCCATCTTCAATCGCCTGATCGATGGCTTTCAGAATCGCGGAACCCTGGCACCCATCGTCATCGCCATCCTCCGGATCACCGATAAAACAAACGCGGTAACTGATCATGTTGGCTTGTGGGGCAACCCCCGAAAGCCGCGTGGGGCCCGTGGGGTCGAAACTGAAATTCACATCGTGGGTATTGCCCACCGCAGTCGCCGCCACGTGAGAGCCGTGTCCGTCATTATCCCAGCCGTTGGTGAATTCTTCCTCGGTCTCGGTGTCTTCATCGTCAGTGACAAAATCCCAAACGCCGATCAGCTTGTCATTGCACTCCACCTCGGGTTCCGAGCACAGCCCCAGCTCCGCACCCAGGGGATTGGTATGGTCGTAGGGGATAAACTGGCCGCCGGTGCCATCGCCAAGATCCTTGAACGAGGTATGTTCCCAATTGATCCCCGAGTCGATGATACCGACAATGACGCCGCTTCCGCGGCTGACCGGGATGCCATCCTCGCCACTCCAGATCGCCTCGGCGCCAATCCAGGCAGGACCAGCATCCGTGTGGAGCTTGTGAATTCTCTCGCGCTCCACCGATTTGACGCGAGGATGAGCGGCCAGCCTCTCGACCTCACCCGGCGTGAGCGACACTGCCATGCCATTGAGCGCATAACGATAACGGTGCTTTGCGTCCAGCGGGCGGCCAAGCAGACTGGCAAATTCCTCGCTGAAACGGGCGAATTTTTCATCAAGTTCGGCAAGGTATTCGACCGATTCTGGTGCCCCGATATCCAACCTCCGCTGGGCACCCGCGACGCGTTGCTTGCGGGAGTCAATCCCGACCAGTCGTGCATCTTCCTCGGCAAGACGGCGAGCGTGCCATCGCGCCAGTGACGGCTCAGACAGCGTCACGATGTATCGAGCGCTGCCCTGCTCTTCGACCTCCGACCCGGACTTTGCGAGCGCGACTGCACCCATGGTGCAACACAGCATCACGATCAAAAATCTGAAAATATTCTCAAACATGGTTGTTTTCATCCCTGGAAAGGCGTTCTGAGGGTGACCAATTCTTCGGCAGAAGTTGGGTGTATGCCGACGGTGGCATCAAATTGACCCTTGGTGAGCCCCGATTTTACCGCGACTGCGAAACCCTGGACAATCTCTGCCGCGTCTGCGCCGCACACGTGGACTCCGACCACGCGATCCGTCAAATGTTCCACGACCAGTTTCATCAACGTTTTCTCGTTTCGTCCTGTCACAGTGTGCTTGAGTGGACGGAATTCAGACTTGTAGACATCCACCTCACCACAGTAAGCCGGAGCAGCCTGTTCTGAGTACCCCACACTGCCCACCTGGGGATTGCTGAACACGGCTGAAGGCACGAAAGCATGATCAACGGGACGAGGAGAGCCGCCAAACTCGCTGTCTGCGAAGGCATGACCTTCCATGATCGCAACGGGTGTCAGCGCGATTCTATGGGTCACATCACCCACTGCAAAAATGTTCGGGACATTGGTACGGGAGTACTCATCGACGGGGATGCTCCCGTCAGCACGGGCCGCGACGCCCGCACTAGCCAGCCCCAGGTCAGCCGTGGCCGGCACCCGACCCGTGGCATACATCACACAATCGACAGCCAGCTCGGTCCCGTTGTCCAGCCTCAGTTCAATCCCGTTGGCGCTTTGAGTGATCGCCTGCACGGTCCGTTCGAAATGAAATTGAATCCCTTTCTCGCGCATCTCTTGACCGAGGAAAATTCGGACATCCTCGTCAAAGCCCCGCAAAACCCGGTCTCCGCGGTACAGTTGATGCACCTGCGCACCAAGCCCATTGAATATCCCTGCAAATTCGCAGGCGATGTAACCGCCGCCAACGATGGCGACACGCTCGGGAAGTGACCGAAGATGAAATGCCTCGTCAGAGGTGATGACAAGTTCAGAGCCCGGAAATTCGGGGACCCAGGGTCTTCCACCCACAGCGATCAGAATTTTTTCTGCACTGAGGGTACGTTCACCCACCACGACGTGATGTTCGTCCAGCAGCGTGCCTCGGCAGGAAAACAGCGCTACGCCACTCGATTCAAGAAGCCCGAGGTAGATCGAATTCAGGCGATCGATCTCCAGGTCCTTCGCCGCAATCAGCCTTTGCCAATCGAACCGGGGCCGTTCCAGCTCCCAGCCATACGCCGCGGCATCTTCGAAATCCTCCTTGAAATGCGCAGCATATGACAGCAATTTCTTGGGTACGCAGCCTCGAATGACGCAGGTGCCGCCCACGCGACTGTGCTCACAAATCGCGACCCGGGCTCCGTGGCCTGCCGCGATTCGGGCGGCGCGGACACCTCCCGAGCCTGCGCCGATCACGAACAGGTCAAAATCATACGTCGACATGTGCAACCCCCGCAAAATCCTGAACGTAATTAATCATCGCCACTGTCCGCCAGCATGGCGAAGCGACAACAGCGCAACCGGGCCCAGCCACTGGCCTCGAATGGCTATTGTGGCATGGATCAGCAACCCACTCATCGCCACGTGGACTTGGCGCAGGCCAGCACCTACCATACCCACGTCCCCATCAATTTCAAGCCTATGCTTTCCGTCCAAGAGCTGACATTCGAGAGATATTTCGAGCCCGTGTTCAGGTCGGTGAGCTTTTCGCTGTCGGCAGGCGAGGTCCTTTGGGTCACTGGGGCCAATGGCAGCGGTAAAACGACCTTGCTTCGAATCATTGCAGGAACTTTGTCCCCCAGTCACGGCGAGGTACGTTGCACCGCGCGAAACCGCGCCTACCTTGGGCATCAACTGGCGGTAAAAGACGATCTCAGCGTCTCTGAAAATATTGATTTCATGCGACGTTTTTGTGGTTCTAACTGTGACCGCACGGCCGAGCTGGTAGCGCGCGCCGGCCTCAGCAGGGTCGCCACGCAGGCAGCACGAACACTCTCGGCAGGACAGCGAAAAAGATGTGCCCTTGCACGCCTGTTTGTGCAGGATGCTGAACTGTGGCTTCTGGATGAACCCTACGCCAACCTGGACAGCCAGGGAGAATCAATGCTGGACGATATGCTGCGTCAGCACATCGAGGGTGGCGGGAGTTGCGTGTTGGCCACGCACGGCCGCCCGCAGCCCGGGGGCTTGCCCGTGGTGGCCTGCGAACTGGTGTCGGGAGCCGACGCCTCGTGAGCGACGTTTCTCTGTCCAAGGCTTTTTTCGCCCTGCTGCGGCGCGATCTGCTGCTGGCTTTTCGTCGCCGTTCCGAGCTTCTCCAACCCCTCTTATTCCTCCTGGTGGTTGTGAGCCTGTTCCCGCTCGGTGTAGGCCCAAGCCCCGCCCTGCTGGCGTCAATCGGGCCCGGCGTGATCTGGATTGCCGCATTGCTGGCAAGCATCGTGTTTCTGGACGGATTGTTTCGATCCGATTTTGAAGATGGGTCCCTGGAGCAGTTTGTGCTCTCAGGTCACCCGCTTACACTGATCGTGCTGGCCAAGATCCTGGTGCACTGGGTAGTCGCAGGCATTCCAATCGTGCTGTTGTCCCCCTTGCTGGCCATGTGGATGAATCTGCCCCAGGACGCTTACAGCGTGCTGCTGACCAGCCTGCTGCTCGGCACACCCACCCTCAGCTTACTGGGCGCCATTGGCGCGGCACTCACCGTCAGTCTGAAACGCGGAGGGCAGCTATTGTCTCTCCTGGTGTTTCCGCTGACCGTGCCGCTGCTGATCCTTGCGACCAATGCGATCTCTGCCTCCGTTGCGGGCTTGCCGTACAATGGTCAGCTGGGGTTGATGACCGCCGGGCTGATCGCAGCCCTGACCCTGGCGCCTTTCGCGACTGCAGCGGCACTCAAACTGGCCCTCGAGTAAATATTCAACGCGTGATCAGATGAATAAACTGATGCTATTCATTCACAAGACCGGATCGCCCCCGTGGTTCTATGAGAACAGCGGACGCTTATTGCCGTGGATTTGGGGGCTGTTCTTCGCACTGGCCGCGACCGGACTCTACCTGGGATTGTTGCAAGCCCCACCAGATTACCTGCAAGGCGAGAGCGCGCGCATCATGTATGTGCACGTGCCCTCTGCCTACCTGTCCATGATGATCTACGCCTTGATGGCGACAATGGGTTTTGTCGGCCTCGTCTGGCATATTCGGATCGCCGAAATCCTGATGATCTCCAGCGCACCCATTGGTGCGACGTTTACGGCGCTGGCATTGTTTACCGGCGCGGTTTGGGGCAAACCGACCTGGGGCACTTACTGGGTCTGGGATGCGCGTCTGACCTCCGAGCTGATTCTGCTGTTCCTGTATTTTGGTGTCATGGGCCTCTACAGCGCCTATGACGAGCCCCGCAAGGCGGCTCGGGCCGCAGCCTTGCTCGCACTGGTCGGTGTCGTCAATTTACCGATCATTCATTTCTCGGTGACCTGGTGGAATACCTTGCATCAGCCACCCAGCCTGACTACAGACGGCAGCAGCATCCACCCGAGCATGCTGGTTCCCATGCTGGTCATGCTGTTTGCATGGAAAGTGTTTTACCTTGGCAACCTGATCACCCGGGCCCGGCTGCGCCTGCTCGAGCAGGACCAACGCAAGCGGTGGGTGGCTCACGCACTTGGCAGAGGAGGCAACTAATGTCGCATACACCTTTCATTGCCGCAGCCTACCTGAGCGCGCTGGTGCTGCTGACCTGGTGCGCCTGCTCGCCCATCCTGAAGGCCAATCGGCTCAGGAAAATTATTCGGGACAAGAACGGCCCTGGAGAACAGCACCATGCACCCGAAGCGTAAACGAAGAATGATCGCCGTGCTGGCCATACTGATCGGCATCACGCTGGCCGCCAGCGTTACGATTTACTCTTTGCGTCAGAACATGCTTTTCTTCGTGAGCCCGAGCGACATTGAGGCCCAGGCACTTCCGTCGGGTCGCGAATTTCGCCTTGGCGGCATGGTCACGCCTGACAGCCTCGCGCGGGCGGAAAACGGCTTGCTTGTGCAGTTCGAGGTCAACGACGGCGTCGATTCTGTCACCGTTCGTTTCGACGGAATACTGCCTGATCTTTTCCGGGAGGGACAAGGCGTCATCGCAAGGGGTGCGCTGAACGACGACGGCTTGTTCATCGCCCGGGAGGTATTGGCAAAGCACGACGAGAACTACATGCCTCCCGAGGTCGCCGATGCTCTGCGGGAAAAAGGCATGCACGTCATCGAAGGGAGCAAGTAGGACTCATGATCGCGGAGTTGGGACAGGTTCTGCTGCTCTGTGCGCTTTGGGTTGCCGTGATGACCAGCGCGCTGCCCTGGATTGGCATTCGTTCCGGGCACGAAGGTGTGATGTCCCTGGCCTGGCGAGGCGCCATTGTGCAGGCCGTCATCCTGATGATGGCCTTCGCTCTGCTGACCTATGCATTCATCATCCAGGATTTTTCGATCAGCTACGTCGCGCTGAACAGCAATTCGCTGCTGCCGATGCAATATCGCTTCTCAGCCGTCTGGGGCGCCCATGAGGGGTCCCTGTTGCTCTGGGTGCTGATTCTTGCCCTCTGGACACTGGCCGTGGCCCTCTTCAGCCACACGCTGCCACCGGATTTCCGGGCCCGGGTCCTGTCGGTACTGGCCCTGATTTCAGTCGGCTTTCTGCTATTTATCATCTACACCTCCAACCCCTTCGATCGGATCCTGCCACCGCCTCCAGAGGGACGAGACCTGAACCCGCTCCTGCAGGATCCGGGGCTGATTATTCACCCTCCCATGCTGTATATGGGGTACGTCGGATTCGCCGTGGCCTTCGCCTTTGCGGTCGCTGCACTGCTCGGCGGTGAAGTCAATCGAGAATGGGTTCGCTGGTCCAGGCCCTGGACACATGTCGCCTGGGCCTTTCTGACCCTTGGCATCGCACTCGGCAGCTGGTGGGCCTACTATGAGCTGGGATGGGGCGGCTGGTGGTTTTGGGATCCGGTAGAGAATGCCTCCTTTATGCCATGGCTGGTGGGCACCGCGCTGATCCATTCACAGGCCGTCACTGAGAAACGAGGGGCGCTGGGCAACTGGACGCTGTTGCTGGCCATTGCTGCTTTTTCCCTGAGTCTGCTGGGGACGTTCCTGGTCAGATCAGGCGTTCTGACCTCCGTGCATGCCTTCGCCTCCGACCCGACCCGGGGCGTTTACATCCTGATTTACCTCTTCCTCGTCGTGGGCGGCTCTTTGACCCTGTTTGCGCTGAAAGCGCCCCGCCTGCAGAGCGGTGAAGGTTTTGCAGGTATGTCACGAGAGACCCTGTTGCTGGTCAACAACCTGCTGCTCGCCGTGATCACCGCGATGGTCTTGCTGGGCACGCTCTATCCATTGGCCGTGGACGCGCTGGGCGCGGGAAAGATCTCGGTCGGCGCACCCTATTTCGGACTCCTGTTCGCCCTCCTTCTCGCGCCCCTGGCCCTCGCGCTGCCCATCGGCGTGTTCAGCCGCTGGCGTAAAGACAGCCTCGGGCGGGTCCTCAAGCTTCTCAATCTTCCGTTGGCTCTGGCGGTCATTGCCGGCCTCATGACATGGATCTGGTTACCAACGGCAGGCTTGAGAGGAATTGCCGGGGTGGTTGGTGGCGCCTGGGTCGCTGCAGCTGCCCTTGCATGGCCGCTGCGTCGAGGCGGTCGCCTGCAAAGGGGCGAAATCGCCATGACGCTTGCCCATTTTGGCCTGGGCGTTTTCATTGTGGGCATCGGACTCACCGGGGCGATCAGTGTTGAAAAACATCTGCGCATGGCGCCTGGTGACCGCTTCGAGCTGTCGGGATACGAATTCCAGCTCAGCGGCATTTCTGCGCGGGAGGGCCCAAATTACATCGCGGACCGAGGCGAGTTCATCGTTCGCCAACACGGTGAGGAAATCACGCGTTTGTATTCCGAGAAACGGCGATATTTCAGCAGCCAGCAGGTCATGACCGAAGCCGCGATCGATGCGGGGTTTGTGCGCGATATTTACGTGTCCCTGGGCGAACCACTGGATAACGGCGAGGCGTGGGCCGTGCGTCTGTACGTGAAGCCGTTCGTGCGGTGGATCTGGTTGGGCGCCTTGCTTATGGCAGTGGCGGGCATTGTTGCCGCAAGCGACCGTCGTTTCAGGTCCTCAGCGGACAGGGCCGAATACCCGGTACAGGCCGGTCGCGGATGATGGCTCGCGTCCTGCCGCTTATCGCTTTTATTCTGATGGGCACTCTGCTGGCCATCGGTTTACAGAACTCGGATGAAAAATCTCTGATACCCTCGCCGTTGATCGGCAAACCTGTTCCGTATTTCAGCCTCCCGATGCTCAACGAGCCCGGCACGCGTGTCGATCCGCAGGCCCTGGAGGGCAAACCCTACCTGATCAATTTCTGGGCCAGCTGGTGTGTCACTTGTGTCGTCGAGCATCCCCATATCATGGCATTGGCCGAGAGCGGTGTTTTGCCCGTTGTTGGACTGAATTTTCGTGACGAACCGGAGGACGCGCGAGCATGGCTGGCTCGTCATGGGGACCCTTACGCGCTCATCATCACCGACTATGACGGACGGGTCAGCATTGATTTCGGCGTCTATGCGGCACCGGAATCGTTCCTCGTAGACCCCGATGGCCGGGTGGTGTTCAAGCAGATCGGCGCACTGACCCCGGAAATCATCCGCGAAGTGATCCTGCCCATGCTCGATTCCATGCAACAGGAGCCCTCATGATGCCTGGCCTGCAACGATGGATTGTACTTTTGCTGTTGGGCTGCAGCCTCACCCATGCGCAAGTCAACATTAACCAGGAGCCATTGACGTTCGATGACCCGGCGCAGGAAAAGCGATTCAACGCGCTGACTGCCGAGTTACGCTGCCTGGTTTGCCAGAACCAGAACCTCGCAGACTCCGACGCCCCCCTGGCGCATGATTTGCGAAAAGAGCTGCATGGCATGCTGGTATCGGGCGCCAGTGACGAAGACATCAAGCAATTCATGGTTGCACGCTACGGGGACTTCGTGCTCTACCGGCCGCCGCTGAAAGGCAACACACTGGTTTTGTGGCTGGCACCGCTTGGGCTACTGGTGGGCGGCGCCGCGATGGTCGCCGTATTCGTTCGGCGGCAGAGACGCGGCACCCAGGAGCTCGAAACCTGATGTTCTGGATGCTGGCCACAGCCATCACGCTGCTCACTGCGGGCTTTCTGCTTTGGCCGCTCGTTCAGGCTGGAGGGCGCAGTCTAAACACCGGGCTGGTGCTCTGGTTCGCTGCACCGATCGTCATTCTCGCTCTCTATCAATGGGTTGGAACACCTGCCGGAATTCACGTGGCAGGGCAGCCAGACGCACCCTCGTTGACGGAGCGTGATCCTGGCGGGACTGAAGAGATTGAGCAACTGGTGATGCGGCTCGAGCAACGCCTGCAAGAACGTCCTGAGGATGTCGACGGCTGGCTTTTGCTCGGGCGCACTTACAAGACCCTTCAACGTTATGAGCAGGCCGAGGCAAGCCTCAAACGCGCCTATGATCTCGCTCCAGAGCGGGCGCTCGTACTGGTTGAATTTGCAGAGGCCAAGCTGTTTGCGTCCGGCGAGCCCAGCATCAGCGTTGAGATTACTGAGTTGCTGACTCGCGCCTTGCAGCTGGACCCTCTTCAGCAAAAAGCGCTCTGGCTGATGGGCATCGCAGCCGCTCAGGTGGGCAACAACGTGCTCGCCCTTGAATATTGGCAAACGCTGGCAGGGCAGATGGATCCGGGCTCTCCAGTGCGGTCCTCGCTGGAGCAGCAGATGGACGCGCTGAGAGATGCAGGCGCCCCGGAAACTTCACCTGGCACCTCTTCCGGGGCCAGGGTAACGATCGATGCGGGAACCTGGCGGGGCTTGACGGTCACTGTGAGCGCGAACACGGGCGTAATGCCAATTCCAGCGGGCGCCGTTCTTTTCATCATTCTGCGCGATCCGGAGAGGCCCGGCCCTCCGCTGGGTGTCGAGCGCGTGGGACAACCCGAATTCCCCCTCGAGGTGTTCATCAGCGATGCCAACAGCATGATGGACACGCGACGCATCTCAAGCGCAGCACAGGTTGACGTGTTGGCGCGCCTGTCCCTGACGGGAAGCCCCACTGCGCAGCCTGGCGATATCGAGAGCGACAGCATGCTGGTGAACCTTGGCCAGACCCGGGAAATACGATTGGAGCTCGGAATGCCCTGACCTCACCGGGCCAGTCGCTCAAGCCTGCTGTTCGAGCACCCGGGCCCATGCCTTTTCAAGGCGTTTCGGGGAAGTTTTAATCCGCGTACCCAGGCCCTGTGCGAATAAAGACACGCGGTATTCCTCGATCAACCAACGATATTCATCAAGGGCTTCATCGTAGTCCGCCCCCGCCAAAAGGCGCTGCTGATAGCGCTGCCACCAGGGCGCAAGCTGCATGGATAAACGAGCATCGCGACCCGGGTCGATGTCCAGGCGCTCAATACGGACACACAAGGCTTCCAGGTAACGCGGATAGTCCTCCAGGCGCCCCGGCTCGAGGTCGAGAAGGAACCCTTCATACAGCAAATCGTTGATCTGACCGTCCAGGTCGTCCTGCACCAGTTCACGTTTTCCAGCCGCCAACGCGTGCAGACCCTCCTGGACCCTGACCAGACACCGAAGGACCTGCTCCAGAAGCCGCGCATCAGATTGAAAACCACGACCCAGATCTCGCCGTACCTCGGTGCACAATTGACTGAAAGCACCTTCCGAGCGCGTCAGCATAGCCGAATGGCCAGCCGTTTTTGCGAGGCTGGAGCGTGCCAGATCGGCCACCAGGTTCACGGCGCTGCCCATGGGCGCCCAGGCGAGCAATGATGACGATGATATTCCGTGATTTTTCTGCAAGTAGCGCAGCTTGTCCGCACAATGCAGCATGAGCAGTTTAAGCACACCGCCCTGATGCGCAATCAGGGCATCATCGAGGGTGTCAAAAAGGCGCAAACCCACCGAGTCGTCCTGATCCACCAGTGCCGGCCACGCAGATACGCCGTCCGTTGTCGTGACTGACTCAGGGAGGTCTCCGAAATCCCAGCTCCGGGCACCATCCCGATTCCAGTTCGCGCCCTGCCTGTCCATGAAACCGCGCCGGGCCTGGGTTCCGTATCGGGCTTGCAGGTCCGCCACGTCACGGCTTTCGTCAAGGAATTCGCCCTCAGCATCGAGCAACACCACCCGCATTCGAAGATGCACGGGCAATGCCGATTCGTCAAAGTCGGTGGCCTCGATTTGCAGTCCACCAAGGCGGGTCAATTCCTGAGCCACAGATTCAAGAAGCGGCGCATCTCCGATAGTTCCAAGCCGCGCGGCGACGGCCTCCGCATAATGCGGCGCCGGCACCAGAGACCGCCTCAGAACCTTGGGTAAAACTTTGATCAGGGCCGTGATTTTCTCCAACAAAAGCCCTGGCACCAACCATTGAAGGGCTCCCGAATCGAGGGTATTGAGCAGATCAAGAGGAACCACCAGGGAGACACCGTCCGCTCTATCGCCCGGTTCAAAGTGATAACGCAGCTGCAGCCAATGACCTTGGGATGAGAAGCGGTCGGGCCAATCCGATTTGGCGACTTTTCCGGCTCGGGGTCTTATCACATCCTCACGGTGCAAACGCATTTGGGATTCAGCATCATCGCCCCCTGATTTCAACCACGCCTTGAGGGAACGCTCATCGCACACGGTGGGGGGCAGTTTCGAGTCGAAAAATGCTGCAATCTGATCCTCATCGGCGAGAACATCACGAACGCGACGCTTGTGTTCCATCATCTCCACGTCCGCGCATACCTTCTGGTTCGCCTGCACAAACGCATAGTTACCGTCAAGCGCATTGGCAACCAGGCCCTCACGTATGAATATGCGCCGCGCATCTTCAGTATCGATCGGTGCATAGCGCACAGAGCGACGTTCGACCAGGACAAGCCCAAACAGGCTCACCCGTTCGAACGCCATGACTTCGCCCCGGCTGCGGGACCAGTGAGGCTCGAAGGTTTGCCGCTTCAGCAGGTGTTCACCAGCCCTCTCGATCCAATCCGGTGTCAATTGCGCGTTGATTCGCGCATAAGGTTTTGAAGTTTCGATGATCTCTGCCGAAACCAGCCATTTTGGTGTTCGTCCGAATACGCCTGACCCCGGGAAAATATGAAAGCGCCTGCCTCGCGCACCCAGATACGAAGGGTCTTCGGGATCTTTCTGGCCTACGTGGCTGAGCAGGCCGGTGAGCAACGCCTGGTGGATCGAATCGTAATCCGCCTCGGCGTCCGTGAAAGCCAGACCTTCCTCCTTCGCCCGCTGACGCAATTGATGGTACAGATCGAACCACTCAAACACGCGCTGGATATTCAAAAACTCGGCCCGACACCAGCGGCGGAATTGGCTGCCACTGAGTTTCCGCCGCGCCTTGCGCACATGCGCCCAAACCTTCAACAGCGTCACGAAATCAGATTTCGGGTCATTAAATCGCTCATGCGCCTCATCAGCGCTTGCCTGCACATCAAGGGGGCGCTCCCTGGGGTCCTGCAGACTCAGCGCTGCTGCCAACACCAGCATTTCACTCAGACAGGCCCGATCAGCGCCCGCAAAGACGATGCGCGCAAGACGCACATCCAGCGGCCACTGCGCAAGGCTTCTGCCGAGGCGTGTCGGCGTACGGGCCTCGTCAACGGCCTGCAGCTCGAACAATAACTGGTAGGCATCACTGATCATGCGTGGGGGGGGTGAATCAACAAATGGGAAATCCTCGACCTCGCCGAGTTCCATCACCCGCATTCTGAGGATCACTGAGGCCAGAGAGGTCCGCAGGATCTCGGGCTCGGTGAATTCAGGGCGCAGCAGGAAATCCTCCTCGCTATACAAACGCACACAGGTGCCCGGGCCCAGGCGCCCGCAACGGCCAGCGCGCTGGTTCGCGCTCGCCTGCGAAATGGGCTCGATGGGGAGGCGCTGTACACGGCTGCGGTGGGCGTATCGACTGATTCTCGCGGTCCCAGAGTCAATCACGAAGCGGATTCTCGGCACGGTCAGACTGGTCTCAGCCACATTGGTTGCAAGGATGATTCTGCGCTGGGGGCCGGGATGAAACACCTTTCGCTGTTCGTCGCCAGTGAGCCGAGCGTACAGCGGCAAAATTTCCGTATGCCGGGGATTCATTCGGCGCAGGTATTTTTGTGCGTCGCGAATTTCGCGCTCACCGGACAGGAAAACAAGAATGTCGCCCTGTCGGTCAATGCGCTCCAGGCGACGCACCGCTTCAGCAATCCCTCGATACAGGCCCCTGCTGTCACGATCTTCGTTGTCCGATGCTTCGACTGGTGGTTGATAAATCATCTCGACCGGAAAACCACGCCCCGAAACCTCCACCACGGGCGCATCGTCGAAGTGTTCCGCAAACCGCCGCGTGTCGATGGTCGCCGAGGTTATGATCAAGCGAAGATCGGGTCGCCTGGGCAACAACTGCCTGAGATAACCCAACAGGAAATCGATATTCAGGCTGCGCTCGTGGGCTTCATCGATAATCAGTGTGTCATAGGCATTCAAGTCTCGATCGCGCGTAGCCTCAGCCAGCAGAATGCCATCGGTCATGAACTTGATATGACTGTCGGGATTTAATTGCTCACGAAATCTGACCTGGTAACCGACCACCCCGCCGAGTGACACCTCCAGTTCCTCGGCCACGCGCTCTGCCATCGCCCGAGCCGCAATCCGCCGGGGCTGGGTGCATCCGATCAGACCCCTGCGCCCCCGACCGGCATCGAGGCACATTTTGGGCAGTTGCGTGGTTTTACCGGATCCTGTCTCACCTGCCAGCACGATCACCGGGTGCGTCCGGATCATCTCCACCACCTGATTGCGGTGCGCATGAATCGGCAATGCCCCATCAAAGTTCGGCGTCGGTGCGGTGGACTCTCTGAGCTCGACTCGAGCCCTTGACGCCCTCACCCGTTCACTCACCTGCTCAATGATTCGGTCAACGGGTTGACCACGATTCAGACGGGCACGGGCGCCGGCCAAGCGGCGTGCACACCACTCGACGTCGCTTTGCATCACTCGGGAAAGTTGCGCCTCAAGACGTTTGATCAGAACCCGGGATTCCATGGCCGAGGATTATCCCTATAATCAGTCGGTCCAGACAATGCGTAAACGAGGACCATCGATGCGCCTCAATTTCAGAAGTGACAACGAAACGCCCGTGGCAGGGCCCATCTGGGACGCTTTGCGCGCTGCAAACCAGGGCACTGCGCACTCCTACGCGGAGGACGAATGGTCAGCGCGTCTGGACAAGGCATATTCGGAACTCTTCGATGCTGATGTCCGCGTCCTCCCGGTAGCCACTGGCACCGTGGCCAATGCCATCGCCCTGGCATGTGTCACGCCGCCCTGGGGCAGCGTATTCTGTCATCGCAACGCACACATTTACTGCGATGAGAGCGGCGCACCGGAATTTTTCGGAAACGGGTTGCGGTTGGTTACGGTGGATGGCCCGCATGGAAAGATGACCAGGGAAGCACTTCGGGAAGCCGTACACGCTGCGCAAGGGCACGGGGTGCATAGTTATGCCCCCTCGGCACTGAGCCTCACCCAGTGCGCCGAGTCGGGCTGTATTTACACTGCTGCGGAATTGGCCGCGATTAATCAGTTCGCCCGGGAACAGGGCTTGGCCACGCATCTCGACGGGGCGCGTTTCGGCAATGCGGTCGCGGCATTGGAATGCCACCCGGCGGATCTCACCTGGAAGGCGGGAGTCCAGATGCTGTCTTTTGGCGCAAGTAAAAACGGGTGCATGGCGGCGGAGGCACTGGTCTTCTTCGAGCGGCATGAACTGTGGCCAGCAGCGGAGCGATTACGAAAGCGCTCCGGGCACCTTTTGAGCAAGATGCGCTATATCTCCGCTCAGTTGTTGGCTTACATCGAGAATGGTCTGTGGCTCACGCTCGCCGCTCATGCCAATCAACAGGCCGCCCGTTTCGCTGCCGCTGTCGAGCGGCACGACGAAGCAGAACTGGTATACCCTGCGCACGCGAACGAGATCTTCGTGCGTTGGAGCGCGACCAAATTTCGGGAACTCGAGGAGCGCGGCATCGAATTCCTTTATTGGCCGGGTCACGATGACATGGTGAGATTTGTGTTTGGACACTCGACCACCGATGATGAAACCGGGGCCCTGATCGAGGCCCTGGAAACATAGTCCGGAGGGCAGAGATGAGCACCGCCAAACATCATGAATCCGCACTGGAGCGGGCCATCGGCAGCTTCGGCTTCGGCGTCATCAATATCAACAGCGTCATCGGAGCCGGAATTTTCGGCCTGCCTGCTGCCGCTGCGGCGGCCAGCGGTGCCTTCAGCCCCTGGCTGTTTGTGATCGCAGGCATTCTTGTACTGACCCTCGTGTTGTCTTTCGCAGAGGCTGCGAGTCGATTTCAGAGAACTGGCGGCGTGCTGGCCTACGCCAGTCACGCGTTTGGCCCATTCATTGGCTTTCAGACCGGGTGGCTAGCCTACCTCAGTCGAGTGGCCGCGATGGGCGCGAATACCAATCTGCTGGTCACCTACGCGAGCTGGTTCTGGCCACCCCTGGATTCCGAGCCTTACCGATCGATCACACTGACCGTGCTGATCGGCAGCCTGACCTGGCTGAACGTGGTGGGTGTGCGCAACAGCGTGGCCCTTTTATATGCATTCACGATTCTCAAGCTCTTGCCGCTTTCGCTGCTGCTCCTGCTCGGCATGGGGAAAATAGACTCTCAACTCTTGCTCGGTGCGCAATGGCCAGAATTGGGCGAATTCGGGGACGCGATTTTATTGGTCCTCTACGCCTACGTGGGCTTCGAGGGTACCGTTGTGAATGCCGGAGAAGGGCGCGACCCGAGACGTGACTTACCCCGGGCGCTGATCGCGACAATCGTAATCATTGGCATAGTCTATGTGGGGGTACAGATTGTGGCCATCTCCGTTCTGCCCGGCTTGAGCGAAAGCTCAGCCGCCCTGGCTGATGTTGCCGGCGTGTTGATCGGGCCGGCTGGCGCCGCCGTGCTGACGCTGGGTGCTGTATTTTCTATTGGCGGCAACCTGCATTCATCCCTGCTCTCTGCACCCCGGATGACTTTTGCGCTCGCAATGGACGGGTCCATTCCGAAATGGTTCTGCCACGTGCATCCACGCCATCGCACACCGGATCGTTCAATATGGTTCTACGGCGCGCTCTGCCTGCTCATGGCACTGACGGGTACGTTTGTCTGGCTGGCTGTCATTAGTACGCTCGTTCGGCTGCTCACGTACATGGTTTGCATTGCAACCCTGCCGCAACTGCGCTCTACCATCGACGACCGGGCCGATCAATTCACCCTGCCGGGCGGGCTGCTGATCCCGGCCACGGCGATGTTACTGTGCCTTTGGCTGATCACGCATGCCGCCCTGGATGCCTGGGTGATGACTGGCGCATTTGTTCTGGCCGGTACACTCCTCTACACCTTCTCACGCAAACGTGCGCTGTCGGCACCCGGGAACCCGGAAGAAACATGAGCGAGCATCGCCCCAAAGCGGGCATTTCTGAGTCTGCCAGGGCGAGATTGACCGATGGCTGAACGTGTCAGGTTGCGACGCAGTCAAGGCGTGGCTTATGTAGAGCTCAATCGCCCCGAGAAATGCAATGCACTGGACTACGACATGTTCCTGGCCATCGACAGGGTTCAAAAATCCCTGCGGCGGGAATCAGGGCTGCGCGCCGTCGTTTTATCGGGCGCGGGCTCCGACTTTTCCTCCGGAATAGACATTCATGCCCTGTTGGGAAACCGCGGCGCCGCTTTGAAACTGATCTGGAAATGGTGGCCATGGCAAGCGAACCTCGCTCAACGGGTCGCTGTGGGCTGGCAACATCTGGCCGTTCCGGTCATTGCCTGCCTGGAAGGTCGCTGCGGGGGTGGCGGGCTGCAAATTGCACTGGGCGCGGACTTCCGTGTCGCTTCTCCTGATGCCTCACTGTCCATCATGGAAGGCAAATGGGGCCTGATTCCGGACATGGGAGGTACCCTGGCATTGCGCGACCTGATCCCCAGGGACCAGGCGCTCAAGATGGCCATGACCGCTGAAATAGTGTCCGCGCCAACCGCCCTGGCAATGGGCCTGCTCACAGCAATCGACGAGGATCCGTCACAGTACATCGATGCCCTTTTGGCAGAATTGCTGGAACGTTCGCCCGATGCGCTGGCGTCAGTCAAACAGCTGTACCGCCGCAGCTGGGGGCGTGAGGGCCGCATACTGGCGGAGGAAACCTGGCATCAACTGCGCATTTTCGCCGGCGTCAATCGGCGCATTGCCGTCGCGAGAGCCCAGGGTCGGGATCAACCCTACCGCCCAAAATACAGTCGTCGCTGACTGTCCCGGGCCCTCGAATAGACGATCATCCCAAATCTCAGCTTTGACCTCGCAAGAGACTTATCGTGGACCCCAGAGGGAATGAGTGAATGGGATCAGTGCCAACTCAAGCGCTTGTGCGTAAACACCTTCCCGGGTTTGGCGCCCATCGGTCAGAAGCCCAAAGGCGCCACCTCCCTGCTTGCTGTTAATCGTTGCAAACACCCGGTCATTGGCCTTGCCGAGTTCCAGCCCCTGCGCAACCCAATGGGCCACCTCGGGCGGCAACGGCAAGGTGGGCGTGCGCGCCTCGCTGATCACATCCCCCGGGCCCTTGACCGCCATCCAGGCAAAGCCGAGCAGCGCATCTTCCAGGTATTGCAATCCGCCCTCCATACCCACTGAAAAATCGACACCGGGAAAGCTCGCCCATGCGTTGATGGCACGGTTTCGCGCGCCCAACCTCGTTTCGTCATCAGTCATGGGCTGGTCAGCGACACCGGAATCCACGGCTGCAGTCACAAATTCCAGACCCGTGTCCGGAAAGTGCGTCTCGAACGCAGAACGCGCGGCACCTAACTTTACCGGGTTCAGGGAAGCGACCACCACCTTCATGGTGACCTCAGGCGCAGGAGGCGCCAGCATGGGAAGGTCAAGGCTCGCTCAATCATGCGAACAGCCATGCCATGTACGCGAGGAATCCGCTGACTAAGACCGCGCCCTCCCAGCGCTCCATGACCGCGTGGGACGCCAGCAATCGCATGGATACCACGCTGAAAGCCAGCATGATCACGAGGTCCAGAATGGACACACCGCCCCGGTTCAGGGGCGTCACGGTTGAAGTCAATCCCAACACGAACAGAATATTGAAAATGTTGGATCCGACGACATTGCCTACCGCCATGTCACCATAACCTCTCACCGCCGCTACAAGCGAGGTCGCCAACTCGGGCAGGCTGGTACCGATCGCGGTGACCGATAGCCCAACCACCGCAGGTGCCACGCCGAGAACAACAGACACTCCCATCGCACCGGTGACAAAAAGACCGCCACCCCAGATCAGCGTTACAGCGCCTGTCAGCACCATCAAAAAGGCAAGGCTCCAGGACTGGGTGTTTCCCGGTATGGCCTCCGCGAACTCTCTGCGCACCGCTGCTTTAGGTGCTTGCGAGTCGTATACGGTAAACACCAGGAAGGCGATAAGGCCCAACAACAAGGCCACACCCTCAGGCCTTGAGAGTTGGTGATCGATCAGCATCAACACGAGCACCAGCGAACACACCAGCATAATGGGCACGTCGTGACGGACCAGCCGGGAATCAATCTCCACCGGTCTCATCAACGTGGACAAGCCGAGGACAAGGGCGATATTCGCGATATTGGATCCAACCACGTTCCCCATAGCAAGACCGGTCTGCCCTCGCCAGGCCGCCTGCAGGCTGACCACAAGTTCAGGCGCACTGGTGCCAAACGCGACGATCGTGAGGCCCGTCAGCAATGGCGTCATGCCAAGCCGAAGCCCGAGCGCGGCGGAGCCCCGAACCATTAACTCACCACCGACATACAAAGACAGCAATCCAGCGGCCAATTTGAATAAAAGAGGCGTCAATCCCGTTCACTCCCAGTAGTCCGGGACATACTAGCACGGGATGATCACGCGAGCTGATAGAGGTTAAACTATGCGCACCTGCCGCCCCGGGAACGCACATGTCTCAAACTTGGTTGCCATTCATCCTGGTCGGGGCGGGAAGCATGTTGGGCGGCATCAGCCGCTTCGGCCTGACGTTGGCCACCCGTGACATGGGCCTGTTTGCGCTGCCATGGGGCACCCTGGCTTCCAACACGCTGGGTTGCTTACTGGTTGGCATCGTCGCCGGTTTCGGAGCCAAGGCCGAGCTGATGTCGGCCGAGACCCGACTTTTGCTGACCACAGGGTTTTGTGGCGGCTTCACGACCATGTCAGCCTTCGTGTACGAAACCAGTCAATTGCTTCAGGACAAGGCCTATTTTTTTGCATCAGGGTATTTTGTGCTGACCCTTGCCGGTGCTGGCCTGGCTTTCCTGGCGGGTCTCTTGATCAGTCAGTCGATCGTCAACTGAGGTGCTGATCCCGCTTCGACGCTTATCGCGATATTCCCGCCTGCAGGGGTGACCACTATCGAAAATCATGCGCTGTTCTGCTATCGTCGGGGCATCAGATGCCGCTGGGGGTTCTTAAGTTTTTGAGTAAATCGCCATGGTGACCCGCGACCCGATCATTGGTTTTCTTGCAGGAGATGACGCCACGTGAGGAAGGCCAAAAAAGGAGACAAAGTGACGGTGCATTTCGTGGGGACCCTCAAGGACGGCTCAGAATTCGATTCCTCGAAAGGTGGTGATCCTCTGCATTTCACACTGGGTGCCAAGGAGGTCATTACTGGCTTTGACCACGGCATACTGGGCATGGCCGTGGGGGAGCGAAAAGATATCAGCATTCCTTTCAAAGACGCCTATGGCCCAAAACTCCCCGAGCTGATACAAACGATTCCAAGAAACGAGCTTCCAGCTCAGATCACACCGCAAGTCGGCATGGTGCTGAGGGCTCAGCAGGGAGACGGCAAAGCCGTTAACCTCCTGATTACGGAAGTTTCCGAAGATTCCATCATCGTTGACGGCAACCACCCCATGGCGGGACTCGACCTCGAATTCGCCGTCAAACTCGTCGCGATCAACTGATTGCAACCCTGCCGGCAGCACGCTCCATGAAAACCCCGATTCGATGAGAATTCTCAAAGGCTGCCTCGCCTTGGTGACACTTTTGCTGAACACCGTAGTGCACGCCGTGGTGGTGTGTCTTCTTGCAATTCCCAAGTTGCTGGCACCGACCAAATCCCTCAGAGATGAAATGAGGAAGCTGCTGGCACGGGTAGCTGAGTCATGGATCAGTGTAAACAGCCTGGGGCTCAGCCTGTACGGCCAGACCGATTGGGACCTTGAACTCCCGAACGGACTGAACCACAAAGGCTCCTACGTAGTGTGCTGCAATCATCAATCGTGGGTCGACATCCCTGTATTGCAGCGCTGTTTCAACCGCCGTTTACCGCTGCTTTTATTTTTCATCAAAAGTCAGCTGATTTGGGTACCGTTTCTTGGTTTAGCGTGGTGGGCCCTCGATTTTCCTTTCATGAAGCGATTGTCCAAGGAGCAGTTGGCCCAGAACCCACACCTGAAAGGTAAGGATCTGGAGAGTGCGCGAACCGCATGCGAGAAGTTTCAACATATCCCGGTAGCCATGATGAATTTCCCGGAGGGCACCCGCTTCTCAGCAAGCAAGCGAGACGATCGACGCAGTCCGTATCAACACCTGCTGGCACCCAGAATCGGCGGCATTGGCCAGGTGCTCTATGCCTTGTCGGATAAGCTGGATGGCATGATCGACGTGACCATCGTATACCAGGATTGCGAGGGTAACGGCTTTCAGGCAACCCTTTGGGACCTGGTTTCCGGGCAGGTGCCAAGGATTTGTGTGAGGGCCCGCATGTTACCCATTCCACAAGACTTAATCGGCACGGATTTTGGCTCAGATGTGGAGGCCCGTCAGCGCCTGAGTGGCTGGATGTCCAGAATCTGGGCCGAGAAGGATGGGCAGATTGCCCGACTTGGGCGCCACCACGCGAGAATCGCCCCCAACCAGACGGACTAAACCGCCCGCTGGCTAGTTAAGCGCGGCCTCGATGGCTTCCACCAGGCCGGGGTCATCGGGTTGCGTTCTCGGACTAAACTCGGAAATGAGTTCGCCATCCCGTCCAATCAGGTATTTATGAAAATTCCACTGCGGATAGGTACCGGCTGCGTCTTTGAGCGCGGCAAAGAAGGGGTTAGCATCATCGCCGCGTACGGTTGTCTTCTCGAACATGGGAAACTGGACGCCGTAGGTCAACCGGCAGAATTCCTGTATCTCCTCCTCTGTGCCCGGCTCTTGCCCCAGAAACTCATTTGAGGGGAACCCGAGGACGACAAAACCCCGCTCACCATAGGTTTCGTACAGCGCTTCGAGGCCGTCGTACTGCGGCGTATTTCCGCATTTCGACGCAGTGTTAACCACCAGCATCACCTGTTTTGGATAAGTCTCGCACAAATTTATCCGCTCCTCGGAGGCGAGCTTCCTGAAGGTTTGATCTGTCAGCCCACCCTCGCAAGCGAGGGCATTACAGACACTTATAAGCATTACAAAAACCGCTGCCGTTCGCATAGTGCGCTCCAATATCTATACAAATTTTGTACAATGTTAGTCACTAACCGCTCTCTTTGCAAGCCCCAAGGCCGCCGTAGTCCGGCTCAAGTCGCTGTACACATCTGTCTCCGATCGCGCATCATCACGAAAGGCCCTGACGAACCTGAGACTTGAAAAGGGCCACAAGTATTACGGCCATGACATCGACAACATGGAGGCCTCTTACTCGATGGGAATCAGATTTTCGGTCCGCCTCGACAAGCCGAGAGATTTCATCGGCAAGAAAGCCCGCCTGCAACGGAAATAATAGGTCGTCATGAGCGCTCTCCCGGCCTCCATTATGCTACTCGACCCTGGGCAAAAGATGTTTCATGAGGAATCAGTTTTGCGTAACGGCACACCTTTTGGCGAAGTTCGGGCCGCCGAATATGGACACACGCTAGGCGGCTCGGCGGGCCTTGCGATGGTGCATAGGCAAGCCGCCGGTGAGGCCTTTATCGAACGCGGGAACTGGACAGTCGACAGCGCGGGAAATATCTTTCCGGCGCGTGTCTCCCTTCGGCCCCTGTATACCCCGGGCATGCAGCGCATCAGGGCCTGAAGAGGCCCAACAGCAGCTTTCCGGCTAGTTGCTTCTGCTCCTGAGCCAGCGCCGATAGACCAGTTTGAAAGGCTCCACCAGGTAGCGATACGACAGGCGGCGAGGTTCTGTGAGCAGGCGATAAACCCCCTCCAGCCCCATTCGCCCAAAGATCCGCGGTGGTGTCGGCACGGCACCCGCCACGTAATCCAGGCAGGCACCAATCTGGATCACCGCATCCACTTCCAGACTGTCGATGTTTTCCAGGATCCACCGTTCCTGTCGCCCCATACCCATACCGACAAAGACGAAATCCGGGGCGGCCTGCCTGATCCGGCTCAAAACACCCAGCGCTTCATCGCTGCCCGGTGTCATATCAAAAAATCCGTGTTCGAAGGTGATTTTCAGCCTTGGAAAGCGAGAAAGAATTTCACCCCTTGCCGTTTCAGACACCTCAGGCCGGCCACCCAGGTGAAAGATATGCCAGCCTTCCCGCTGGGCTCGAGCGAGCAAATCGGGCAGAAAATCCACGCAGGTTAATCGGTGACTTCTGCGCAGGGGGTAACCTTTTAAGCGACCGAGTATCACGATGGGCATGCCATCGACATACACCATGCCGGCCCGATGATAAAACTCTTCCATCCATGGGAATTCCGTGAGGCAGTACGCCCCGTGAAGATTCAAATGTCCCACGATGAAATTCTCGCGCCTGCCATGCAGCGAGGCCAGAAAGCCTATGAGGCTTTCCTGCGTCCAGGCCTGGACCTTCACACCCAGCACCTCGTAGCCTGGCAACCCAGAGCGGGCCTCAAGCTGATCCGAATGGGGCTCACTGATCGGCGGCATCATGATCCTTTTCGCTCGTGAGCTAAACAGGCGAAATCAGGGGCCTTGCCCCGAGAAACACCGTCGGCGTCTCGCCCACAACCAACGCCGACCTGGGGACCCTCTGCCCGCGACCAGGGGGCGAAACAAGCCGCACCGCGCGTCCGGCGCTGATTGGCGTAAACCCCGGGGCGCATGGACGCGAGTTACTCCCGGCCGCGGACCTGTTCCATGAGGAGAAACTGCCACGGTGAGGGCATGTCTCCGACCGGGACTTCAATGAGCGCTGGCTGCCGGGCTGCCAAGGCCTCCTCGAGCGTCACGCGCAGATCATCGGCAGTATGCACGCGGTAACCCCGCATACCGACGGCATCAGCCAGTTTGAGATAATCCGGATTATGCAGTTGCGCTGCAATGTTGCGACCACCGAAGCCTTCATCCTGCTGTCGCTTCACATTTCCAAACATCGAATTGTTAAAGACGATCGTCACCAGCGGTATGTCGTATTGCACAGCCGTCGTGATCTCAGGCAGGTTGAACATGAACCCACCGTCTCCACTGATGGCAACTACCGCCTTGTCCGGATGCGCCACCTGCACGCCCAGAGCGGTCGCGAACCCATAGCCCAACGTGCCCTGGTGCCCCGCGGAAATGAAATGGCGGGGATGATACACAGGGAAGGCATACCAGGAACTGAACCCCACCTGAGTGATCTCATCCACGAAGTAGCCGTCATCGGGCAAGGCGTCGCGAATGGCGTCGAGATAGGCAAGCTGGGGGCCAATCCGTCGCTCAAAACGGGTCCTGAATTCCGCTTTTAGCGCGTTTAATTCATCCTCCCGCGACGGCGACTCTACTCCCCTGGACTCGAGCACTTCGACAATGGCCTGCATTGCGTCCCTGGCATCATTCACCATGGCCACATCACTCTCGATGGGTTTACGAATCTGCTCGGGGTCGATATCAATACGCACCAACTGCATACCGTCATCGTGGCCCCACATGGTCAAGGGCATCTTGACCCGGGACCCGACCACCAGAACAACATCAGCATCCCGCCACAGGTGATGCCCTGCTGGCAGGCATTGGCTGAGATAGTGGCGATCGCTGATCACGCCCTTGCCGTGACGTTTGGTTATCACTGGCGCCTGCAGTCTCTCAGCAAGTTTCAACAGCACATCACCCGCGTCAATCGAACCGCCACCGGCAATGATCAGGGGCTTGCGGGCCGCGGCCAACACGTCGGCAGCTTGAGATACCAACTCCGCATCGACAGGCGGGTTGGGTTTCGCCTTGCCCATGTGTGTGTCGGAAACGACAGCGGTCATGCCCATGACGTCCATCGCCATCTCGAGCTCGACGGGTCGGGTACGGCCAGACCGTAACTGCCGAAATGCTTCTGCCACGCTTTCCGGAGTCTGCGAGGGATGCTCGATCCTCTCAGCCCACTTGGTCAGCCCACGAATGAGTGCCAATTGGTCAGGAATTTCATGCAGGTGACCCAATCCGGAGCCGATGCCATCGCTTGGCACCTGGCCCGAGATGCACAGGACCGGGGCATTCGCCGCATACGCCGTGCACAGTGCCGCGGTTGAATTGAGCAGCCCAGGGCCGGGAACGACGGTGTAGACGCCCACTTTGCCCGTTGACTTGGCATAGCCATATGCCATGTAGGCCGCGCCCTGCTCGTGCCTTGAGCTGATAATCCGCAGCCGATCCTGGCGGCTGTAGAGGGCGTCAAAAAAATGATCCAGCTGACCACCCGGCAGCCCGAACAGGGTATCCACCCCCTGCGCGAGCAGGGCATCGGCTAGCGCTTCCGCTCCCGTCTTGCGATTCATAAAATTCATCTCCCTCGACGCCCATCCCTTGTCTTTGAACAGATCAAGGCGGCCTTTCCAAGGCCCATTATAAATAGGATGATTAGCTCCTGTAAGCTCGGATCAGGAGACAATCCCATTTAATCCTCAAGTATCCGTTTTAATTAATTAAAAAAGACCATTATTCAGGGCATATCCCGATGTGACGGACTCATCAAAACGCTCAGAACCCCGGCGCGATCAAGGTAATTTAATGGGATTTTAGGGGTTCGGTTGCCGAATGAAGCGTTCTGCATGTTAGTCTTGTCTGCACGCTCAGGCGGTCTCGCAAGCACCGACTGGAGCGCGAAAGTATCATCCGGCAAGGGATAAGACCACCTCATGAGCATCATTT
>CAXQNK010000127.1:0-7041 GCA_964225175.1 Candidatus Nitrosopumilus sp. | reverse complement strand
CGGTCACACTGCACGTTGGGCGCGCGCTCAACCGAGTGCTGGACAACGGAGTACAGGTGCATGGCGGCATGGGCTACATGCGTGAGAGCGAGATCAACCAACTGTACCGTGGCGGCAAGGTGTTGGAGATCGCGCCCGGCTCTACGCAGATTAGACAGGTCATCATTGGCAATGAATTACTTCGATAGCAAACACTAAGGGGCGGGTCGCACGATGACCACATCAACCAACCAACGTCTGCCGAGAAAAATCCGCCGGTGCATTAATGTTGCGGACCTGCGGGACCAGGCTCGTCGTGCGCTGCCCAGGCCCATATTCGACCACATCGATGGAGGCGCCGATGATGAGGTCACACTCGCGGCCAACAGTGAAGCATTCCATCGGTACTCCCTGATCCCGCGCTATTGTTCGGGCGTGGAAGAGGTGGACGCGTCCGTGACCGTGCTCGGTCAGCGCATCGAGTGGCCTTATTTCGCCGGGCCCGCTGGTGGTCTGCGTTATCCGCACAGGGATGGTGAACTGGGTGTGGCGCGCGCGGCGCATGCGACCGGCACGGCATTCGGCATGTCCGGCTGGACCAATACGCGACCCGAAGAAATTGCCAAGGCCGCTCCCGATGGCCCGCGGTTTTTCCAGCTGCAGCCCTGCCGATCGCGCGCGGTGATGGCAGATATGATCCAGCTGGCAAGGGACACCGGCTACCACGCCCTCATCCTCACGGTGGACAATCCAATACACGGCAACAGGGAGCGCGATGCGCGCAGCGGTTTCGGCGTTCCCGCCCAGTTCACCCTGAAATCGTGGCTTTCCATACTCAGCAGGCCGCGCTGGGTCTATCAAGCCTTCCCGCTACAAGGATTCGGTCTCTATGACCAGTATATGGATGAACCCGGGCGTGATCTTGCGTGGCTCGCCCACCAGCTCATCACCAATATCAGCTGGGAGGATCTTGCCTGGATTCGTGAACAATGGGACGGACCCTTTGCCATCAAGGGCTTGGTGGCAGTGGAAGACATGCGGACTGCGGCCGATTGCGGTGTCTCCGCCGTCATCCTGTCCAACCAGGGCGCGCGCCATTTCGACACGGCACCCGCGACCTTCGACATGCTACCGGCCGCGGTCGAAGCAGTCGGTGACCGAGTCGAAATCATCCTTGACAGCGGCATCAGGCGCGGCACAGATATTCTCAAGGCAGTGGCGCTGGGCGCCACGGCTTGCTGCGGGGCCCGCGCGTATTGCTATGGGTTGGCCGCCGGCGGTCAGTCGGGCGCCGAGCATGCCCTGACGTTGCTGCGGGCGGAGGTCGAGCGCAGCATGATTTTCATGGGCGCAGCCAGCCTCGGCGACCTGTCCCCCAACTCGGTCATTCGTTCCTGAGACATGCACGTTGCAGTGATAGGTGCTGGGTTACTGGGCACTTGCACAGCGTGGTTCCTGCGAGACAAGGGCATCGATGTCACCGTGCTGGACCGGCGAGAGGGTGCCGGCCTGGAGACCAGTTTTGGCAATGGCGGATACTGCCAGTCAGGGTATCCCGAGCCTTGGAATCAACCCGGTATTCACCGCATGTTTATGCCCGCCTGGAAAGCCACGTGGGGACCCCCCCCGCTTCATGCCGCCATGTTGATTCGAACCCGCGCCCTGCCCGGTCTCGCCGCCTGGGGGCTGCGGTTTCTGCGCCAATCTCGTGATGATCGTTTTCAGGCCAGCCTGATCGCCAACCGGCGGCTGGCCGCATTCAGCCAAGACACGCTACGCACCCTGGTGCAGAGCACGGGCATTGAATGCCATCTCTTGGATCGCGGAACCCTTTGGATTTATCGGGACCAGGCCAGCATGGACCAACTGGTCCGGCAACTGGAATCGATGGCGGAGGATGCCCCGCGATTCTCAGTGCTCAGCGCCGGCGAGGTGACGCGCATAGAGCCAACGCTTGGCCCGATCGAAGACAGGCTGAAAGGCGGCATTCGCTTCGATGGCGAATTATCAGCCAACCCCTACCTGTTCTGCAGCGGACTGGCGGCTCTTGCCGCCGAAGCCGATGTTAAGTTCCTCTTTAACCACCGTGTTCGAACGCTGACGCCGCTGTCGAAAACGGTCAAAATCGAGACGGACAGGGGACAATTCAACGCTGATAAAGTCGTCATCGCTGCGGGTTCCTTCTCGCCGCAGCTGGCGAGATCACTCGGCGTTCGTTTGCCCATCCAGCCCGCCAAGGGATACTCCTTGAGCATACCCATGGCCACCTGGCCCGTACGCCCCGACCATATGATCTGCGACATGAACCTGCATGCGGGGACCAATCCGATAGGCAACGTCCTTCGGGTGGCGGGTACTGCGGAATTTGCCGGCTTTGATAACTCCATTCCTCAGGACCGCACGGACAGCCTTTTGAAACTCGCCAGAGAAATCTTTCCCGACCTGGCAAGCCATCTCGACGCTGAACTTTGCCAGCCGTGGACTGGACTGCGCCCCCTGAGCGCTGATGGCGTGCCATTCATCGGCGAATCCGGAGTGGAAAATATCCTGCTCAATCCGGGCCATGGTGGATTGGGCTGGACCCAGTCCGCTGGATCAGGCAAAGCGCTGGCAGATCTCATGGCCGGTGGGCGCAGCGAATTGAATCTCGATCCTTACGCCCCGGCGAGGTGGACACGATGAACCGGCTCCCAGAAACCACCCACTCGCACACGCACTCACTGCCATCGGGTGTTTCCGGCCTCATTACCTTTTTGTTGAGGTGGATGCGACCCGTCACGTTGTGCATGCTTTTACCAACCCTCTGCTTCCAGCCGCTGGCTGCGGCTGAATACGACGTGGTCATTACCAACGGTCGTGTCATGGACCCCGAAACCGGGTTTGACGCGGTGCGCAATGTGGGCATTCGAGATGGCCTGATCGTTGTCATCACGGAGGTCGACATCTCGGGCGTCGAGATGATTGATGCCAGCGGCCATGTAGTTTCTGCGGGATTTATCGATACGCACGCCCACAGCCACGGGAACCCATGGGGCGTAAAAGCCGCCTTGCGCGATGGGGTCACCACCCTGCTAGACCTTGAGTATGGCAACATCAACGTCGACCAGTGGTACCGGGAGCGCGAGGGACGCTGGCCCATCAACCATGGCGCCGCCGCCTCTCATGAAATGCATCGAATGCGCGTGCTCGACGGGTTGACATTCGATGCGGGCGCAGACGCCCAGCAGGGCGTAGCGTCGCGAGCGGAGAGCTACCTGCGCGACGGTATCCCAAACTGGGCAGAGACCGTACCTTCACTGGCCCAGCTCAATGAGATTCTCGTCGGGCTCGATGAGGAACTGAGGGCAGGGGCCATTGCCGTGGCGTCGACCATGGGCTATATGGCAAAGGGTGCGACCACGCTCGAGGTGCTCAGCCTGCAGCGAGCCGCAGCTGCCTACGGCCGGACCAGCGGCATTCATGTGCGCCTCCTGGGTAACAATCAACCGCCCTACGAGGGGACTCTCGGTGTCCTTGAGCAGTTGGCGAACGCAGCGGCCCTGGGCGCACCGGCTCTGATCAGTCATAACAATAACGTGGGCTGGTGGGAAGTAGAAGATCGTGCGCAAGGGCTTCGTCGACGCGGGCTGAATGTGTGGTCGGAGTATTACCCCTACGTCTGCGGCTCGAGCACGATCGGCACGGAGTATCTCAAACCGGAAGGCATGAAAATGCTGGGATGGGATTACAGCCAACTCAAAATCCCATCAACGGGCGAGGCCTTGACCCTTGAATCTTATGAAAGACTGGTCGCACAAGACCCCGGAATGATCATTATCGGTTGTATTCCGGAGCGCGAGGACTGGCTGGCCAAGTGGCTGCGGGTTCCGCACATGACGGTCGCCGGCGACCAGATGCCGCCGGTGAATGCCGCAGGCGAACCGCTTGGATGGGATGATCCATGGGAATCCTACGTGGGACACCCAAGAACAGCGGGGACCCATGCCAAAACACTGAGGCTAGCGCGCGAGTTGCGCGTACCCCTGATGCACATGCTGGCTCAGAACAGTTACTGGTCGGCCGCGCACTTGGGCGATGCGGGGCTGGATGCCATGCGCAAAAGGGGCCGAATGCAAGTGGGAATGATCGCCGACATTGCCATCTTCGACCCAGAAACGGTGACCGACAACGCCACTTAAGAGCCCGGCAAAAACGGCCTGCCCTCAACGGGCATACCCTGGGTGCTGGTCAACGGGACTATCGTCGTCGAGGACTCGAGAGTATTGTCCGACATATATCCCGGACAGCCGATTCGCTACCCGATTGAGGCTCGGGGTCGATTCGAGCCCATCGACATGGATCGCTATATGGAGCGACTGCTGATACCCCGATGATCGCCCGGCGATAACCCCACATCCGGGCAAACCGACGGCGAGCCTGCCATCGCCTCACGCCTGGCGCGTCATTTCCACAATCGCGGCGCAGCTGGCTGTCGGCCCCGAATCCGTTGATACCGTCAAATCAAGTCGACATCTTCGAGTTTCGATATCCACCTCGCCGACGGTACCGGAAAATGTCAGGGTGTCGCCCACCACGTTGAATGCCTTCATTTTGAGAGGGCCCAACTTTACGATGCGGCCGGACGGCCCCATCCACTCGCGCAGCAGGCGTTCGCACATACCCATCAGGAAAAACGTATTGGCGTAGGCATCCCGTGCCCCGGTGAGCCGTGCCGCCTCGCCGTCATGATGGATCAAAGAGAGATCGCGATTGGCGCCGGCCTCCATCACGAGTCGCTGTAAGGTGACGGGAATAGAAACTTGGTGCGTCGATTGACCAACCGTCAGGCTGGCAACATCCCGATCAACTTTCATGATGCCGGCTCCGGCGGTTTAAAGCGAAATATCACCAGCTGCGCGATGGCAACGATCACCCCCCGCTGGTTGCGATAGGTGTCTTCCTGGGTAAAAAACGCACCATCGCCCACGCTGAGTGTCTTGCGGGTCAAATCCACCAGCCGATGCTCGACCGTGAGTCGATCACCTATCCCCAACGGCTCAAAAAACTCGATCTCCATGCTGGTCGCAAAACTGAGCGAGCAAGGAGCAGGCACCTCAAAAATCACCGGGATCGGAATCTGGCGAGGCTCATCGCCGATCTGAGCACAGGCATCGCCCGGCTTCCAATAAGCAGGCAGACCGTAAGTAAACGTCATCGCCACTGGAGCGACGATGCCCTCATGCCCGGCAGCGCGTGCGGCCTGATCATCCGTATGGATAGGCGCATCAAACTCCTTTGATTCCAGCCAGCGACGAATCGTACCCGCCTCGACCGGGTCAGCACCCTCGGACACGCTGATCGTTTTTCCGAGGAAGGACTCCGCTTGTTCCCAGGTCCCTTGCTTACCCCAGCCCATCAATCATTGACCGGAGTGAAGTAGGGCAGCGTGATGTCCTCGGATACGTCGCGAAATACCACTCTGACCGGTTGCCCAATAGCGACAGAATCCGGATCACAATCTACGAGATTGGTTTGCATGCGAATACCCTCAGGCAGGTCCACCCAGGCCAGAACAATCGGTAAATCCTCAACGAACATGGCCTCGACCCCCTCGTAGGTGATCGAAAAGGCGTACACCGTACCGCGACCGGAGGATTCAACCCAGCCAAGATCTTCTGACCAGCAGTCAGGACACTCCCTGCGAGGATAAAAAATGTTCGCCCCACAGGCATGGCAGTGCTGCACCAGCAATTTGTGCTGCTTAGTGCCGTCCCAGAAAGGACGGGTGAAAGGCTGGATTTCCGGCAGGGGCTTGGCATACTCACTCATCGGGGCGCTCTCCCAAACACCGTGGTGCAGGCGTTCATCACTGAGCCCCCCGACGTCGTCAGCAAGGCTAATTGGCAGTCGTCGACCTGGCGCTCACCCGCATCTCCTCGCACCTGCCTGACAGTGTCGATGTAAAAAGCCATAGAAACACCGGAACCTGCATGTCCGCGACCCGTGGCATCGCCCATGGTCGTGCACGGCAAATCACCGCCAGGGCCACATCGGCCCTCCACCCAAGGTCGGAATCCCTCGCCGTCAGCACATACACCGTATCCCTCCAGCGCCGTGCATTGGGTGAATGGATACGCACCATAAATTTGTCGCAAATCCATGTCCTCAATCGTCAAGCCGGCGTTTTGCAAAGCGTCCTGGCTTGACTCCCGGTAAGCCTTGCGGAAAAAAACATCTTCCCTCAAAGACGGCGTGGCGCCTGTGAATCGTGTGCCGTGCCCCAGTTTATAGGCGGCTGGACGCCCTATTTCTTGTGCGCGCGCGTGCGAAGTAACCACCAGCGCGCCACCCCCGTCTGCGAGGAAGTTACATTCCTTCGCATGCAGCGGGGTGGAGATCATCCTGGATTCCAACACATCCTCGAGGGTGACGGGCTTGCCGAAAAATATCGACATGGGGTCAAGCGCGCCCCACGCCCTTAGGCTGACGGTCACTGCCGCCATGTCCTCGGCAGTCGCGCCTGACTCGTACATGTACCGATTGGTAATCAATCCCATCGCCCCGTTAAAGGTCACTCCGTACGGATACTCCCATTGTTTGTCCAGTGGCGCTGTTGCAAAGAAATTGATCAAATCCTGCACCGAGATATCTGATTGGACCGTGGTGTGGGGAACCAGAACGAAATCAGTATGTCCGCCGTCGATAAACCATTCCGCCAGCCGGAGCGCGTTGGTCGTCGATGTGCCGCCGGAATTGGTCACGCAAATGTCACGGCAACCCGACATTCCGAGCTGCTCGGGAATTTTGCCCAGCGCCATGTCCAGGCTCATTTGGGCCTGCGCCATGGGATTGACGGAGATCACCGCGCCAATGTCGTCCTTGCCAATGCCCGCGTCTCGCACGGCCCCCATGCAAACATCCAGGAGAATGTCCCAACGGGTCCGCTCGGGGTCCCTTCTGGTGGGCACTTCGGCAACGCCGATGATGGCCAGTCCCTTATTCATCTCATAACCTCAGAAGGCGGGAAGATCCAGCAGGATTCGCCCTATGATCAATTGCTGCATTTCTGCCGTGCCCTCGGTC
>CAXQNK010000126.1:0-22005 GCA_964225175.1 Candidatus Nitrosopumilus sp. | reverse complement strand
CGTTCAACTGGACGAAGTGGTGGCTGGCGCGGTCACTACGCATTCCAAGGACTGGAACCTCGCCCGTGAAGCCACGCTCTCAACAACGTTGAGTCCACGTACGCCGGGCCTCACGCTCCAGCAGGCTTGCGGGACCAGCTTGCAAGCGGTTCTAATGCTCGGCGCAAAGATCGCAGCGGGCCAGGTTGATGCAGGAATCGCCGCCGGCACTGACAGCACATCCGATGCACCGATCGTCTTTTCTCGGAAATTCGCCCGGCGAATGATCCGTCTCAGCGGCGCGAGAAGCCTGCAACAGCGTCTCAAAATCCTCAGGGGCATCGGTCCTTCGGAACTCAAGCCCGTTCCGCCCGCTAACGGCGAGCCACGCACGCTGCTCTCCATGGGCCAGCACTGCGAGCGCATGGCCCGCGAATGGAGCATCGGTCGTGATGAACAGGACCTGCTCGCGGCGACCAGTCATCTGCGGGCGGCCGCCGCCTATGAAGAGGGCTTTTATGATGAATTGATCGTCCCATGGGGCGGCGTATGTCGCGACAACAACATGCGCCCTGACACCAGCGTGGAGAAACTGTCCAAGTTGAGGACGGCCTTCGACCGCGGCCCGGAAGGGACGCTCACGGCGGGTAACAGTACGCCCCTGACAGACGGCGCGGCGAGCGTCCTGCTGGCATCGGAGCGATGGGCCAAAGAACGAGGCTTACCAATTCAGGCCTACCTCACCGCCGGGCGCAGCGCCGCGGTGGACTTCGTGAACGATGAAGGTCTATTGATGGCGCCGACGGTCGCGGTATCGGAAATGTTGACCCGCGCCGGCCTGAGTCTCCAGGATTTCGATTTCTATGAAATCCACGAAGCTTTTGCAGCTCAAACCTTGTGCACCCTCGCGGCATGGGAATCTGAAGAATATTGCCGATCTCGGCTGGGCCTTACCCAGGCGCTGGGCAGTATTGACAGGGAACGCATGAACGTGAAAGGCGGCAGCGTCGCCGTGGGACACCCCTTTGCCGCCACCGGGGCACGTATTACCGGGGCGCTGTCGCAGATGTTGACGAACAAGGGCAGCGGTCGCGGACTGATTTCTGTATGCACGGCCGGCGGCATGGGCGTAGCCGCTATTCTGGAGGCGCCGAATTGATCAGCGCCTCGTGCCCCTCAGGGCTCAGGTCAGAGTCCTGAGCGCACCGTCCAGGGTGTTTCTCAGCAGCATGGCGATCGTCATTGGTCCCACGCCACCAGGCACCGGCGTGACCGCTGAAGCACGCTCCAGGGCCTCATCAAAGGCCACATCCCCGACCAGGCGATAACCCCGAGGGTCATCGGGATCATCCACGGCATTCACGCCCACGTCGATGACCACGGCGCCGGGCTGTATCCAGTCACCGCGAACCATCTCAGCTCGCCCAACGGCGGCTATGAGAATCTCCGCGCCGCGAACAACCTCCGGCAAATCACGAGTTCGCGAGTGGCAAATGGTCACGGTCGCGTTCCGATGCAACAGCAACATGGCCACGGGCAATCCGACAATGTTGCTGCGTCCCAGTACCACCGCACGTTTCCCCGAGATTTCGACGCCCGAACGGTCGAGCAGTTCGATACACCCTTTCGGCGTGCAGGGCACGTAGAGTGGGTCACGTCTTTTCATGGACAATCGTCCAATATTGAGAGGATGAAAGCCATCGACGTCTTTATCGAGACTGACAGCCGCCAAAATCTCTTCATCGTCGATGTGATCAGGCAATGGCAACTGTACAAGGATGCCATTTACCGCAGGGTTTGCATTCAACTCCTGCACCACCTCAAGCAGATCGCTCTGGCTGATGTCGCCGGGCAGGTCGTGCCCGAATGATTCAATGCCCACTTCCTCACAGGCGCGCTTTTTCATACGCACGTAGGTCTCGGAATCCTTTCGTGAACCGACCAGGACGGTGGCCAAACCAGGCACCTTCCCGTGCGTCTGTCGCATTACATCGACCTCTGCCTTGATTTCTGATCTGATTGTGGCCGCTATCGCCTTGCCATCGATGAGTTCCGCTGACATTCATCTGCTCCTGTATGCGCGATTCATGGGTGTCCGGGCACGGGTGACCCCGACCGACACGCATTGTAACGGATTGGTCTGCAGTCAGGGTAAGCTCTACAATCCAGACTTTGCACTGGCACACCCAAAATCAAACTGACTTTGCCCATACACCATGCAACTTTACGAGTTTTACTTTAAAACTATCCGCGGAACGCAGCTGCCCATGGACCGATTCAGAGGCAGGGCTGTTCTGTTGTTCAACAGCGCGACAGAGAGTCAATATGCACGGCAATTGTCGAAATTGCAGCGCCTGTGGGAAAACTACAGAAACTTTGGCCTGGCGGTTATTGCCCTGCCCTGCAATGACTTTGGCGAACGCGAACCGGGTGACGAGACTGAAATCGCACGACGATGCGAAGAAGAATTCGGGGTTCATTTTCCATTGACAACCAAGCAATCCCTGCGCGGTCGTTTTCTCTGTCCGGCTTTTCGAGCACTCAAGGAGGCTCACGGGCGCGACATCATGCCCCGGGGTAATTTCTTCAAGTACCTTTTTGACACCCAGGGTCAATTGCGTTGCGTGTGGCCCAACCGGATCGAGCCCAATGACCCGGTGATCAAAACCCGAATTGAAAAAGAACTCAAAGCCTGGATTCTCTGAGCGATACCCAATGCTTGCGATCAACGGCGCTTGCGTTTCCGGCTGGTGAATTTCTTCAATCGACGGCGCTTGGCCTTCTGACGCTCGGTCAGCTCATTCTTGCGATCCTTGTACGGATTTTCGCCTTCTCGGAAATCAATCAACAAGGGCGTACCCCGCAGATTGAAATGACGAATAAAAGTATTCTCAAGGTAACGGCGATAAGCCGCCTGAATACTCTTTGTGCGATTGCCATGAACAATCACCCTCGGCGGCAATTTGCCACCGGAATGGGCATAGCGAAGCCTAACGGCCCGTCCCTTGCTCATCGCCGGCTGGTGCGCCTCTACTGCATCACGAAGAACCCGAGTCAACTCAGGTGTCGGCATATCCACGGTTGCGCTGCGCCAGGCTTCATCTATGGCCTTGATCAACTCACCTACTCCAGACCCCTGCAACGCTGATAGCCTGATTCGCCGAACCCAACCGACATACTGAAGTTTTCTTTCGAGCGCCTGAATGACCGATTCGCGATGTTCCGGGTCGAGACCATCCCATTTGTTCAGGGCAAGCACCAAGGCTTTCCCCTGCTGCAGTACATGCCCAAGAAGCGTCGTATCCTGGTCCGTGAGACCTTCGCTCGCATCCAGCATCAACACCACGACATGTGACCGCTCGATGGCCTGAAGCGCCTTGATTACGCTGAATTTTTCCACCGCGTTGTCAACCCGGGAGCGTCGACGCACCCCCGCAGTATCAATCAGCTCATAAGCCACCCCGTCTCGTTCCATCATCAGGCTGATGGAGTCACGCGTGGTGCCGGGCATGTCGTAGGCCATGACCCGTTCTTCTCCGAGGAGTCGATTGACCAGGGTTGACTTGCCAACGTTGGGACGCCCTATGATGGCGACCCGGCGTCGATCTCCTGCCCCCTCCTCGGCCTCAGGCTCTTCGATAAGGGGCATCAGCTCGACCGCCTGATGCATCAGCGAGTCAAGTCCGCGCCGATGGGCGGCAGCCACCGCCACAGCGTCGCCTAACCCCAGGGCACTGAATTCAGCCAGAGCGACGTCGGCATTAACGCCATCCACCTTGTTGGCGACCAGCAAAATCGTGCTGCCCAACTCGCGCAATCGGTTGGCGACGAGCTCATCCTCACTGGTCAGGCCATCACGGGCGCTCACGAGAAAGACCACAACATCGGCCTCCCTGATCGCAATCTCGACCTGTTGGGCCGTTAAAAAATCAAGCCCCTCCGCCTGGCTTACCAAGCCACCTGTATCCACCAGGACACAGCTGGTCTTGCCCACCTGGCTAATGCCGTATTGCCGATCACGGGTCACACCCGGCATGTCCGCAACAAGCGCGTCCCGCGTCCGGGTCAAGGCATTGAACAGGGTCGATTTACCCACGTTTGGGCGACCTACTATGGCGATGACCGGTAACATGTTCATCAGGATATCAGCGGACCGAGGTCCCTCGGGAATAAAATGGCGGCGAAAATGTGTTCAGGCTGCCGGGTCCTTCCCCGGTCGCCGGTCCGACCTAGCCGGCTCCACCAGCGGTGTAGGCCACCAACTTGCCTTTTCGGGTCAGTACGTACAGCCGGTTGCCCACCACGAGCGGACCCGTTACGAATCCTTTACCACCGACTTTTTGGCGCGCGGCGAACTGGCCACTGGAAACTTCGACCCAGTGCAAATAACCCTCGAAGTCACCGACCACGACAAAGCCGCCCATGAAACTGGGCCGGGTCAAGCTGCGGTTACTCAACTGATCCTGCTTCCAGGTGGTCGAGCCGTTGCGCCGATCCAGCAGCCACAGGTGGCCTTCCTTGTCGCTGATCGCAAGATTTGTCCTGTCGACCATGACGCCCGTCGCAGAGGAAATATCTTTGAACCAGAGTAAGCGGCCTGAATCTGCGGCCAGCGAGGCCAGCCGGTTCTTGTAACTGGCGACGATGAGGTCAGAAGCCACGTAGATCATCTGACCATCAATATCCGCAAGCCGCTCGAGCTCAGATCGACCCTCCGAAGTGGCCACGGTTTGTTCCCATATGACAGAACCGGTCTCAATATCCAGCGCCACCGTCTCGCCGCCGTCGTAGCCCACGTAAACGATTCCCGCCCATATGACGGGCACAGAATTTCCGCGCAGCGTAAGCAGGGGCACTGATCGATCGTATATCCAGATTCGCCGGCCGCTGCCCTCATCCAGGCCAAACACCCGTCCGTCAATACAACGCACGACCACAATACCATCTCCGGCCACTGGAGCCGCCAGGATCTCGGAGCTAACTTGCGCCGTCCAAAGTGGTGCCCCATCACGGCTATTCAGTGCATGTACTTCCCCGTTTTCGGTTCCCACGTACAGGCGCTCACCATTCACACCCGGGCCGCCGGAAAGCGGCAGCTCTGTTTTTACTTCCCAGCGGATAGCACCACTTTGCGCATCCACCGCAACCAATCTGCCCTTGTAGTCCGCGGCAAAAATTACGCCATCCCAATAGACTGGACGCAATTGTGGTTCGCCTTTACCAATCCCTGAGCCCACAGAATGTGACCACAGCTCTCGGGTTGGCAGGGTCTGGGAAAACTCGATCAGCTCCGCCGGGGCACTTGGATCGTCTTTATTTTTGCCCCAGCTTTTGAACCAGCTGCAGCCCTGCGTACCTGCAAGGGTAAGCAGCAAAAAAAACAAGCTGAACAAGCGAAGTTGGCTCATACCTCGTCCGCTCCATCCGTGCCGGCCTGTAGTTGATCTATTTTCATCTGCAAGTAGGCTCGATCGCCAACCCCTTCATCCAACGACTCCAGAGCACTCTGGTAATGTTCGAGCGCCAATTCCGGCTGTCCCTGTTGCTGTGCAATGTCGCCCCGCAATTCGGAGAGTTGTGCGTCAAAGCCCGAGTTCTCAGGCACCGCCTCAAGTAACTCAAGGGCGCCTCCGACATCCCCCTGGTCCAAACGGACTCGGGCGAGACGTTCCCGGGCAATGATTCGTATCGGCTCCAGTTCTGCCTGCTGCATGGCGCGCTCAAGCATCGGCATGGCCAGGTCAGCCTGGCCTGCCTCGATGCGGGCTTTGGCCATATGCAGCTCAGCCATGGGCATGTAGGCCGTTTTGGCATGCTCGGACTTAAGGGCCTCGTAATTGGCGACGGCAGCATCGAGATTGCCCGCCGTCAGCAGGTCGATCATCAAATGATATTCAGCCGATGCCTGCTGATCCTTTGTGGTTTGCCATGTCTGCCACTGCTTGAACCCATATAGCCCGCCAAAGGCCAGTATCAGCCCCATGGCCATGGCGCTGCCATTCTCGCGCAACCAGTTCTTGACGCGTTCTGACTGCTCATGCGAATCGTAGATTTCAACCATGTTTTATAGTCCTGTTTCCTTGCTTTCGGGAGCCTGATTCGAAATGTAATGCCTCAAGCCTTGCTGGACAGCCATCGCGCCAACCACGCCGACAATTCACCGAGAGCGACCTCCAGTTGAGGCGCTTCTTCCCTCAGTCTCTTAATGACCACCGTACCACGCTCCAGTTCTGACTCGCCCAATACCAGCGCAAGGCTCGCACCGCTTCGGTCAGCTTTTTTGAATTGAGAGCGGAAACTGCCACCTCCAGCATTCGCGATCAGCTTCAAGCCCGGCAATTCATCGCGTAATGACTCTGCCATAACCCTGCCCGCAGTCCCGGTACCTTCACCCAGCATGACGAGATACACGTCCGGGTTATCCGGGGCGCTATTATCCTTGAGTCGGAGCAGTTCCACCAGTCGCTCCTCGCCCATTGCAAAACCAATGCCCGGCCATGGCTTGCCGCCCTGGATTTCAATGAGCGCGTCGTATCGCCCGCCCGCACAAACCGTTCCCTGGGCGCCCAGTTGATCGGTCACCCACTCGAACACGGTATGGCTGTAGTAGTCCAGTCCGCGGACCAGCCGTGGGTTAAGCGTGTAGTTCACCCCGTAGGCATCAAGCAAGGCGCGCACCGCCTCAAAATGCTTTCGGGATTTTTCGCCAAGAAAATCAGACAATACGGGCGCTTCGTCCAATAGTGCCTGCACATTCGGATCCTTGCTGTCGAGCACCCTCAAGGGGTTGCGCTCCACGCGTTCCTGAGTGGCGGGGTCAAACTCGCCAGAGATGTCTTGTAAATAGGTCTGCAGCTGCGTCCTGTATTGCGCGCGCTCCACGCTGGTTCCGAGAGAATTAATCTCGAGCGACAGAGGCGCCAGGTCCAGCTGTTGCCATATTCTCTCACCCATGCGAATCAGTTCGGCATCCACGTCAGGCCCATGAGCGCCAAACAATTCGGCACCGAGTTGATGAAACTGCCGCGTGCGCCCCTTCTGGGGCCGCCCATATCGAAACATGGCTCCGCCGTACCATAACCGAACCGGCTGTCCGTACAGCAACCCGTTCTGCAGAGCGGCACGGACCAGCCCGGCCGTTCCCTCGGGACGCAGGCTGAGGGACTCACCGTTCCGGTCGTCGAATGAATACATCTCTTTTTCGACAACATCCGTGGCTTCACCGATGGCCCGTTTGAACACCTCGGTTTTTTCCAGCAACGGAATTCTGATTTCCTGAAAACCGTAAGCCGAGAACACACCGGCAGCGGTCGATTCGAGTTTCTGCCAAAGATGTATGTCTGACGGGAGGATGTCATGCATGCCACGAATGGATTGAAGACTTGAATTCAAACTTGATTACCCCGGATGTGTTCAGAAATACCGTCAGTGTGCAAGGCGGTCAGGCTTGGCACCGGAACCGTTCAATTTCAGCTGCCCCTGTCTTGCCCTTCTTCCAGGACCTGACCTGAAAAACCAACATCGACGGACATCTGGGTGACATTACCGGTTGTGTGTTCAGAGACATCGACCTGCCTCCCATTCAGGTACAGCTTGACTGCGGAGGATCTTCCAAGCAGCACGCGGAATGGTGCGACGCCCTTATAATCCCTCTCAGCACCCGCCCGAAGTAAATCCATTTCCAGCGACGTACCATTACCGTCGATGATTTCAATCCAACTGTCTCCGGAGGCCGATACCCGAAGCAGGTGAGAGGTGTCCGCGAGATCAGGAGGCTGCATGAGCGACGACTCGGCGGGCTCATTCTGCTGGGCAGACTGACCGGCCTGCCGCTTTTCACTTTCTGCAAGGCCCTGCTCGCTTGCCACTATGTTTTCAATGGCTGCAGGTGGTGTCGTCATCACAGAACCCACTGCCTGAATATCGGTATCAGAGGAATCGGGCATGATCGTCTCATGCATCATCGTCCAGGCCAGACTTGCGACCAGGATCGACGCCAACAGCACACCGACCACGCGCATGACCCTGGCGCCTTGAAGATTGCCACCGGTTTCGGCAAATACAGGCTGCATCTGCGGTTGCTCAACCTCCAGTTGCTCCAGCAAGGCCGACTCCTGATCGGAGTTCAGGCCCAGGTAGGCTGAATATTTTCGGATATAGCCCTTGCGATATACGCTTGCGAAACGCTCCAGCTGGTCCGCCTCGATGGTCTCTACGACATCCACAGGTACCCTGAGCGCTCGAGCCACACTGGCCAAACTTTTTTTCCGCTCACGCCGCGCCTGTCGGAGGGTCTCACCGACACTGGCAGGAAGCAATGGCTGCTGTTCAGTCAAGGAACCGCTCCCGCCTCAGGGTTCGGGCCTCAGAGCTGTCTGGAAAAAGCCTGAGCAACTCGTTTGTATACTCCTGGACCATCTCCTCGTCATCGAGTTGCTTTTCAATCTGGATGCCGATCATCAAGCCATCGACGGTTTTTTGCCCAGCAGACAAATAACGCTGCACAAATGCACGCGCCACGAAATATTCCGCAAGCTCATATTTGAGGCGCGCCATCGCAATGAGAGCGGGCTGGTAATTTGTCTCGTAGTCCAGTGCCGTTCGGAAATAGCGCTCGGCTGGCTCAAAGCGACCTTCATCGAGACAGCAATTTCCTGCATTGGTCAACGCCAATTCGGGCGTATTGTAAAAAGGATCTTCGAGTGCCCGCAGGAAGTACTTCTCCGCCTTGTCCCGAACACCCTCACCGCACAAATAGGCGCCGTAATTGTTGTTGACGTCGCCATTTCGGGGTTCAATATCCACTGCGCGCTTGTAATGTTTTCCCGCCAGGTCAAGTTCTCCGATTTGTTCATACAATACCGCGATTACCGTATGGGCAGGCGCGTAGCCTTCGTCGGCATTGACCGCTTTTTTGAGTTTTTCAAGCGCCACTTCATATTCGCCGCGCACCATGTATTCACGGCCCAGTGAAGTATTGATTTCCGCGGCGCGACGGGCATTGTCCGCTGGCGGCTCAGGTGCTTCGGGGTTGCTGGCGCATGCTGCAAGCAAGAGTACGAGCGGGAAAACAGAATAAATCCGTCGGCTCATGAATTTAATCCGGCTTGTGCCATTTTGATTCGCTCGCTTCGCCGCGTTCTGTCCATGACCTTCCCAACCAGCTGTCCACATGCAGCGTCGATGTCGTCACCACGGGTTTTTCTGACTGTTGCGATTAAACCGCCCGCCATCACAATCTTCTGAAAAGCCCTCACCCGCTCCGGATCGGAAGTCCGATAACGTGACCCGGGAAACGGATTGAAAGGAATCAGGTTCAGTTTGCTGGGGACCGTCCGCAACAGCCGCACCAATTCCCGTGCATGCTCAGCGTGGTCATTCACGTCATCCATCAGAGTATACTCGAAAGTCACGGAACGCTTACGCCGGCCCGCCACGTAAGCCCTGCAGGCCGAGAGCAGTGTTTCAATAGGGTATTTCCGGTTGAGTGGCACCAACTTGGTCCGCAGCGCATCACGCGGTGCATGCAGTGACACCGCCAGAGCGACGTCAACGTCCTCACGCAACCGGGCGATCCCGGGCACCATGCCCGCGGTACTTACGGTGACACGCTTGGAGGCAAGCCCAAAACCCAGGTCATCCCTCATCAATCGCAGGGCGGGAATCAGCGAGTCGTAGTTTAAAAGCGGCTCGCCCATTCCCATCATGACGACATTGGTGATCACACGACGCCCATTACGCTCATGTCCAAGCAAACGGGCCGCCTGCCATACCTGGCCAATGATCTCCGAGGTATCGAGGTTGCGACTGAATCCCTGGGTTGCCGTGGAGCAGAATCCGCAGTTCAGCGCACACCCGACTTGAGATGACACGCACAGGGTTCCCCGGCCCTTCTCGGGAATGAACACTGTTTCCACCGCGTTGCCGCCGGGCAAGCCGAGGAGCCATTTGACCGTGCCGTCGACAGAACGCTGTTCCTTGATCACCGAAGGGGGGTTAATCTCCGCCAAGCTACTCAGCCTGTCTCGCAAATCCAACCCGAGGTCTGTCATCGCTCCGAGATCGTCTACCTGGTGATGATAAATCCACTTCAGAATTTGCTGCGCACGAAATGGCTTTTCACCTATGGAGTAAAAAAACGCCCTCAAGCCCTCTTCGTCGAGGTTAAAAAGGTTCACTTTTTTGCTGGGTGCGTTCATGGGACCGGCTGTGCTCGTCAGGAGAGCGCGGCCTCCCCGAAAAAGTACTCGATTTCGGTGCGGGCAGTGTCCGGACCATCAGATCCGTGCACCGCGTTGGCATCGATACTTTCTGCGAAATCGGCTCGAATGGTTCCCGGGGCGGCCTGCTGCGGATTGGTCGCGCCCATCAATTCCCGGTTCATGGAAATGGCGTCATCCCCTTCCAGTACCTGGATCATCACGGGACCGCTGGTCATAAAGGAAACCAGGTCGGCAAAGAACGGACGTTCCCTGTGAACCGCATAGAACCCCTCGGCTTCCTGCCTGGAAAGCTGTGCCATTCTTGCAGCGACGATCTTCAAACCCGCCTCTTCGAATCGCGTATAAATTTGCCCGATCACGTTCTTCGCTACCGCGTCTGGCTTGATAATCGACAATGTTCTCTCAGATGACACTTTAATATATCCTCATATAATACTGAATTAATTGATATTTACATGACTAATTAGGCATGACCCGCATGCTGGCGACTGGCGGCGTAATTTTAAGTGCCCCACCCATCTCCCGCAATCGGCAAATATGACGGTTTATTCTCTCTTGACCACCTCTTGACGCCGAACCTATGATGCCAAGGTCGGGGCCGTCACGTCTCGTCCTTAGCCAGTCCGTTCCTGACAAACATTTGAGAGAGCAAGCCCAGACCATGTCATTTCTGTTTTTGGCAATCATCGTTGCAACCTTGATGGTTCTCTCCTACAACCGCGTGCCGCTGGTGATCTCGGCGTTGATTTTGTTCATTACCACCGCGGTACTGACAAAGTTTCGTCTGGAATACCCCACGCCTACCGAGTTTCGCTGGGCTTTCGGCATCATCACCGTGACCCTGATGGGCTTTTCCATCAAGCCGCTGCGGCGACTGTTGATCAGCGATCGCTTGTTCGGGCTGTATCGAAAATTAATGCCGAAAATGTCCTCCACGGAACGTGAAGCGCTGGAAGCAGGCACTGTGTGGTGGGAGGGCGACCTATTTAGCGGCCGGCCCCGCTGGCGGCGACTCCTGCGCGTTGAGCCCGGCCAGTTGAGTGAAAAAGAGCGCGCCTTCCTCGAGGGTCCTGTGGAGGAATTGTGCCGAATGCTGGATGACTGGGATATCTGTGATCGTCACCGGCGCTTACCCGACCCCATCTGGGCCTTTTTGAAGGAACACCGTTTTCTGAGCATGATCATTCCTGAGGAATTCGGCGGGCTTGGATTTTCCGCTCACGCCAATTCTGCGGTTGTAATGAAACTGTCCAGCCGCAACCTGACCACCGCGGTGACCGTCATGGTGCCCAATTCACTTGGCCCCGCAGAACTGCTGTTGCACTACGGAACCGAGGAGCAAAAGAATCACTATCTGCCACGGCTCGCCAAGGGCACGGACATCCCCAGCTTCGCGTTGACCTCACCAGCTGCCGGTTCCGACGCGAGCAGCATGACCGACACCGGCGTGGTCTGCATGGGCACGCATGAGGGCGAAGAAACTCTTGGCCTTCGTTTGAACTGGAACAAGCGCTACATCACTCTGGCACCCGTTTCTACGGTACTCGGCCTGGCATTCAAAACCATTGATCCGGACGGTTTGTTGGGTGAACAAGCCGAACTGGGCATTACCTGCGCGTTGATACCCACAGACACGCCGGGTGTTGAAATTGGCAAGCGACATCTCCCGGTCGGCGCCGTATTTCAAAACGGGCCCACCCGGGGCGTCGACGTATTTATCCCCATGAGCTGGATCATCGGCGGTCAGAAATGCATTGGCAAAGGCTGGGGCATGCTGATGCAGTGCCTTGCAGCGGGACGGGCGATTTCACTTCCCGCGCTGGCCACGGCCGGCACCAAGACCTCAGCCCTCTACAGCGGGGGCTATGCCCGAATTCGCAAGCAGTTTGGCCTGCCCATCGGTAATTTCGAGGGCGTGGAGGAGCCGCTTGCGCGTATAGCGGGGCGCACCTACCGTATGGACGCAGCACGGCTTCTCACCCTGACTGCGATAGATCAAGGCGAGCAACCGGGTGTGCTCTCCGCCATCGTGAAGTACCACCTGACTGAGAGCAATCGGCAGTCAGTTAATGACGCCATGGACATCCACGGCGGCAAGGGCATTATCCAAGGCCCCAATAATTACCTCGCCCACACCTACCAGGCTTTACCCATCGCCATCACCGTTGAAGGCGCCAACCTGCTGACGCGCTCCCTGATCATTTTTGGACAGGGCGCAATACGCGCCCACCCCTGGCTTTTCAAGGAAATGGAAGCGGTTCGAGGTCGCGTGCAGGGAAATCCTCGCAGGCAATTCGACAAGGCCTTGTTTTCGCACGTGGGTTATTTCATCAGCAATGCGGTGCGCTCACTCCTGCTGGCCATCACGGGCGGGCTGGCAACCACCGCTCCGATCCGGGGCCCAACGGCGCGATATTACCGTCAGCTCACCCGCATGAGTGCTGCGTTCGCGCTGATTTCGGACACGGTACTGCTCACTTATGGCGGGAAATTCAAATTCAAGGAGAAGCACTCGGGCAGGTTGGCCGATGCGCTGGTTCACCTCTATCTTGCGAGCGCTGTCCTGAAAAGGTTCGAAGACAACGGACGGCCAAGCGAAGAGCTTCCTCTCGTGCATTGGGCGATCAAAGACAGTCTGCTGTCCATCCAGGAAAGCCTGCTGCAGGTCATGCAAAACCTGCCTCTTCGATTGATCGGGCAGGCACTGCGATTGATCGTGTTTCCTTTTGGACGAAGTTACAGGCCCCCTGACGACAAGCTCGGGCGCACCCTTGCCCGGATTTTGCAAACGGAGAACCCGGCGAGGGACACCTTGCTGGAAGGCATCTACAGATCAGATGCTGACGATGCGCAGGGCCGTCTTGAGCGCGCTTTTCATCTTGCGCTCGACTCTGCTGAAGCGGAACAGGCAATTCGCAATGCCATGAAGCAGCCCGTAACGCCCAGCAACCATGACCCCTTGGTAAAGAGGGCGGTCGAAAGCGGGGTGATTACCGAAGAACAGGCGACCCGAGTTCGCCAGGCGCAAAAAGCAGCGCTGGCAGTCATTATGGTGGATGAATTCGATCGCGATGAAATTGAGAACAGGGGCGGCGAGACCCACCAGCCGTGAGCGGAATGCTAAGAACCGCCGGGCGCTTCAAGGGTCTATAATTCGGGTAGTGATGTGATGCGCGAAAAGCACATCGGCGATTGATTGACGACAAAAAGGATGTAGGGCTCAAAACATGACCGGCATGACTGCTTCACAGCAAGCGGAAACACAAGATCTCAAAGAGCAGCTTGATGGAGCCATTGATCTCGTCAATCAAATTCTATTGGGCAAGCAACAAGCCGTTAAGCTCGCCTTCAGCTGTCTGCTCGCGCGCGGTCACCTGCTGATCGAGGACGTCCCGGGCGTTGGCAAAACAACGCTGGCTCACGCCTTGGCCGTGGTTACCGGGACACGCTACCAGCGGATCCAATTCACCAGTGATCTTCTGCCCGCAGACATTCTGGGCGTCTCCATCTACCGACGAGATCTGGAGTCTTTCGAATTTCATCCGGGACCAATATTCGCTGAATTGATACTCGCTGATGAAGTGAACCGCGCAACCCCCAAAACACAAAGTGCGCTTCTGGAAGCAATGGCGGAAGGACAGGTGACCATCGAAGGCAACACCAAGGCGTTGCCAAAACCGTTTTTCGTTGTCGCCACGCAAAACCCGCTCGACCTCGTGGGCACCTTTCCTCTCCCGGACTCCCAACTGGATCGTTTCCTCTTGAGTTTTTCAATCGGATTCCCAGCGCCCGAAGTGGAGCGGGAGTTGCTGGTCAGTAAGGACCGCACCGTGTTACTGGCCGAAACCTCAGCTCGCCTGTCACCCGCCGAAATCGTCGAGTTACAGGTCAGATGTGAATCAGTACACGTGAGTGACGCGCTCCTGGATTACGTTCAGGCACTGCTCTCGGAAACCCGTAACAGCCGCTGGTTCGAATCCGGACTGTCACCGCGTGCGGGCTTGGCTCTTCTTGGCTGCGCGAGGGCCTACGCCTATATCGACGATCGAACGTTTGTAACCCCGGAGGACGTTCAGACCATATTCCCGGCGCTGGCACGTCACAGGGTAACCATCCCGCATGGTTCTGACGCCACCATAGAAGACCAAATGAAAGCGATGTTGAGGTCGGTCGAAATACCCTAGCAACGATGGCCATACGAGGCATATCCGAACTGCGGCACGACCTGGCACGGCGATTTAAGCACAAGCTGCGCGAGCGAATAAGGATACGCCGTGGCCCGGTAACACTGCCCTTTGAATTCGAATATCGGCACATCTTTGTTCTGCCGACTGCATTTGGTTTTGGTTTTGGCGTTTTACTGATCACGATGACTCTGGGCGGTCTTAACTTTAACAACAACTTGACGCTGATGTTGGTCTTCCTTTTGGCCGTGATCGTGCAAATGACAACGGCACTCGTTTATCGCAATATTGTGGGCTTGCGCATTGAATCGATCGTCTCGGAGGCTGTGTTCCGCGGCGATCATGCCGAATTCAAGATTTACCTGAGGAATGCTGCGGACAGGCCGCGATTTGCCATACAGGGCGGCATACTGCGTTCTGCTGATTGTATCGACCTGCCCCCCCTCAGCGTAAAAAAAATCACATTGACACACCCGACATCGCGGCGAGGCTGGCTGGAGATGCCAAGCTTCACCTTGGAGAATCGCTATCCATTTGGGATGTTTCGCGCATGGGTATGGTTTTTCCCACAGCAACGGTGCCTTGTATACCCAAGTCCCGCGAAAGACGCACCACCTCTTCCGGTCTCCGGAATAGGTCGATCGGGACGATCCCTTAAGGGCGATGGCGAACAGATTCACGGCCTTCGCGCTTACCGGACCGGCGATCCCCTTCGGAGAATAGCCTGGAGGTCGAGTGCGCGTCACGGTGAGTTGTATACACGCGAGATGGAACAACCGCACCAGGAATCCTGTCAACTGCGATGGGGCTCTCTGAAAGGACTGGACCCGGAATCTCGTCTTGAAATCCTCACCCGTTGGGTTTTACAAGCCGACCACCGTAACCTCCGATTCAGCCTCGAACTGCCCAGCCGTGTGATCCCTGCAGACCGGGGGCCGGAACACACGCGACGCGCTCTTGAAGCATTGGCCTTATTTGATTCATGAGTGATCGGCTTCAAAACAGTACTTATTGGGTCATTTTCTCACTGGCCATCGCTGCATTTCCCCAAGTGCTGAGCATGCCGATTTACCTATCTATCCTGATGCTGGCGGCCTGCATTTGGCGAATCGGCAGTGAAACGTCAGGTTGGAGACCTCCGGGAAGACTCGTACGCTTAATCGCAATATTCCTGGCATTGGTTCTGCTTTTTCTGACGCATGGAGAACTTTTGGGGCGCCGGGCTGCCGTGAGTTTACTGACCGTCATGATGGCATTGAAGCTGCTGGAGATGAACAAATTGCGCGACGCACGGATCATTGTCAGCCTGTGTTTCTTTCTCTGTGGCACCCAATTTCTATTCCAACAGGGCATCATAATGATGCTTTACGGTGGCGCGATCGTCATCGTCGGACTGATTTCGCTTAACTTACTGCATCGCAAAGAAGCATTTCAGCCCGTGAGGCATACGCCCGGGCACGCGGGATCCATATTCTCTGATCTTGGCTTTTACTTGCGTCTGGTCGCATTATCCATCCCGATAGCAGCTGTCGTGTTCCTGTTGTTTCCGCGCTGGTCCAGCCCACTGTGGGGTGTTCCGGAACAAACGCTGGATGCAAAAACCGGGCTCTCCGACAGCATGTCACCCGGCAGCATTCAGGGTTTGTTCATGGATGATTCACCAGCGTTCAGGGCCAAATTCGAGCAGCGAATTCCTGACCAATCCGAATTGTATTGGAGAGGGCCGATTTTCTGGGAATTCGATGGGCGGGAATGGCGCAATTTACCCTATGCTTCAGGCCTTCGAGCTGAGAAGGTTCCCACCGAGGGTAAAAACAATTTCCGTTACACCATCCAATTAGAACCGCATGAGAGACGTTGGCTCTTTACACTGGATTATCCTGCGATATTTCCGGCAAAGGCGCGTCTTGGAATGGATTATCAAATGACCAGCCGCCGATCGATTACGAGTCTCTACTCGTATGAAGTCATCTCCAACCCTGACCATGTCGACTCGCCAGAGCTGCGAAGCGCGTACCGGTCTGCAGCACTCAAATTGCCCCCTGACTTTAACCCCAGAACCTTGGAATTGATGCGCTCCTGGCGCAAGGAAACGCCCGACGACCGCGAATTGGTCGCTCGCGCTCTGCAGTATTTCAACCAGCAGGAATTCCGCTACACCTTAAACCCACCCTTGCTCAGCCGACACACCGTGGACGAGTTTATCTTCACGACACGCGCTGGTTTTTGCGAGCACTATGCCTCGGCATTCACGATCATGATGCGGATGGCAGGGATTCCGGCACGCGTGGCGACCGGGTATCAGGGTGGCTGGCGAGACGACAGCGATAATTACCTCCTGATCAGACAATCGGACGCCCATGCCTGGTCGGAAATTTGGCTGGAAGGCACGGGCTGGCGCCGGGTCGACCCTACCGCCGCTGTCGCACCGGAACGAGTGGACAGCGGCGCCCTTGACGCCTTCAACGCGCCACGCCACGCGCTCGACTTTGCCTGGATGCGCGGACTGAGAAATGGTCTCGACCTGTTTCAGCGACGCTGGAATGATTGGATCGTCGCTTTCAATTCCGACAGCCAGAACCAGCTGTTTAAAAAATTCGGGATTGAACGTGTCAGCCAAAAGCAATTGGTTATCGTGCTCGTTGTATTTTTCACTGCGCTCTCGCTACTCACATTACCCCTTCTCTTGAAAATCGGGCTGCCGGGCAGTCAGGACCCGGTCAAAAGATCCTGGAATATCTTTCGCAACCGCCTGGGTAAGGCCGGTATTCCGACCTTCCCGGGGCAATCGCCGACTGAACTGGCGCGGACCGCCGGCAGTCAGTTGAGCCAGTGGCGTGCCGAGATTGACCGCATCGTGTCGATGTATATACAGTTGAGATATGGGCTCGCAGGGCCAGCGCAAACCGAATTCAGGCACGCTGTTCGCAAATTTCGGCCACACAAAACAAAAACCAGGGAGTGAGCGTGTTGATGCAAGTAAAAAACAGCCAGTTTCTAAGCGGCCTCACTATGCTGGTGGCCGCCGCTCTCACGGCCTGCGTGTCGGTTCCCGAACAATTTCGCGGAGCCTACCCTGATCTCGCCCCCAATAAGGTCTCCTCTGCAGATATCGGTCAATCCATTCGATGGGGTGGCATGATCCTTGCGACAAGGCCTGACATGGAAACGACCTGTTTCGAAATCCTGTCTCGAACTCTCGCGAACACCATGCGACCCAAAGACGCTGACCAGACGCTTGGGCGATTCATTGCCTGCCGGGACGGGTTTCTTGATCCCGAAGTCTTTGCACGGGGCCGGGAGGTCACCCTGACAGGTTGGATAGAGCGCCTGGATACGCGAAAAGTCGGTGAATTTGATTACCAATATCCTATCGTAAGCGCCGAATTTATCAGTATGTGGCCGGAACGCCAGAATGTGATCATTTACGAATATGACCGGTTTTACTCTCCATGGTATTGGCGCTATCCGTACTATCATCCCTATCCCCCCATGCGCCCCTATTCAACCACACGCAGCAAGGGACCAAGGATTGACGTTCCACCAGGCACTGGCGCGGGCAGGACGATTGACACAGAGGGTTAAGCACATCTAATCCTCGCACTTACGACCAGGCACAATACTTCGACGCATGCAAACTGCACTGATCACAATCATCACTGTCCTCGCCGTCGGCTTGATATGGGTGTTCAATCGCCTTGTGGCGCATCGAAATCGTGTCCGCGAAGCCTGGGCGGGAATTGACGTCCAATTGCAAAAACGTCATGAACTGGTACCCAATTTAATTGCCGTAGTGAAAGCTTATACCCATTACGAAAGTCGCGCCCTGGAAAAAATCACTGCCATTCGCAGTCAAAAATCCATGGACCCGGAGGTCACAGGGTCAAGCGAATCGTCGCTTTCGCGCTCTATCGGTCGATTGTTCGCCCTGGCAGAGAGCTATCCGGACCTCAAAGCCAATCAGAGCTTCTCAGGATTGCATCAGCAACTTGTGGATATCGAGGAAGATCTTCAGTTTGCACGCCGCTACTACAATGGCACCGTTCGCGATAACAACACACTGGTCGAATCTTTCCCGAACATGCTGATTGCCGGTGCCCTCGGATTTCAGACCGCTCGTTTTTTTGAAATCGAATTTTCGGGCATGAGAGAGCCGCCTCGTGTGGAATCCTAGCTCGCTCCGGCGTGTCACTGCTCTCAGCTGTGGCTTGCTCGGACTTGCTCTCCTGCTCACTCAGGCACATGCACAAGAGCGCATACTGAATTTCGATGTGTCGATCCAGGTACAAAGGAATGCGCAGGTGATCATCACCGAGACGCTCCGGGTTCGCGCCCACGGACAAGCCATTCGTCGAGGAATTTATCGCGAGTTCCCTTTGAGTTACCGAACCACGGCCGGCATTCTTCATGAAGTTGATTTTGAAGTTCTGGACATCATGAGAAACGGCCAGCCCGAGCCCTGGTTCAGTGAGCGCCGGGATAATGGCATCCGGATTTATATCGGCGATGGCCAGGTCATGCTGCCACCGGGTATCCATGAATATCAAATCCAGTACGCGACGAATCGCCAAGTGGGCTATTTCGATGAATACGATGAACTGTACTGGAACGTTACCGGCCACGGCTGGCGTTTTCCTATTGATTCAGTGACTGCGAGATTGGTTCTTCCGCTTCCAGTGGAATGGAAATCCCTGCAAATTGACTACTTCACCGGCGCCGAGGGCGCCCGAGAAAAAAATGCCCGATACGATATGATCGATGGTCGGACGGTGGGGTTTTTCAGCGGCTCCGCATTTGCACCCGGTGAGGGTTTAACCATTGCGGTGGGTTGGCCCAAAGGTCTGGTATATGAACCGAGCTCGGGTGATCGCATGCTGTGGTTCATTCGAGCCAACACGGCGGTCATGATGCTTATGCTCGGGCTTCTCACCCCTTTGTTGTGGTATTGCTGGGCCTGGAATGCGCATGGCCGGGATCCAGCCAAAGGGACCATCATTCCAAGATTCAGCCCCCCAAAAGACCTGTCGCCAGCCGCATGCCGGTACATCCTTGATATGCGCTTCGGGAGTCGAGCCATGTCGGCGGCAGTGATCAACCTGGGGATCAAGGGTCACCTGGCTATCGAGGAACTGGAGAAAAAGTTTGTTCTTTATCGAAAGCACGGAAAAGATACCGAGGAACCCACGCCCGGTGAGCACGCTTTGCTCTCCGAACTGCTGCCGGAAAAGGAGTCCTGGATTGAGCTGGATCAGAAAAACTACGCCGATTTCCAACGTGCGCGGGCGGAATTGTCCGCTGCACTCAAGGCGGAGTATCAAGGTCGCCTGTTCAAGTTGAATACGATCTACATGATCCCCGCAATCCTCCTGGGATTGCTGTTTGGCCTGGCCGCCATAGCCCTCGGGCCCCACCTCGCGGCCCTGATCATTTTTCTTGTCCTGAGCCTGGTGATGCACATCTTTTTCCTATTCCTGTTGCGTGCGCCCACGCGACTTGGCAGAAAAATAATGGATGAGATAGAAGGCTTCAGAATGTACCTGAAAACTGCCGAACGCGACCGGCTCAATCGCATGCAATCCCCGCGCCTCACGCCACAGGTCTTTGAACAATTTTTGCCTTATGCCTTTGCGTTAGGCGTACAAAACCAGTGGTGCGAGCGATTTGCGCAGGAATTCCCACGCGAGGCCCGGCAAGGGGCTCCCTTCCGTCGAAACTGGTATACCGGGCAATACGGAGGCCTGACTGCCCTACAGCACATTGGCAACAACCTGGGCTCCGGACTCGAATCAGCAATCTCTTCCGCTTCAAGCCCACCCGGATCGAGCTCTGGCAGTGCCGGGGGCGGGTTCTCTGGAGGTGGCGGTGGCGGTGGTGGTGGCGGTGGCTGGTAAACTGTCCGGCAACGACGCAGCGCAGGTTTTAATGCAACCAGTTTTGCCTCACCGAACGATCAGCCGATGACCGAGGTATTGAAGCCGTCATAATCAGCTGTCGCATCAATCCTACCTCTATCCTGAAAATGGACATTGACAGGAGTAAGCCGGCCTGGCGGTGACCGGGCCACTAAGGGCATTCAGACGCCCAGGTAGTTCAGAATCCCACGCGCAGCTGTTCTGGCATCGGCGATTGCGGTGACCACAAGATCAGCGCCACGGACCATATCGCCAGCGGCAAAGACTCGCTCATTGGTCGTCTGGAATGGGCTTTCGCTCTCCTCGGAGGCAACGACCAGGCCGCCCTCATCGAGTTTCACGCCCAGTTCTTGCAACCAGACAGGAGGTGACGGCTGAAAGCCAAATGCGAGTATCACAGCGTCTGCTGCGATATTGCGCTCAGTGCCAGGAATGGGCTCGGGACGTCGACGTCCCGAGGGGTCGGGCGGGCCCAGTTGCGTTTCGACAACTTCGACGCCGCTAACCCGCTCGCCGGGTGCCATGACGTCAATAGCCAGTGGCTGAATATTGAACTCAAACCGCACGCCCTCTTCGGTAGCGTGCTTCACCTCACGTTGTGAGCCCGGCATATTTTCACGGTCTCTACGGTACAGGCAACGCACTTCTCTCGCACCCTGCCGAACGGCCGTACGCACGCAATCCATCGCCGTGTCGCCTCCACCCAATACCACCACGCTTTGTCCTTTCAGATCCACGAAGGGATAATCACCCGGTGGCATCTCCAGAATTCGACGGGTATTGCCGATCAGGTAATCCAATGCCAGGAGCACGCCCGGTGCATCACGATTCGGCAGACCGCCATTGATGGGCTGATAGGTGCCCATACCAAGAAATACGGCATCATTCTGATCAAGTAACTCTTCGAAGGTGATGTCTTCTCCGATGTTGGCGCCCAGCACGAACCGAATGCCCATATCCTCGAGAATCGCCCTTCGGGTCTTGATGACCTTGTGTTCCAGTTTGAATTCAGGGATACCAAAAGAAAGTAAGCCTCCGATCTCTGGATGACGGTCATAGACAACGGGCCTGACACCATGGCGAACGAGGATATCTGCGCAGGCCAATCCGGCCGGCCCTGCTCCGACTATGGCCACTTTCTTGCCGGTATCGACAACATGCGACAGATCAGGGCGCCACCCCGAGGCGAAAGCTGTATCGGTGATGTGTTTTTCAATCGCGCCGATGGTGACCGCGCCGTACCCGGTATTGAGCGTACAGGCCCCCTCGCAAAGTCGGTCCTGGGGGCAAATCCGTCCACAAATTTCCGGCAGGCTGTTGGTCTGATGAGCAAGTTCCGCCGCTTCGAGGATGCGCCCCTCGGAAGCGAGTTTCAGCCAGTCCGGAATATAGTTATGAACCGGGCACTTCCACTGACAATAAGGATTACCGCACGCAATACAGCGCTCGGATTGCCCGACAACATCTTCCGGATTGAAGTCATGATAAATCTCACGGAATTCATGCCGGCGGGTATCAAGCTTGAGCTTTAATGGTTCATTCCGGGAATGGTCGACAAATTCATATCCCTGTCTGGTTTTTGTATGACCCATGACCCGCCTCTATTTAACGATCGCCAGGGGAACCGAGCGAACGGACCCGATTGTTTCCGAACGCGGCGTGACCACGCGGAAATAATAAGAAAAGTGCTCAAAATCATCGTGAACG
>CAXQNK010000125.1:0-11923 GCA_964225175.1 Candidatus Nitrosopumilus sp. | reverse complement strand
CGATCGGTGCGTCGGAGGTGCTGTCAGTGCCGGCGGCGAGTCCTGCATCAATCTGGCCTGCTGCGATCTTTGCGCCGAGAATCAAAACCGCTTGCAAGCTGGTTCCGCAGGCCTGCTGGAGTGTGATACCCGGTGTGAGTGGACTCAGAGTTGTCGAAAGTGTGGCCTCACGGGCCAGGTTCCAGTCCTTGGAATGCGTGGTGACTGCGCCAGCTACCACTTCGTCCAGTTGAACGCCACCCAAGTCAAACCGATCGACCAGCCCCTGCAGGCTGGCACTCAACATGTCCAGGTTGGTTTTTTCGGCGTAAATCGTATTGGAACGGCAAAACGGAATGCGGCTTCCGCCTATGATCGCCACCCTTTGCAATGAATCAGTCATTTTCGGGTTCTCCCGCACGGGTACGTTGCGCCTCTGTCATCTCGTCTTCCGAGGGCTCGGATACTCCTCTGTCGCTGTTGTTACTTTGCCCTGGTGACGATGCTGTTGTTGCTGCGATTTCCTCGGCGTCGTCAGGGGGTGCGTTGATCGAGCGGAGATAATGCAGTGGCCCTCCCCGGAATGGAGCAAACCCCGTTCCGAAGATCATTCCCGCATCAAGAACATCGGCGTCATCAACGATTTTGTCGGCCAGGCATGCGCCGCACTCTCCAAAGTAGGGTTCGAGCAACTCCTCGGCCAGTCGGTCGAGATCTTGCCCGTTGATTGCGCTCGAATCCTTCCGGGCCTTGCCTTTGTCCCATCGGTAAAAGCCTTCTCCGGTTTTCTTGCCCAGTTTCCCTGCGTCGACCATTTCCTGAAGGACTTTTCGTGGTCCCTCTGCATCCTTGCCACCAAGTTTTCCAACCACCTGCAAACCGATGTCCAGGCCGACGATATCCGCCAGCTCCACCGGGCCCATTGGCATTCCGAAGCGGGTTGCGGCCCTGTCGAGGGCTTCCTTGGGAATGGAGCGTTCGAGGTGCAAGCGGAATGCCTGCAGCATGTAGGGGGCGAGCACCCGATTGACGAGGAAACCGGGACTGCTTCTCACGGGCAGGGGGAATCGGTTGATCTGGTTGCAAAAAGCGCTTGCCGCGGCGATGCGGTCTTCGGGCGTATGTTCGTAATGAACCACTTCAACCAGGGGCATCTGGGCCACGGGGTTGAAGAAATGCAGGCCGATCAGTCGGTCAGGCTGTTCAAGGCCCTGTGCCAGTTCATCAAGAGGAATGGCGGATGTGTTGGTCGCCAGCAGCGCGCTGGCCTTGAGTTTGGGCTCAATGCTGGCATACAGGCTGCGCTTGACTTCAGCGTCTTCGAAAATGGCCTCAATGACCACATCCGCGCGAGCCACGCCCGCCCCATCGACGTCGGGCAAAAGGCGAGACACCGCGCCTGCGACCCGGTCTGGAGTCCGCAGTCGTTTTCTGAATAACTTCTTGGCACGTTCGAGTGCGGGTTCGATATATTTGAGTTCCCGATCCTGCAACGTCACCTCCATGCCCTGCAGCACGCACCAGGAGGCGATGTCACCACCCATCACGCCGGCACCGACCACATGCACCCTGCGCGCGCGAAACTCGCTGCCCTTGCCATACGCTTTCAGGCGCTCGGTCAGTTCAAAAACACGGCGCAGGTTCCGCGAAGTATCGCCGATAATCAAACGGCCCACCCGCAAGGCTTCCTCCTCCATCATGCGGTGCGGATCATCACCATATTTCTCCCAGGCATCAATCAACTCGAAAGGGGCCGGGTAGTGTGCTGGATTCGCTTTCGCAGTGGCCTGCTTGCGCATCTGTCCGGCAAGAAACCTCCGAATGGGGGGAAGGTTCTGCAGCCCCGTGATACGGCCCGGGAGACGGCTTTTTCGACCCCTGAGCACGGCGCGACGGGCCGCCCAGCGCAGTTCACCGTGCGGACCAACCACCTCATCGATCAATCCGGCTGAACGTGCAGCACGTGCCCGAAGCATCTTGCCGGTAAGCATCAGCGGTATGGCCTTCAGTGGCCCGCACTGCCGGATACTCCGCGCGCTGCCCCCGAACCCCGGGTAGATGCCCAGCTTGACTTCAGGGAAACCGATTCGGGTGGCCTCAGTGTCTTTGGCGATCCTGTAGTCACAGGCGAGGCTGAGTTCCAGGCCGCCTCCAAGGCAGAAACCCTCTATGATCACCGCGGTGGGGAACGGGAGTGCTTCGATCCGATTGAGTAATTTGTGAGCTTCCCTTATGGCATCTGCGACTTCCTCGGCATCGGTGTAGGTTCCGAATTCTCGAATATCGGCGCCGACAATAAATGAGCCTGGTTTTGCTGATTGAAGAACCATTGCTCTGGGGGGGGTCGCCTCAAGTTCGTCAACCAGGGTGCCCAATTCCTGGAGCACTTCCATCGATAGACTGTTCGTGCGCTCGCCGGCACGGTCGATACCCAGCCACAGCACATTGTCCATGTCCGTTTCCAGGTGCCAATGCTTGTATGCTTCTTCGGTCATTTCAGACTCCGGGGGTCACTCTCAGAGGTCATAACATTGATAGAAAAACTCGGGAAATCCCGATGATGGCTGGGATTATAAACAAGCCGGGGTCCTGTCACCATCCGGTAGCGTATGTTTTTTTCAGACACGCGCACGGCTCGAAAGATTGCCAGTTGAATTGGAGTTAACCTGTGCCTTGTTATATAATTTCTTGTTTGCACGGGCCAAGTGCCAGAAGGTCAGGGACAACCTGCTTGGTTAATGGGGTGAACAGGTATGTCAAGGGAATACCCTGACTGCATTAATCCGTGGAGCGCAGCGGAGGGTCGAAGGTCTTTCGGTGGCACAATGCCGCTCAGCTCTTTTGAGCGATTGCATCAAATGCTCGCGAGCCATGAGGGCGAAGCAGACTTTTCTGCGACCTTTAGCGTTGATGCTGAGGGCCGCGCAGTAGTCGACCTCGAGGTCCGGGCAGTGTTGACACTGCAGTGCCAGGCTTCGCTCGACATTTTTGAGTTACCGGTGAAAAGGAAAAGTTTACTGGCAGTGGTTGCGGACATCTGGGAGCAGGAGGAGCTTCCGGAATATTACGAGGCCACGTGCACGGAGGACGGGCGATTGATCTTCAAGTCGCTCGTTGAGGACGAACTGCTGCTTGCCGTACCTCAGGTGGCGAGGAAACCTGGACTGAAAACGGTCTGCTTTGGAAGCGCAGAGGCGCAAGATGCACCTCCGCCGGAAAATACGCACAAGCCGTTCGCGACACTGCAATCGATGATGAAGCAGTCGAGCGTGGAATCGGATACAGAAAACAGTTAAACGGGAGTTATCAAGATGGCTGTACAAAAGAGTCGAAAAACACCCTCACGTCGGGGTATGCGTCGATCACACGATCGGCTCAAGGCACCGACGCTGTCCATCGATGCGACGACGGGTGAGACCCATCTTCGGCACCATGTCACGCCGGAGGGCTTTTACAAAGGCCGCAGGGTGATCGACGCCCCGGTCGTGGAGTTTGAAGAAGACGAGTGAGCCGCCATAGTGCGTGTTCCTGCGCTTTATGATCGACCGCCGGCGAAGCGCCGGCGGTTTTTTGTTGGGTGAAAATGAATATGAAGCCTGTGCGAAGATTTGGATACCAGGGGCTTGGTCAGCATGCCTGATGGCTCAAATCCCATGAGGCTCTCCCTCGATGCGCACGGTGGGGATCATGGCCCTGCCACGACGGTGCCCGCAGCCATCGAAGCGCTGGGCGCGGAACCGGGCTTGCAAATTATCCTTGCAGGCCGGGAGCAGGACGTCTTACCTCATTTACCGAGGGCCCAGCACCCCCGGCTTTCTCTCGTGAAGTGCACAACGGTATTGCCGTCCGATGCGCGACCTATTTCCATACTTCGGAAAGCTCAGGACAGCAGCCTGGGCCTTGCTCTCCAGTTGGTGGAATCCGGAAAAGCGGATGCTTGTGTCAGCGCAGGAAGTACCTCAGCGTTGATGATTCTGGCCAGCAAGTACATCGGCCTCACGGCCGGTTTGCGTCGGCCTGCATTGATGTCTGAAATTCCTCATCAACAGGGCACGACCGGTGTACTCGACCTGGGTGCCAACCTGAATGCGGATGCACGACAGTTAACCCAGTTCGGCGTTATGGGTGCCGTTGCCCGAAACCCTGCGAATCCCGAATCGGTTCGCGTGGGGCTGTTGAACGTGGGCCACGAACTGAGCAAGGGTAACGCGGTGATCCGCGAGGCGCATGAGCGACTTGAGGCAACCCGACTGAACTACGTGGGTTTCGTTGAAGGACATGATATCTACAGTGGCCGGGTCGATGTCGCAGTGTGTGATGGGTACTCAGGAAACATCATGCTGAAATCGAATGAGGGCCTTTCAAAGCTGCTCATGGCGGAATTGCGCTCCACGCTTAACGGGGATCTGAGATCTCGTCTGGGTGGGTGGCTGGCCCGCCCAGCGCTACGGCGCATGCTGGCACGTTTGGAGCCCGGCGCGCATAATGGGGCCCCGCTGCTCGGGCTGAGGGAGGTCGTGTTCAAAAGTCACGGCAACGCGGACCGTCCAGCATTGACACAGGCTATCATCAAGGCGGTACGCGAAACCCGGCGCCATGTCCCCGGGAAAATTGAAGAATACCTGCAGCGGTTCGGTTTGGGAGAGGGCGAATGAGGTTTTCAAGGATTATCGGTACGGGCAGTTATGTCCCCGAGCGGGTCATGACCAATGCGGATGTCGAAAAAATTGTCGATACCACGGACCAATGGATTCAGGATCGAACCGGGATCAAGCAACGCCACGTGACCGAGGACGGCCAAACGACTACGGACCTCGCGTTCGAGGCAGCCCGAAATGCCATGTCGGCTGCTGAAATTAACCCAAAGGACATTGACTTGATCATTTTGGGCACCACCACGCCCGATGTCGTATTTCCGAGTTCTGCATCTCTGTTGCAGCATCGTCTCGGGATGCGGGATGTGGGCTCGATGGACGTCAATGCCGCGTGTTCAGGGTTTATTTATGCCCTCAGTGTCGCGGATCAATACATTCGTGCTGGCACGGTTGATCGCGTTCTCGTCCTCGGCGCTGAGACCATCACTCGGCTCATTGACTGGGAGGACCGTCAAACTTGCGTACTGTTTGGTGATGGCGCGGGCGGGGTGGTGCTAGAGGCATCTGAGGAGCCCGGAATCCTGTCCACTCACATTCACGCTGATGGGCAATATGCGGGTCTTTTGAACACCGATGTCGGCATATCTGCTGGTTTCCGCATGGAAGAGACGAATGGTGGTCTGACCATCCAGATGAAGGGGAATGAGGTGTTCAAGGTGGCAGTGCGCACCCTCAGCAGGATAGTGGATGAAACTCTGGAGGCTAACGGGCTCGATCGCTCGGACGTGGATTGGCTGGTGCCTCACCAGGCCAATCTTCGGATCATCTCGGCGATTGGAAAAAAGCTCGGGTTGCCAGAAGATCGGGTGATCGTAACCGTTGACCGGCATGGCAATACCTCCGCGGCCTCGGTGCCGCTGGCACTCGATTCCGCAGTGAGGTCCGGAAAAATCAAACGTGGTGAAACCGTTCTGCTCGAGGCATTTGGTGGCGGATTTACCTGGGGTTCCGCATTGCTTAAGTACTGATGCCCGTCTTGGCGTGGAGGATTCTCGGATGAACACAGGAATCGAGGGACAGCTTGCTCTGGTAACGGGTGCAAGTCGCGGCATCGGTGCTGCAATTTCTGACCGGCTTGCAACACTGGGTGCGCGGGTGATCGGCACGGCGACTACCCCGGAGGGCGCTACGAAGATCGGTGATCGCTTATCAGCGATCGGGGCGGATTGTCAGGGCGCGTCGTTGGATGTCAATGATCCTGATGCGGTGGGCGAATTAGTTGCGGAACTGGGCAAGACAGCGGGAGTTCCCACGATTCTCGTGAATAATGCCGGTGTGACCCGCGATCAGTTGTTGATGCGCATGACAGAGTCGGATTGGGATGTGGTTATGGATACGAACCTGCGTTCGGTATTCCGATTGAGCAAGGCGTGTTTGCGCGGAATGATGAAAGCCAGAACAGGGCGTATTATCAACATCACTTCGATTGTTGGCGCCGTGGGTAATCCTGGCCAAACCAATTACGCTGCCGCCAAGGCGGGCATGATGGGTTTTACTCGCTCCCTGGCACGTGAAGTGGGTACCCGTGGCATTACGGTCAACGCGATTGCGCCCGGCTTCATCGATACGGACATGACACGGGCATTGAACGACGATCAGCGCTCGGCCCTGCTGGCTGACATCCCGTTGCAGCGATTGGGTAATGCGCAAGAAATCGCTGCAGTTGCAGCATTTCTCGCGAGTGAGGAGGCCGCGTATATCACCGGGCAAACCCTGCATGTTAACGGTGGAATGTATATGGCCTGAAAGGACCGGAGCCGGTGATGCACTGGTGTCGTAAAGGGTATTTAAAGTGGCCACAATACTGTGGCGAATGGTTACGGACTGGCAGTGGAGCCGCACTTTCACTAAAATTGCGCACCTCAGTCCCCTGTAGAGGAATCAGTAGAACATGAGCAGTATTGAAGATCGCGTTCGCAATATCGTTGTTGAGCAATTGGGTGTGAAGCAGGAGGAAGTCACCTCCACCGCCTCGTTTGTTGACGATCTGGGCGCCGACTCGCTTGATACCGTAGAGTTGGTTATGGCTCTTGAAGAGGAATTCGAGTGCGAAATCCCTGACGAAGAAGCTGAAAAAATAACCAGCGTGCAGCAGGCGATTGACTATATTAATTCCAACGCTGGTTGATTCTGCAGCCAGCAAGATCTATCACGGCCGGCCCATTGCCGGCCGTTGTGCTTCTGAGCTTCCGAAGAACCGTCACCGGAGGATTTGAATGATGTCCAAAAGGCGTGTGGTGGTGACCGGCATGGGTGTGATCTCGCCGGTTGGTAATACCGTTACGGCAGCATGGGATGCGGTGTGCAATGGCCGCAGCGGCATCTCTGCAATTTCCGAATTCGACCCTGAGGGCATGACGACGCGGATCGCTGGAGAGATTCGCAATTTTGACGTGACTGATTTCATGCCGAAACGCGATGCCCGCCGCATGGACAAATTCATTCACTATGGGGTCGCGGCTTCAATCGAGGCTCTGAATGATGCCGGGATCGAGCCGGAGCACCGCATGGATCCCTCACGAGTGGGCGTGTCGGTCGGAGCAGGCGTCGGCGGCATTGCGACGATTGAAAACAACACCGAGGTTTTCCTTAACGGTGGGCCACGCAAGGTCAGCCCGTTCTTCATCCCAGGTTCGATTATCAACATGGTCGGCGGAAACCTGTCGATCCGATATCAGTTCAAAGGCCCCAATATTGCCATCGTCACGGCCTGTACTTCGGCTACGCATAACATCGGGATGGCGGCCAGAATCATCGCTTACGGCGATGCTGACGTGATGGTTTCCGGTGGTGCGGAATACGCCACGACCGGACCTGCGATGTCGGGGTTCTGTTCTGCCAGAGCCAGGTCTTGCCGCAATGATGAGCCGGAACTGGCCAGTCGCCCCTGGGATGTGGAACGCGATGGTTTTGTTTTGTCCAACGGTGCGGGTGTTGTCATATTGGAGGAACTGGAGCATGCGCGGGCCCGCAAGGCGAATATTTACGCTGAAGTCATTGGTTTTGGCATGAGTGCAGATGCGTTCCATATGACCGCGCCGCCGGAAAATGGCGAAGGCGCGGCTCTGTGCATGCACAACGCATTGCGTGACGCGAAAATTGATCCCAACGAGGTGGAGTATATCAATGCGCATGGCACCTCCACGCCGCTCGGGGACCGGGCCGAGTCCGATGCGATAAAAGCTGCTTTTGGAACGCATGCTTATTCGCTGGCCGTCAGTTCGACCAAATCCATGACGGGCCACTGCCTTGGCGCGGCCGGAGGAGTCGAAGCGGTATTCTCGCTCCTCAGCATTCGCGATGGTGTGATTCCGCCCACCATCAATCTGGATACGCCGTCTGAGGGCTGCGATCTCGACTATGTGCCGGGGGGTGCCCGGGAACAGCGGGTCAAAACTGTCATGTCTAACTCATTCGGGTTTGGCGGAACCAATGGGACGCTCGTCTTCCGTCGCTTCAGTGACTAGCCTTTCGACCCAATCACTCCCCCGGGCGGGGAAGCGATGATCGAGTCGCCGGGTTCAGAAATACTGGATTGCCTGGTGGACGGCGAATGGAGTGGCTACCTGTCCGTGGCGGACCGTGGTTTCATGCTCGGAGAGGGAATCTGGGAACGCGTCGCTATGGTCCACGGCAGACCCTGGTGGTGGCAGGACCATATCGACCGATTGAATCGCGGGGGTGATCGCCTCGCTCTCAGAGTTCCGCACCAGTCTATATTGCTCCGTGAGGCCCAAACAGTTGCTGCAGGTCACGCGCGCGCGCTCGTGTACATTTTTCTTACCCGTGGCGGCGCTTTGGAACGTCAACATGGCGATGGAAGACCCGGGGAGACTCGAATTGTCATGGCTTTTCCATGGCCTCCAAGCGATCCGCAGCTCAATCGCAGGGGTGTTGACGCGCGCTTCTGCAGTTTAAAACTCGGCGTGCAACCCGCGCTTGGGGGCATTAATCACCTCAATCGGCTTGAGTGGGTTCTTGCCGCGCGGGAAAACGCGGCATACGAGCAGGTAGAAGGGCTGCTCAAAGATACCAACGGACACCTGATCAGCGCACTGGCGTCCAATATTTTCCTGGTTATGGGTCGGCAACTGCTGACGCCTCGCATGGACCGTAACGGCATCCGGGGTGTGCTCAGGGGCCGGATAATCCGCGAATTCAAATCCCGGACTGAATTGCGCCGTATTTCCCCGGATATGCTGGAGGAAGCTGACGAGGTGTTTCTTTCCGACCTTGTGCGCGGCATTGTCCCGGTTCGTTCCATCGAGGAACTGAGTTTTGAAATCGGACCAGTAACGCGGGAACTCCAATCCTGGCTTTCCAACCGCCAGGAACAATTGTGAATCCTGCGCTCCGCTTTGGTGCTCTTACTGTCATAGTGGCGCTGCTCGCCCTGACGCTTTGGGGCAGTTGGGCTTATCAGCAGTTTAAGCAGACGCCGCTCGAGCTGCGCGACGGAGAAGTTCTGGATGTCAGGCGGGGACAGGCCATACAGCGGGTGGTCGGTGAACTTTCCGCGCGCGGCATCACTCAACTGGATTGGCGCTGGCGCGTGTACTTCCGCTTGAACCCTGCAACGATCAAGGCGGGGGAATATGAACTTCGACCTGGATTGAATCCCCAGGGGCTCCTGGAATTACTGGCCAGCGGGAACGTCAAGACCTACACGTTCACGATTGTCGAGGGTTGGGGTTTTCGGCGCCTGCTGGAAGCTCTTGCCGAGGATCCGGTGCTGGAGCGCGAAATGCAGATGCATCCAGACAGCACCCAGTGGATGGCGGACATTGGCCTGGAAGGGCAGCATCCAGAAGGCTGGTTCCTGCCTGAAACCTATCAGTTTGTCCGGGGCGACAGCGATCTAGAGTTACTCAGGCGGGCGCATGCGGCGATGCGTTCTGCCCTGGACGAGGCCTGGAGCAAATACACCGGAGGCCCCTTGCGTTCATCGTATGAACTGCTGATTCTGGCGTCCATCGTTGAGAAGGAAACTGCGGTGGCATCCGAGCGATCCGAGGTCGCAGGCGTCTTTACCCGTCGCCTGCTCAAGGGCTGGAGACTGGAAACTGATCCTACCGTTATCTACGGGTTGGGAGAGTCCTTTGACGGCGATATTCGCCGCAAAGACCTGAGAACCGACACGCCCTATAACACCTACACCCGCAGGGGGCTGCCTCCTACGCCCATTGCCCTGCCGGGGCGGGAGACTTTGCTGGCCACAGCGCAGCCAAGTGATGGAACGGCGATGTTTTTCGTCGCTGATGGCCAAGGTGGACATGTTTTTTCGGATACACTTGCCGAGCATCAGGTTGCGGTCCGAAAAATGCTGAGCACAAAGCCATGAGTAGAGCACGTTTTATCACACTGGAAGGTGGTGAGGGCGCTGGAAAAAGCAGTCAAATCCACCGAATCGAGTCCTGGTATCGTGATCGGGGCCTGCCGGTGGTGACCACCCGGGAACCAGGTGGAACAGAATTGTCCGAGTTGATTCGCGATCTCGTTTTACACGGCGAACACAGGGAGATGAGCGCTCTGACGGAATTGCTGCTGATTTTCGCTGCTCGTGCGCAGCACCTCGAGGAAGTCATTCGCCCGGCCCTGGCAGAGGGGAGATCGGTGATTAGCGATCGATTTACCGACGCCAGCTTCGCATACCAGGGTGGAGGGCGCGAGTTGTCCGACTCCGAGATTCAAACTCTGGCCGACCTTGTTCAGAAGGGTCTTCAGCCAGATCTGACGCTCCTGCTGGACATACCGGTGGAGATCGGCCTCCAGCGAACCAAGGGACGCGGAACGGAAGATCGTTTCGAGACAGAATCACTGCGATTTTTAGAACGTGTTAGGCGAACTTATCTTGAACGCGCAGCTATTTTCAGCGAGCGATTTCACGTCATCGATGCCGGTCAGGACGAAACGACGGTCTGGGAAAGCATTGAGGGTCGTTTGGAGGCTTTGTATCCATGAGGATCAAGGCGCTCTGATGGTGGATGACCATAATGCGAACTGGCTGAAGCCGGCGTGGGAACAATTCCGCGCCAGGCTGAAATCAGATCGTTTGGCGCACGCACTGCTGTTGCAGGGTCCGGGTGGAATAGCAAAGTCTCAGTTGGCCCGCAAGATTGCCTCGAGCCTGCTGTGCCTGGAGACCCGAAACGATGAGGCCTGTGGAACCTGCAGATCCTGCAATTTGCTGCAGGGCGGTGCGCATCCTGAACAATTCCTTGTGGCCCCCGAGGAAGACAGCCAAGATATAAAAATTAAGCAAATCAGGGGCTTGATCGAACAGCTCAGCCTGACGACCACCATTAGCCCAAGGAAAGTAGCCTTGATCAATCCGGCGGAGCGGATGAACTCCAATTCGGCCAATGCGCTGCTTAAAACACTGGAGGAACCTCCCGGTTCTTCGGTCATCATTCTGGTATCGAGTGATCCAACCCGCCTGCCTGTCACGATTCGCAGTCGGACCCAGTCGCTGCTGGTTGCTCCCCCTTCTCTCGAGGAGGGCGCTGTTTGGCTCGTACGGACAGGGGAGTTGACGCCTGAACAGGCTTCGCAGGCGCTCACGGCTGCAGGTGGCGCGCCGCTTCGGGCTCTTGATTATCAGCGTCGGGAGTTGGTGCCGGCATACTTCGAGCTGAAAGAGCAGCTGCACAGGCTTCGGTCGAGCCCGGATGGTGTAGCGGCTGCGAGCACTCAGTTGCGTGATTTCGACCCGGATGCCTTGTGGCTGTGGTTATCGCAATCGGCCAGTGATCGGCTGAGATCGGCCGGCAGGGGCGCTTCGGGTCGTGGTTTTCTGGCCGATTTGCAAAAAAAAGCAGACCGGAATCGAAATTTAGTGAAAACAGCAGTCCGTGGGGACTTACTTCTGCGAGATTGGCTGATAGAATGGTCGCTTCCAGGTCTCAGCTAGGAGCTTGACATGGCACAGCAGGGAATTTTATCGCTGTCGATCAAGGACAGACAGGCCCTATTCGCCGCCTACATGCCTTTTCTGCTGGGCGGAGGATTGTTTGTGCAGAGTACCAAGCGCTTTAAGCTCGGTGACGAGGTTTTTCTCTTGCTTACGCTGATGGAGTTGGAAGAGCGATTGCCCATTCCGGGCAAGGTCGTTTGGATCACTCCGCAGGGTTCACAGGGCAACCGCAAACCCGGAATCGGCGTTCAGTTCGCGGACACGCCGGACGGGGCCCATGCACGAACAATCATTGAGTCACACTTGGCTAACCTGCTTTCCAGTGAAAGAAAAACACATACAATGTGATTGTATTTCAATAATATATAATTAATTA
>CAXQNK010000124.1:0-13113 GCA_964225175.1 Candidatus Nitrosopumilus sp. | reverse complement strand
ACAAGATCCGATAGAATCTTGGCGACGAGTTCTTTCTCCTGTAGCAACTCTCTGGACACATTGAGTGGCAAGTCATCTGAATCGACAACTCCGCGAATGAAGCGCAGGTAGTGCGGCAGCAATTGTTCCGCTGCATCCATGATAAACACGCGTTTAATGTAAAGCCGAAGACCGCTGCGCTCATCACGCTGCAGCATGATGTCCATGGGTGCCCGGTTGGGCACATACAACAGGCTGATGTAATTTTGGGCCCCTTCGACCTTGTTATGCGTCCATGCCAAGGGATCTTCGAAATCGTGGCTGACGTGCTTATAAAATGACTGGTAGGCATCATCGTCAATTTCAGTCTTTGAGAGTGTCCAAAGCGCCGAAGCCTGGTTGACAGTTTCCCAGTCACCGAGCTCTTCTCCCTCCCCGGGCGCACCCCTCAGGCGAATGGGAAAGCCGATGTGGTCAGAGTAGCGGCTGATAAGCGATCGCAATGTCCATGCTTGGAGGAACTCATCTTCACCTTCTTTGAGGTGAAGGGTAACTTCGGTGCCATGTCTCTCCAGCGTCTCGCTAGCAAGTGAATATTCACCCGCGCCCTCGGATGTCCACACAACACCCTCAGCTGCCGCCACGCCAGCCCTCCTGGTGCGCAAGGTCACCTTGTCCGACACGATGAAAGCAGAATAAAAGCCAACGCCAAACTGGCCGATGAGCGATTGGTCAAGCTGACCCTCACCGGTAGCCTGTTCCAGGAATCTGCGTGTTCCCGAACGCGCGATGGTTCCGATATTTTCCGCGACTTCCTCGCGATCCATGCCGATGCCATTGTCACGAACGGTGAGCGTTCGCGCCGCCTCATCAATGTCAATCTCGATTCGGAATTCACCGTCACCCTCGAGCAACTGATCATCTTTGAGGGCGAGAAACCGCAATTTGTCGCAGGCATCGGAAGCATTGGAAATCAGCTCTCTGAGGAAAATCTCCTTGTTTGAATACAGCGAATGAATCATCAACTGTAAAACCTCCCGAACTTCCGCCTGGAAGGCATGTGTCTCGGGTTTCTGTTCTCGGTTGCGAGTGTCGGTGTCGGATGTCATAGTCCCAGTTCTCTTGATCAGGCTAGGCACAAAATTAGGGTTGTTGACCGCTGATTCAAGTTTAGAGTCCCAGCCCGTTTCAAAAAAAAACCCGCACCAGGCGGGTTTTCTTTCGAAGCAACTTGCAGTCAGCCCAGCTTTTCCTTGATGCGAGCGGCCTTGCCTTCTCTGCCTCGCAGGTAGTACAGCTTGGCACGGCGCACATCACCCCGCCGCTTGACCTTGACGGCCTCGATCATCGGGCTGTAAGTCTGGAATACACGTTCTACGCCCGTGCCATGAGACATCTTCCGAACGGTGAAGGCTGAGTTCAGACCGCGATTCCTGATGGCGATGACAACACCTTCAAAGGCCTGCAAGCGTTCGCGATTACCTTCCTTCACCTTCACGCTGACGACAACAGTGTCGCCGGGCGCGAATTCCGGAATGTCACGATTCATCTGTTCTTGATTTAACTCGTCAATGATATTTTTCATTGCTCTATCCTTTCTCAATCCGGACTCATCCGGAATTTTCAGACTCCTGCGCAGGTTGATACGCTTCCAACAACGCCTTGTCTTCATCGTCCAGAGTCATTTGCTTCAGCAACTCCGGCCTTTTTTCCCTGGTACGTCCAAGGGCTTGCATTCTTCTCCAGCGTGCCACGGCCGCATGGTCACCTGACAACAACACATCGGGCACATCGAGCCCCGCTACGCGCTCAGGTCGCGTGTAATGCGGGTAATCCAGAAGACCCTCCGTGAACGAGTCCTGCACTGCAGACGTCTCGTCACCGAGAACTCCTGGCAGAAGCCGTGTAACTGCATCAATCAGTACGGCCGCTGCAGGCTCCCCGCCACTGACGACATAATCACCAATGGATATCTCTTCCTCTACTTCCATGTCGACGAATCGCTCATCGATACCTTCATACCGACCGCAAACCAGGATTAGCGTTGTCCGGTTTGCCAGTTCGCGAACCCCTGACTGGGTCAACACTCGCCCCTGAGGACTCAATAACGATACCCTCGTTTCACTGCCCTGATCGGCTCGCGCGGCGTTCAGCGCGGCCTGAAGGGGTTCGACCTTCATGACCATTCCGGGCCCGCCGCCATAGGGACGATCATCTACGGTTCTGTGGCGATCCGACGTAAAGTCCCGCGGGTTCCAGGTCTTCACGGTCACTCGACCGGCCTCAACCGCTCTGCCAACCACCCCTAGCGAAGTGACGGGCACTAGAAATTCTGGCATCAAGGTGATCACATCTATTCGCATGATCAACCCTCTTAGAACTCCGGATCCCAATCCACTTCGAGACGCCGTTGATCGAGATCCACCCGCTTGACGAAATGCCCCGGCACGTAGGGAATCAAACGTTCACGATCTCCCTGAACCACCAGCACGTCATTAGCGCCAGTCTCTATCAATCGCTCGACAGCGCCCAGATCCTGACCATCAAGCGTGAACACGTTCAGGCCAATCAGGTCTGTCCAGTAATACTCTCCGGACTCCAGTTCCGGCAACCGGTCCCGAGACACTGAAATCTCCTGACCGACAAATTCTTGAGCCACTTCTCGCGTTTCAATACCGCGAATTTCCGCAACCAGGGTTTTTCCCTTGGGTCGTCCGCGAACACACTCCATTTCGCGCTCTTGCCGTCCAATGAACCACGGCCGGTAACTAAAAATGGCTTCCCGTGGCTGGGTGAAAGAAAGAAGTTTCATTCCTCCCCTCACCCCATGAACACCCGTCAGGCGACCCACGATAACAATATCAGCGTCAGGTCGCTTCGGACTGTCCATGATCAACCTCGCCTCTTAAGCGGCGGCTCCCCGTGCTTCTGACACCAGATGCTTCACGCGCTCAGACAATTGCGCCCCGACCCAAGTCCAGTAATCCACCCGATCGAGGTTAACGCGCAAGCGCTCCTCCTGCCCACGTGCAACCGGGTTGAAGAAGCCAATTTTTTCGATGCGTCGACCGTCTCGCTTGTTGCGGCTGTCGGTGACGACGATGTGGTAGAACGGCTTCTTTTTTGCGCCGCCCCGGGAAAGTCTGATCTTAACCATTCCAAAAAACCTTTAATCGTCCAACCGGCCCCACACAGCGCGCTCCGGCTTGGTTTCGTGGCCATAACCACAGTGTTTCATCCGCGCCCGTCGAGCTATCTGTCCATAGACTCAGCAGGACCGGATTCAGGAAGCCGGCCATTCTAACCCGAACCGACCGAAAATAAAACAATCAAGGCACGATACCGCCACCCGGTGACGCCTTGAATTCAGTGCACGCGATTTATCGCTGCGGGGGCTTGCCGACGCCGCAAACACTGGGTAATCTCGGAGCGGAATAAAAATAGGAATAGCGCGAATTGGCTGAACCCGGTTTCATGTTGCAAAGTCCCCGTCTGATCCTGAGGGAATTTAAGGCCTCTGACGCTCCCGACCTGTACGACTTATATCGCGACGAGGATGTGATGCGCTATACCGCTGAGACACCGTTTCCATCGGTTAAATCAGTGGAAGATTTTCTGGAAGCCTATCCCTACTATGACATCCATGGATTCGGCCGCTGGGCTGTCATTGATAGATTTTCGAGCGAGTTTCTGGGGTTTTGCGGTTTACGCAAAGACAATCCGACCACGGAAGTTGATCTCGGTTTTCGATTTTTCCGGCGCTACTGGTCAAAGGGCTTCGCCACCGAAGCAGCCCAAGCTGCACTCGAGGCAGGTTTCACCCACTTTGGATTGGAAGAAATCATCGGACGTTCGATGAGGGAAAATCTGGCCTCTACCAGTGTGCTGCACAAACTGGGCATGCGCTTCAGGGAAGTCACGGAAACAGACGGTGTTTTGTGGCTGATTTACGTGATCGACAAGGCAAGCCACGAGACACGTATCACTTAAGCCTCTCCAGCAGGCAGATCATCGCGGAAAGCCGCCGGGAGGCATCTGTCCCTGCAGCTTACCCAGTTTTCGCATCATCTTGTTCATGCCACCCTTGCCGAATTTTTTCATCATTTTCTGCATCTGATTGAACTGCTTAAGCATCCGGTTGACTTCCTGGATGTTGGTGCCTGAGCCCGCCGCTATCCGGCGTTTCCGTGAACCGCGTATGACGTCCGGAAAACTCCGCTCTTGGGGCGTCATCGAATTAACGATGGCAATCATGCGTCGGGTTTGCATATCGTCCACCTGTTGTCGCAGCTGATCCGGCAGGTTGGCCATACCCGGAAGCTTGTCAACGAGATTTCCAAGCCCGCCCATGTTGTTCATCTGCTCAAGTTGCTCTCGGAAGTCATCCAGAGTAAAACCGCGACCGCGCTTCAATCGCTTGGCCAGTTTTTCTGCTTTTTCCTGATCGACCGTGCGCTGAACTTCTTCAACTAAGGACAGAACATCGCCCATACCCAGAATGCGAGAGGCAATTCGATCCGGGTAAAAAGGCGTCAACGCGTCTGTTTTTTCGCCTGTCCCAATGAATTTGATGGGCTTGCCGGTAATGTGGCGCACAGACAGCGCGGCGCCACCTCGGGCATCACCATCCGTCTTGGTCAAGACGACCCCCGTCAGATCCAGAGCATCATTGAAAGCCCGAGCGCTATTGGCTGCATCCTGTCCACTCATGCTGTCCACGACAAAAAGCGTTTCGTGAGGATTCACCGCCTGGTGAATGCGCTTGATCTCAATCATCATGTCATCATCGACGTGCAACCGGCCCGCCGTATCGACCAACAGGACGTCAGCGAACTGGCGACGTGCCGCGTCCAGCGCATGACGCGCGATGTCCACCGCGTCCTGTGAGGCGTCAGAGGCAATAAACTCTGCTCCAACTTGGGCTGATAATGTTTCCAGTTGCTTGATTGCCGCTGGCCGATAGGTATCACAGCTCACGGTCGCGACTTTTTTCTTGTGTTCTTCTTTCAGCAGTTTGGCGAGCTTCGCCGTTGTCGTGGTTTTACCAGAACCCTGCAGCCCCGAAATCAGGATGACCACTGGGGCCGGCGCATTGAGATCCAGAGCCTGGTTGGACCCCCCAATCACGCGAACCAACTCGTCGTTGACGATCTTGATCAACGTCTGTCCGGGCGTCAGGCTTTTTGTGACTTCGGCGCCCCTGGCCCGCTCGCGGACTTCGCCTATGAAAGACTTTACGACCGGCAGCGCCACATCAGCCTCCAGCAGGGCGATACGCACTTCCCGCAAGGCATCCTGGATGGATTCGTCGGTCAACCGGCCCTTGCCGCGCAATTGCTGCATGGTTAGGGAAAGTCGTTGAGTCAGATTATCGAACATCGGCTGCTCCTCGTGGATCAGTCGGGTATTATAGCCGGGACCGAACACTGGTACGGGTTTTGATCGGATGCACGATTTCCTGTTACTCATCGTGTCATTGAGCTACTTGGGCAGCACTTTGCTTCTCTACGTTTCAATGCGCAAGAGTGCCCAAAAGGCTCGCAATGCCTCGATCTTTCTCGCTGCCTTGGGCGCTGTCCTTCACGCCGCCGCTGTATACCTGCACTGGATCCCTCTCGGCGAGAACCTGATCAGTATTTTCAATGTCCTGTCGCTGTGTGCGCTGGTGATCGTCGCCCTTCAGTTACTCTCACTGACCCAGAATGAGCCGCTGTACCCCGCCGGGCTGATCACCCTGCCCCTGGCTGCCCTGATTGTCGCTATGGAATGGACAATACCTGCACCCGGGAACCTCGTACCAATGGGCTCCACCACCCTGTCCATCCACATCCTCAGTGCCGTAATGGCTTTTGGCGTTTTGAGTATTGCGGCCGTGTACGCATTTTTCGTGGCGCTGATTGATTATTTCCTGCGTCATCACACGTTGAATCGATTCGTCCAAAACCTGCCCGGACTGGTCATTCTCGAGCGCCAACTCTTTCAACTGATTACTATTGGCTTCACTGTACTGACCCTGACCTTGGCCTTGGGACTGAGTTTCGTCAACGATCTATTTGCGCAACACCTTGCACACAAGGCGATTCTCGCGCTGATGGCGTGGATGATCTTTGGCATCTTGCTTTGGGGAAGACAATTTCGCGGGTGGCGAGGACGGTTAGCGGTTGGGCTAACCCTCGCGGGCGTGACGCTGCTGGTTTTGGCCTATTTCGGCAGCAAGTTTGTGCTTGAACTGGTTTTGGGCAGCAGTTGGCAAAGCTGAGCGCTACGGAGGATCAATAGACACCTTTGGAAGATATTCCCACCAGTAGCCTTTACCTTGTCCTATTGATCCTGATACTGCTGTCAGGCTTCTTCTCCAGCTCGGAAACCGGGCTAATGGCGCTCAACAGGTACCGGCTCCGGCACCTGGCAAACCAGGGAAACGGCAGCGCGCGGCGAGCTCAATCGCTGTTGCGCAAACCCGACCGCCTGATTGGGCTGATTTTGCTGGGCAATAACCTCGTCAATATCCTGGCTGCCTCGATTGCGACAGTCATTGCGATTCGCGAATTTGGCGACAACGGCATCTGGATCTCAACACTGGTCATGACTGCGGTGGTGTTGATTTTCGCCGAGCTTGCACCTAAAACGGTCGCCGCATTGCACCCCGAGCGCGTCGCATTGGTTGCATCCTATCCACTTGCCATACTTCTCAAACTGCTCTACCCGTTTGTCTGGCTGATCAATACACTGGCCAATAACCTGCTGAAGCCCTTTGGTATCAAGACGGACAATGAGGAATTGGAACGACTCAATCGCGAAGAGATCAGGACCCTTCTGAAAGAAGGTGGTCAATTGCCTGGAACGCACCAGGCCATGCTGCTGAATATCCTGGATCTTGAGCAGGCTGTTGTGGACGATATCATGGTGCCGCGCGGCGAAATCGTCGGCATTGACCTTGCCGATGAGTGGGAGAACATACTTCAACAACTGACCCAAACGGTCTATACCCGGCTACCTGTCTATCGAGAAAGTATTGACGAAATCGTAGGATTTCTTCACATCAGGACCATCATCTCAAAAATTTCTCATGATTCTCTGCAGTTCAGCAATCTCAAAAAATCAGTCCGCAGCCCTTATTTCATACCGGAAGAGACATCCCTGACTCAGCAACTGCTCGAGTTTCAACGCCGGGAACGCCGAATGGCGCTGGTTGTTGATGAATACGGGGACATCCAGGGGCTTGTAACACTGGATGACATTCTCGAAGAAATTGTCGGCAAATACACCACCGAAGGCCGAACCGCCAATCGCCAGCTGCGCAAACTTGATGATGGCAACTTCCTGGTGGATGGTGCGGCATCGATCAGAACCCTGAATCGTCAAACCGGCTGGAATCTTCCGCTGGATGAGGCGCACACGCTTAGTGGGCTGCTCATTGAACAACTGGAAATGATCCCGGACGGGAAAGCCAGCATACAGATCGGAAAGCACATCATGACCGTGATCGAAATTAACGACAACATGATTCACAAAGTGCTGGTGAAACCCAATCGCCGACCAATTGGGCCGCCATGAAACCCAAGCTGCTCATCAACATTCAGCTGCTGCGCTTGGTTGCGGCCGCCTGGGTATTGCTCTATCACACCGCGATGCGTCTGCCGACAGCAGATTCCGAACTCGGAGGGCTGTATCGCCTGGGAGAAGCCATTGGATTCGCAGGTGTGGATATATTTTTTGTGCTCAGCGGCTTCATCATGGCCCACACGACGATACAACACTCGGGTGTATCAGACAGTGCCCATTTTCTGGGCCGGCGGCTGGCGAGAATTTACTCAGGTTACTGGCCATTCTTTGCCCTGACGCTACTGGTATTCAGCTGGACCCGTGCCCGTCATGTTGAACAAGCACAGCTTCTCGAATCGTTTTTTCTGTGGCCGATACCGTTGAGCCGGAACCTGTTGGAGATCAGCTGGACCTTGTCCTACGAGCTTTACTTTTATGCACTATTTGGGTTGATCATTAGCGCGGTGCCTTGCCCATCGCGTGCCCGATTGCTGCAGGTGATCACAACTTGCCTGTTGATCACAATGATTTATCGACACGCGTTGCTGGGTGCCTTTCGCCCTGAGAACATATATTTCGTGCCGTTCGCGACCCAATTCTTGCTGTCCCCTTTTCTTATTGAATTCTTTGCGGGTGCCGCACTGGCTTACGGGCTGCAGAACACCTCCGGTGAAAAGGCCTGGATCTGGTTGATGCTCGGAATTGCAACGTTTCTATCCGGCGCCGTGATGAACCACTCCGTGTACGATGGGCATATCGAGCAGGGATTCCATGTCCTGCCTCGCGTGATCTGGTTTGGCACCGCTGCCCTGTTTCTGATCACAGGACTGGTGAAGCTGGAGCATGCCGGCGTTACCGCGCCCCGCAGGCTCAGTGTGCGGGGAGGTGGCGCGTCCTACGCCATCTACTTAAGTCACATCCCGCTCTTGGAGGTGACCCGACAGCTGGGCCTTAACACAGCTCTGGCAGCATTCTCGCCCACGCTGATCGCATTCGTTTACGCGCTGGTCATGCTAATTATCATCGCGCTGAGTTGCCTCCACTACGAGTTGATCGAGCGAAGGCTGCTCAGAGTGTTCAGACGTGCTCTGCGCGTATAGGTGCCGCGGTCAGGAAAACGCCGCCTCAATCGCCTCAGATATGCTTTTAACAGCATGAATAGTTACCCCAGCCAGGGCATTTCGGGGTGCGTTGGCGGCGGGCAGGACGAGTTGCTCGAAGCCGTGGGCCGCCGCCTCTTTGACGCGCTCTTCGCCATTGAATACCGGGCGGATTTCTCCGGAAAGGCCGACCTCGCCGAAGGCCACGAGTCGCTGCGGCAACTGCCGATCGCGAAAGCTGGACAGCACGGCCAGCAGCGCAGGTAAATCCGTTCCTGTCTCGTTGATGCGCAAACCGCCGACAATGTTGAGGAACACATCCTGGCCGGAAAGGCTCACTCCCCCGTGACGATGCAAAACCGCGAGCAGCATCGCCAGTCGGTTGTGCTCAAGACCGAGCGCCACCCGCCGTGGATTGGCCTGCTGACTCTCGTCCACCAGGGCCTGCAGTTCCAGCATCATTGGGCGGGTGCCTTCCCGCGTGACTGTCACGATACTCCCGGCAGCTGACTCAGTTCTGCCCGAGAGGAAAATTGCCGAGGGGTTGGATACCTGTTTCAGGCCCTGGCCCGTCATAGCGAACACGCCAATTTCGTTAACCGTACCAAATCGGTTCTTGAAAGAGCGTACAATCCGGTAACGACTGCCGCTGTCGCTCTCGAAATAAAGCACCGCGTCCACCATGTGTTCAAGGACCCGGGGGCCTGCCAAGGCTCCATCCTTGGTGACATGTCCCACCATCAGCACGGTGCACTGGTTTTCCTTTGCATAACGGACCAGCGCTGCAGCCGAGTCCCTGACCTGGCTGACAGAACCCGGCGCTGATTGAATTTCAGTTGAGTGAAGCGTCTGGATGGAGTCGATGACCAGTAATCCGGGTTGATGTGACACTGCTGCGCCCAGGATCTCTTCGATACAGGTTTCTGTCAGGCAATCGAAACGGTCAGGATCCAGACCCAGTCGATGCGCTCGCAGGCCCACTTGCTGCAGAGACTCTTCCCCGGTGACGTAAAGACATTTGACCTGGCTGTGCAATTGCTGCAACGCCTGCAATATAAGGGTTGATTTGCCGATACCCGGGTCACCACCAATCAAGACCACTGAGCCGGGCACCAGTCCGCCGCCAAGCACGCGATCGAGCTCATGCATACCGCTTTCAATTCGCTTGATCTTCCCGGCCGCAACCCGTGCAAGATTGGTGACCACCGCAGAACCCTTGCCTGCATAATGCCCAGTTTTTACCGCCCCACCCCCTGCGGGCAGACGAAATTCTTCAATCGTATTCCAAGATTTGCAATCCGGGCATTGACCTGCCCACTTGGACTGCTCGCTACCGCAGGCGGTGCAATGATGAACCCGCTTGGTTTTGGGCAAAATCACCAACTCCTCATGCCAAACTGCGCTCACTTGTATCAGATAACGGCCATGACCTCCAGCCCACGACAACAGGACTCGGTTTTTTTACAATTTTTAACAGAATATTCCCTGGAGCGCCTGGTGAGACAGCATCGCGAACAGCAGTTGATTGGTGAATCCCCTCCTTTCTTGGAGGTCCTTGAACAAGTGTCAAGAATTGCGCCGCTCGATCGTCCGGTGCTGGTTATCGGAGAGAGGGGCACCGGCAAGGAGTTGATAGCGGCCCGGATTCATTATCTCTCGCGACGCTGGGAACAAGCCTTCGTCAAGCTAAATTGCGCGGCACTGGCGGAATCCCTCATGGAGACCGAACTTTTTGGCCACGAGGCAGGTTCCTTCACCGGGGCCAATGCGCAACGACTGGGCCGTTTCGAACTCGCCGACAGCGGCAGCTTGTTTCTCGACGAACTGGCCAGCACCTCTTCCCGGGTTCAGGAAAAAATACTGCGGGTTGTCGAATACGGTGAACTGGAGCGGGTGGGCGGAACGCAAACGCTCAAGACAGATGTAAGAATCATTGGCGCCACCCATGAGGACCTGCCCAAGCTGGCCGATGAAGGTAAGTTTCGACCCGATTTGCTTGATCGCCTCGCTTTTGACGTCATCACCTTGCCCCCCTTGCGACACAGGGCTGAGGACATCATGGGCCTCGCAGAGCACTTTGCGGTCAAGATGACCGGAGACCTTGGCAGGACACATTTTGCAGGGTTTTCAGGCGCTGCCAAGGAACGATTGCGGGCATACACATGGCCCGGCAATGTCAGGGAATTAAAGAACGTGATCGAGCGCGCAGTTTACGCCTGCGACCCCGAGATGGAGATCGAGGACATCGTGTTTGATCCTTTCGCATCGCCATGGCGGCCTGGCAACAGCCGGTCTGCCGATGAAATTGCCCCCGTTACCCAAGGACCCTTTGATTTCAAAGCCCATGTTCGTGACGAGGAAGTTCGCTTGTTGAAGAACGCGCTGGAGAACAACCGCTTCAACCAGAAAAAGACCGCCGAATATCTGGGCATGACCTATCACCAATTGCGCGGATACCTGCGCAAGTACGAACTCACCGAAACGGAAACCTGAATCAGCTAATGACTCGGCGAATTCGCCGGGTCAACCCGCAAATCAGTTCATAAGGAATGGCACCAGCCTGTTCGGCCACCGTTTCAACGGGCAGCGTTCCGCCCCAAAGACAGACGGAATCACCGACCGAAGCGCTGGGGTGCCCGGTCAGGTCGATCGTAATCATGTCCATGGAAACACGCCCAACCAATTCAGCCGCGTGCCCATTGACCAGCACGGGGGCGCCGTTACCGAGTTGCCGCGGATAACCGTCTCCGTAACCGATAGCGGCAACCCCGATCGTCATGTCTCGCGGGCAACTGAAGCTTGCTCCATAGCCGATGGTTTCCCCTTTTTTACACTGCTTGATTGAAATGAGTTCAGTTACGAGCTGCATCACTGGGCGCAGGCCCAATGCATGACCCGTCTGTCCGGGAATTGGAGAAATGCCGTAGAGAAGAATTCCGGGGCGAATCCAATCCGAGTGGGTGTCGGGGAAATTGATCAGCGCTGCAGAATTGCACATGGACACTTCACCGCGCCAGGCCTGCCTTAAGGGCTGAAAGCACTCAATCTGGGCCTTATTCAAGGGATGGACCGCATTATCTGCACAGGCAAAGTGTGTCATCAGCACAGGGGAACCTGCCCCGGGAATGGCCTCGAGTGCCGCCATGGCAGCTTCGGCATCGGCCGCGCGGAAGCCCAGGCGGTTCATGCCAGTGTCTATTTTCAACCATAATTTCCGATTCTCCAGACCTCCATGATGTCGCAGAAACTCCAATTGCTCACGTTGGTGGACGACAAGCTCCAGTTGCAGTTCGCGCGCCAGCGCAAAGCCTTGGGGATCGAAGAAACCCTCTAGCGACAACAAGCGACCCCGCCAGCCGCTCTCACGAACTGCAACCGCTTCCTCGGGAGTCGAAACAGCAAAAATATCAGTGCCCGCCAGGGCACGCACCGCGGCAGACACGCCATGGCCATAAGCGTCCGCCTTGATGACTGAAACAACTCCGGAGTTGGGGGCCATCGCGCGAACAATCTCAAGATTATGGCGCAAGGCCGACAGATCGATGTGGGCAACAGTATTTCTGAGCATGGAATGATTCTGAAACGTGGCGATGTTCAGGAGATGGCGTCGGTGTGGTAAAAATCTGGCGTGTAATTGACGAATCGAACCCATTGACCCTGGAAGGCCACGTTGACAGTGTCTGTTGGACCGTTTCGGTGCTTGCCTATGATGATTTCCGCTTTGCCTTTTTCAGGGGTCTCCGGATTGTAGACCTCGTCACGGTAGATGAATATGATCAGGTCTGCGTCCTGCTCAATCGAACCAGACTCCCTGAGATCTGCCATGACAGGCCGCTTGTTGGGACGTTGCTCCAAGGAACGGTTCAGCTGCGAAAGCGCAACCACTGGCACGTCCAACTCTTTCGCAAGGGCCTTAAGCGACCTCGAAATTTCAGCAATCTCAGTCGCACGGTTTTCCCGTGTTCCTGGCACCGCCATCAATTGCAGATAATCCACCACGATCAATCCGACATCGTGCTCCCGTTTCAATCTTCGTGCGCGGGCCCTGAGATCGGATGGTGAGAGCGCTGGAGTCTCGTCGATGAAAATACGACTTTTCTGCAGGAGATTCATCGCGGAAGTCAATTTAGGCCAGTCATGCTCCTGCAGGCGACCCGTCCGAAGACTCTTCATATCAATTTGCCCGAGCGACGCGAACAGCCGCATGACCAACTGCAGAGAGGACATTTCCATACTGAAAACCGCTACGGGCACCTTATGCTTGATGGCCGCGTGTTCGGCGATGTTCATGGCAAACGAGGTTTTACCCATTGCTGGGCGACCGGCAACAATGACCAGGTCTGAGGGTTGCAAACCAGCCGTAAGTTGTGTCACTTGTCATTCCGCTGGTTTTTCCTTTGTAATCGGGCTTGCTCCTTTCGTCTGGTGCCACTATGAGAGAGGGGAAAAATTTAGTCGGAGGAAACCATGGCTGGTCACTCAAAATGGG
>CAXQNK010000123.1:0-49802 GCA_964225175.1 Candidatus Nitrosopumilus sp. | reverse complement strand
ACCCCTGGCACCCCCCTGACGATTTTTCCTCAACCCTGCAATTGACCGAGGAAGTTTCCAGCAGCCCTGCTTTGTTGTTCCCCTTGCGTCGACTGGTCACATAGTTATGCAGCGTCCTGAGAGGAAGGGATTGCGGCATTCAACAGTTGAATTTTGAACTGCTTCATGATCAAGGCAGCCTGCACATTCAACTTGGCATGCAGCATCCCGGCCGTGACGAAGACCGCATCCTCATGCTCCTTCGCGAACGCCTCGAGCGCACCCGCCTGCCGCGCCCCATACAGCGGATCACCTTGCAGGCCCCTCAGATGCTGCCCTTTGATGCGCACCAGGCCGGATTATTACCCGACGGCGATGGCCATGAACTCAGCACCATCAGTCCACTGCTGGACCGGCTGCAGGCGCGACTGGGGCAAGATGCGGTAGTTGGTCTGTGCGGAATGGCCGACCATCGACCGGAAAGGAGTTGGTCCTTCCGGCGGCCCGAGCAGCCGGCGGACTGCACTGCGTTGCCCCACCGACCCACTTGGCTCTTGTCACAACCACAACCATGTCAGATTGATGATTACCAGCTGCTTGCTGGCCCGGAACGTATCGAAACGGGATGGTGGGATGGTCAGGATTGTCGACGGGATTACTTTATTGCCCGTGACACGGGCGGGCAGCTTCTGTGGGCTTTCCGGGAATATAAACCACACCCCGGCTGGTATCTGCAGGGCTTTTTTGCATGACCGCCCTGATCCGTTTGCCGGCGCCCTGCAGTCAACCGCCGGCGACAACGGTCACCGCAGCGTTACAATAAGTCCATGAACGCTCTCGGCAAACTGTTCCTGAAAGGATTGATCGTGGTGATCCCGATCGCATTGACCCTGGCCATATTATGGTGGACAGCGGCAGGGTCTGAGCGCTTGCTGGGCGGATTACTGAAACATGTCCTGCCCACTGGATACTACCTGCCGGGAATGGGCCTGGTTACGGGCATGATGCTGATTGTCCTGGTGGGATTGCTTTCACACGCATTGATTATCCAACGTCTTTTCGAGTACGGCGAGGGGCTGGTCAACCGCCTGCCGCTGATCAAGACGCTTTACAGCGCCATCAAGGACTTCGTAGGTTACTTCAGCCCCGGTCAGCAACGGCATTTCAGCCGCGCGGTATTGGTGCGTTTGCCCGGACAGGACTTCCAGCTCATCGGGTTCGTTACCCGAGAGACTTTTCATGACCTTCCGCTGCCACTCCAGAGCGATGAGCCCGTCGCGGTGTATTGCCCGATGAGTTATCAAATTGGCGGCTATACCTTGTTTTTACCCCGCAGCTGTCTGCAATCGATTGACTTGCCATTCGAGGAAGCCATGCGGCTCGCCGTCACTGGCGGAATCACCCAAAGAACCGAAGAACAAGCCCCCTGAAGGCAGATTTTCAACCTTCTGTAGCGACAGGAGATCGTATTTTCACATTTTGAGAATATACTGTATATATATACAGTATGCAGAACACAGTCTCACCCGATTACGCCGAACTCGTCTGCCAGAGCAATTTCACGTTCCTGACCGGCGCCTCACACCCCCAGGAACTGGTGATGCGGGCGGCCGAACTGGGTTATCGGGCTATCGCACTCACTGATGAGTGCTCACTGGCCGGCATCGTGCGGGCCTGGGAGGAATCGGAACGTTGCCGGGCGGCTGGTCAACCCATCGAATTGATCCCCGGCAGCCTGTTTTACCTTGAAAACGGTTCACGCCTTGTTGTTTTACCCAGGAATGCACAGGGTTATGCGCAGCTGTGCATGCTGATCACACGTGGGCGGCGCAATGCTGAAAAGGGTCACTACGCGCTTGCCGACACCGCTTTTGAGCAGGGCCTGGATCAATGCCTGGCGCTCTGGCTACCCGCTTGTGAAAACGACCTGCTGACCGGACACTGGCTGGCGGCCCAGTTCCCGGGAAGGGCATGGATAGGCTTCAGCAGCACACTGGGACCCAATGAAGCTCAGCGACTTGCGCAATTGCAACAAACCGCGGGCACCGTGGGGCTGCCGGTGGCCGCATGCGGTGATGTACAAATGCACCATCGGCCACGGCGCATCCTGCATGATGTGCTGGCCGCCATCCGGCACGGCTGCAGAGTCAGCGATCTCGGCTATCGCGCCCTGCCCTCCGGTGAACGCCACCTCCGCACGCGGCATCGTCTGGCACAGTTGCTACCGTCGGCATTACTGGCTGAAACCGTAAAGATCGCAAACCAATGCTGCTTCCGAATTGGGCAACTGCAGTACCAATATCCCCACGAGGTGGTCCCCACCGGCCTCGATGCCACCGGTTACCTGCGGCAACTGACGGAAGCCGGCATACAAAAGCGCTGGCCGGAAGGCATCGATAACGCACTCAGAAAGCAAATTGAGCGTGAGCTGGAACTGATCCGCGAACTGCGTTACGAACCTTATTTCCTCACCGTGCACGATATCGTTCAGTTTGCCCGCAATCAGGGCATCCTGTGCCAGGGCCGAGGCTCAGCAGCCAATTCCGCAGTCTGTTACTGCCTGGGCATTACCGAGGTCGACCCAGCGCGAATGAGCATGCTCTTTGAGCGCTTCATCTCGCGCGAGCGCGGTGAACCCCCTGACATCGATATCGATTTTGAACATGAGCGGCGCGAGGAGGTTATTCAGTACATCTATCGTAAGTATGGACGTGAACGGGCCGCCCTGGCCGCTACCGTCATCACCTATCGGCCCCGCAGCGCCATTCGTGATGTCGGAAAGGCGCTGGGATTCAGCCTGAGCCAGGTCGATCAGCTGGCACGCAACCTGTCCTGGTGGGATGAACCGGATCAGCAAACACTCGACCAGCGCCTGCTCGAACAGGGCTTTGATCCCACGCACTTCCGCGTGCAGCAATTGTTGCACTTGGTACGGGAACTGTGCCGGTTTCCGCGCCACCTCTCACAGCATGTCGGCGGCTTTGTGATTTCCGAGCACAACCTGGCCTGCCTGGTGCCCGTGGAAAACGCAGCCATGCCTGGGCGCACGATCATCCAATGGGATAAAGATGATCTGGAAACCCTGGGGCTACTGAAAATCGACTGCCTCGCATTGGGGATGCTCAGCGCAATACGCCGCTGCCTGGACCTGATCAACCAACAAGGCCAATCCGCAATCACGCTGGCCGATATTCCGGCAGGAGATCAGGCCACTTACGCCATGATCCAGAGGGCCGATACCGTCGGCGTATTCCAGATCGAATCACGGGCACAAATGGCCATGTTGCCACGCCTGAAACCCTGCTGTTTTTACGACCTCGTCATCGAGGTAGCCATCGTCCGGCCCGGACCCATTCAGGGCAACATGGTTCACCATTATCTCCAGCGCCGACGTGGGCTCGAAAAGGTCCAATACCCTTCGATTGATCTCAAACGGGTATTGGAGCGAACACTTGGCGTGCCTATTTTCCAGGAACAAGTAATGCAGATCGCCATGGTGGCTGCTGGTTTTTCCGGCTCCGAGGCCGATGCACTCAGGCGCTCGATGGCCGCATGGGCTCGCCGTGGAGGGCTGGAACACATGCATCAACGCCTCGTCGATGGCATGCTGAAGCGCGGTTACAGCAAAACATTTGCCGAACAGATTTTCGACCAAATAAGAGGTTTTGGCGAATACGGCTTCCCTGAATCCCATGCTGCCAGCTTTGCGTTACTCGTCTACATTTCATGCTGGATGAAATGTCACCATCCGGCTGCTTTCACCTGTGCGTTACTGAATGCCCAACCGATGGGCTTCTATGCACCGGCCCAACTGGTCAAGGACGCACAGCGGCACGGGGTCAAGGTGCTGCCCGTCGATGTGCGCTTCAGCGAACGGGAGAGCACACTGACCCGGCCCGAAAAAGGGCAGCCGGCTCTAAGATTGGGCCTGCACATGGTGAAAGGGCTGGGCGGCAACAGCGGTGAACGTATTGTCAGGGAACGGGAAAATCTGGCATATCGGGATGTCCATGACCTGCAACATCGCGCCGCACTGGGTTCACGCGAGATGGCGGCATTGGCCGAGGCGGCCGCATTACGAAGCCTGGCGGGTCATCGTCATCGAGCCCGCTGGTCGGTTGCAGCGGCCCCTGCTCAACCAGCCGATCTGCTGGCTGGCATACCGATACCAGATCAGCCCGTATCCATTCGCCCACCGTCAGAAAGCGATGATTTGCTTGCTGACTACGCTACAACCGGATTAAGCCTGGGACGCCACCCACTGGCTTTTATTCGCGCCGAGTTACGTCGGCGGCGGGTCCGCCTGGCCACTCAGTTGGCCGAACTTCCCCACGGGACCCATGTACGCGCATGTGGGTTGGTCACCATGCGGCAACGACCCATGACTGCCAGTGGCACTATTTTCCTGACACTGGAAGATGAAACAGGCTCTGTTAACGCCGTCGTGTGGCGAAGACTGTGGAAACGCCACAGGCATACGGTGCTGAACGCCTACCTGATCGCTATTGATGGCACCCTGGAATCCGATGGCGGTGTCCAGCACCTGATTGCCCGACAGATTCATGATTTCACCCACCTGAGCCCCAAGCTGAAAACCCGCTCTCGCGATTTCTGCTGAAGCACCCTTACGATGTGCATACACACATGCACATTAACCCCTCATTGAATATTCATCGCCAAGAGCACACACACAGCCCGCAAACATGCTCAGGGTATTGGTTTGACGCCTCGTGAGCCGGTATAATCGCCGGCCTGAACCACTCAGGATGATGCCTCCATGCAAAGATTAATCGTGACCCTGCTGCTGGCAGCCGCGGGCTCTCCGGCCTTGGTCGTGGCAAACGGTGACGCACAGGCCGGAAAGGTTAAAGCCTATACCTGCACGGGTTGTCACGGCATTCCCGGATACAACAATGTTTACCCCACCTACAAGGTGCCGAGAATTGCCGGACAGAAATATGAATACCTCGTCGCCGCCCTGATGGCCTATCAAAATGGCGAACGGGAACACAAGACCATGCAATCTCAGGCCATGAGCCTTAAACCGCAGGACATCCAGGATATCTCTGCGTATTTCGCATCCGAGGGCAAGTAAGGAATACAGGCACAATGAACATAACCCGACTTCTCTTCTTGAGTTCAATCCTGATGATCCTCTGCTGCCAGAACGCACAAGCCCGCGGCGACAAAAATGCAGGGGAAAAGAAATCCCAGGTTTGCGCAGCCTGTCATGGTGCAGACGGCCAGGGCACCCTGCCTACGTATCCGATCCTGGCGGGGCAACACGAAAGTTATCTCGCCCATGCCCTTCGCGCCTACCGGGAAGGCACACGTTCGAACGTGATCATGGCCGGGATGGCGGCCAACTTGAGCAATCGGGACATCGAGGACCTGGCGTCTTACTATGCATCCCTGCCGGGCCTGAAGGAGCTCACCCAGGACTGAGCACCGGCTGAGCCCGCCAAGGGGTCGCCGGCTGACACCTGACGATCAAATCTCAGTAATAAGGGTTCTCACCGGTGCTGTGGTCCGTGGCATCCATCACTCCGGTGATCTCAGGAAAATGTCTCTTGAGCGTGGTCTCTATACCGTCGCGCAAAGTCACATCGGCCATGCCGCAGCCGTGACATCCACCGCCGAAACGGAGCACGACCTGCAAATCCTCGGTGATGTCCTCCAGTGCAACCATGCCCCCATGCCCCGCAAGACCCGGGTTGATTTCGGTTTCAAGAATCCAGCTCACCCTGTCGGACAATGGGCTTTCTTCGCCCGGCATGGCGCCCTTGATGTTTGGCGCCCTGATAGTGAGTTGACCGCCTGTGGCGTCCTGCTCAAAATCAATGACGGCCTCCTCCAGCCAGGCGTTACTGCCCTCGGCGACGAATAATGTGAAGGCATTGAACTCAACGCGCTCATCGGTCTCAACCTGCGACCCGGCTGGGCAGAACTGGCGATCACAACCCGCGCGGGGGGTTCCCGGGTCAATGACTCTGATGCGAAGGCCGCACCCAACCTCATCCTGCTGCGCAAGCAGGTCCTGAAAATATTCCTGCGCCGTTGCGGTAATTTCGATCATCTCTTTGCTCCGTTCATGGACCAGTTCAATATTCAAGCCGCCGACAATGCATCGGCCAGGAGCGGCAGAGACACATCCAGCCGCATGTCCAGGCCGCGATGCGTACCCTCGAACTCACTGAAGTGGTGGTCGACGCCCAGTTCATCAAGTCGCCGTGTCAACTGCCGACAGCCGAACTGAATGTGGTACTCATCGTGGCGCCCAACGTCCAGGTACAGCAATTCCAGTCCGGACAGTGCCTCATGATGTAACTCGATCAGTTGAAGCGGGTCCCATTTTAACCATTGCGCCCAGCGCTCGGAAAGCAACTCGCAGGTCCCGGCCCTGACGGGAAGGCGAATCTTGCGCACATTACCGGGGTTGGGATCATACGATGACGCCATCGCCAGGGTCATCAATGTGGTGTAATCATCGCCGCTGATACGCTTACCCTGCCAGAAATGGCTGAGAAATGCAGCAACATCGTTATTGTGATTCTCCAAGACACGGCAGGCTACCGCCAGCCCGGGACGATATACCCATTCAAAACCCACATCCGGTGCATGGGCAGCAACTGCGCCCCAGACACCGGGGTGCAGCATTGAAAGCACCAGCGCACCGTAACCACCGGACGAGGTACCGAAAAGACCCCGACCGCGCGGCGAATCGATCACATTCAGTGACTCGTTAAGAAAAGGCAACAACTCTCCGACCAGGTAATCAGCATAGCGCCCCGTACCCGGCGAGTTGATGTACTGGTTTCCCCCCAGGTAAGTGAAACAATCGGGCATAGCGACCACCAGCGGGCGCAACGCGCCCGTACCGATCAATCGATCAAGCCGTTCGGGCAGATTCTCGCCCCTGAGACGCCAGTTGGTATGACCGGGGCCGGCATTGGTGAACGCGGCCAGGTCCCAAAGCACCGGGAAAGGTTCCGCCTCGGATGAGTAACCCGGGGGCAGATAAATGCATAACTCCCGCTCCACGGGATCGTTCCAGGGGTTGGAGACCAGGCATTTCGATTGGTGCGACAAGCGGAGTATCTTGCCGCGCGGGTGGCCGCCCGCAGGCCTAGGGCTCGCCACAACGAATCACCGCGAATGACTCGGGAATCGTCGCGCGAGAATTGCTTCCAACTGGGGAGCAAGCTCATTGTCCCCGAGCGCATATTCAAGCGTTGCGAGCACCAGGCCCAGCCGACTGCCGCAATCGAAGCGCTGACCCTCAAAGCGGTGCGCGAGCACTGTACCTTCGCCCATGAGTTGGGCGATACCATCCGTTAACTGAATCTCACCACCGGCACCTGCTCCCAGGTGGTTCAACAGCTCAAAAATGCGTCCCGGCAATACATATCGACCCACCACTCCGAGATTTGATGGTGCCTCCTGGGGTGCCGGCTTTTCAACCACCTCACAAATTTCCAGATGACCTTGATCATTGGGTTTGACCGCGGCGATACCGTACCTCGAGGACAGCTCGATCGGCACTTCCTCGACACCGATGACTGGCCGGCCCGTGCGACCATGCAGCTCAACCATCTGACTCAGCGCGCCTGCGCCCTTCGAACGAATCATGTCATCGGGGAGAATCACGGCAAACGGTTCATCGCCCACTAATTCGCGCGCGCACAGCACAGCATGCCCCAGGCCAAGCGGCTGTTCCTGTATGGCTTCGAGAATCTTCATGCCGTCTGGCAAAATTTCCTGCACACGGCGCAATGGACCGTGGCTGCCTTTCGAGGACAGGAAGTCTTCGAGTTCAGGTGAATTCTCGAAATGGCGACTGATGGCCTGCTTGTCGCCGCGCGTCACCAGGATCACCGTATCGATCCCGGCCTCTTGGGCTTCCTCAACAGCATACTGGATCAGTGGTTTGCCCAACACGGGGAGCAGTTCTTTGGGCACTGCCTTGGTCGCGGGTAGAAAACGTGTCCCCAAACCCGCAACGGGAAAAACGGCTTTTCTGACGGGCGCTGCCTCGCTCACGTTTTAGCTGCGAATTCTGTGTATCGGCACAACATCGCTGACTTGGCTGGCTGCGGCGGTTTTGGCCAACTCGGGGACCAACTGCAGCAGTGTGCCTTTAAGCGCACGGGTGTCGTAGCGCCGTACAGCCAGTTCCGCCTGTTTCAGGGCCGCGGCGAGCTCGTCCCAAGTCGCCTGCCTCGGATGCGCGAGGAAAATCTTTTCATGCTGCGTTGTATCGTAGGGCTCAAGCTCGTGGAACAGTTCCTCGAACAACTTTTCGCCGGGCCGCAGGCCCGTGTAAATAATCTGAATATCACCGCCGGGTTCATGCCCGGCCAATCGGATCAGTTGCTCGGCCAGGTAGGTGATCTTGACGGGCTCACCCATATCAAGAACGTAAATCTCGCCACCGCTCCCGAGAACTGCCGCCTGCATGATCAGCTGCGACGCCTCGGATATGGTAATGAAATAACGCGCAATTTCGGGGTGAGTGACCGTCACCGGCCCGCCCTTCTCAATCTGCTCCTGGAACAAGGGCACTACGCTGCCATTCGAATTCAGGACATTACCAAAACGCACCGTGATGAACCGGGTGCTGGAGCGCGCGTTCATGTTTTGACAGTACATCTCCGCCACGCGCTTGGTTGCGCCCATGATGTTGGCGGGGTTCACCGCTTTGTCGGTCGAAATCAGTACAAAAGTGCCCACGTCATACCGTTCTGCAACCTCTGCAAGGCGCATGGTGCCCAGCACGTTGTTCCTGAAGGCTTCTCGAATCTGGGTCTGAAGTATGGGCAGGTGCTTGTAGGCTGCAGCGTGAAAAATCATGTCGGGCTGATATTCCCCCACTACTTTTTCCACGGTCGCCGGATCGCAAATATCTCCAAGAACAGAATAGAAGACCAGGTCCTGGAATTCGCTGCGCAATTCGTGGTCAATGCGATAAAGCGAATATTCGCTGTTGTCGATGACAATGAGCTCAATCGGGTTGAGTCGTGCAATCTGTCGACACAACTCGGAACCAATGGAACCCCCTCCGCCAGTGATCATGACGCGTTTACCCGCCAGACCCTCACGTATCGAGCTCCAGTTCAGTGACACCGGCTCACGTCCAAGCAAATCATCAATGGCAACGCGCTTCAGGACCCCAATGCGGGTTGCGTTATTTCCGAGGTCCTGCAGGGTCGGCAAGGTACGAAACTCAATTTCACTGTTCTCACAGATTTCGACAATGCGCTGCATTTGGTGATTGGTGGCCGAGGGTACGGCAATGATGACCAGATCGACGCCGAGTTCCGGCCCGACGTGGGGCAAGCGATCGATAGTGTCGATAACGGGAATGCCATGCACCTGGGCACCACGCAAGCGCCTGTCGTCGTCAAGGTAGCCGATGACATCGAACCCACTCCGGCGGCGTAATTCGCGCTCCAAAAGCGCGCCCGATCGGCCCGCACCGAGAATGATCACCCTCTTCTGACCAGATTTGCTTTTGCTCTTGGGCCGGTGTGAGTCTTTCCAGAAGCGGTAGCACATCCGGGGCACGCCAAGCGAGACAAACAGCAGCACCGGGTAAACAAACAATGCGGGCACCCATTCCCTGATGACCGCGCCCCGCAATATAGCCAGGCTCGTGAACACGAGTGCGGCCCCGAAAATAGCGGACCGAGCGATATTCCACATATCCTGGAAACTGGCGAAGCGCCAAAGACCTTTGTAGAGGCCGGTACCCCAGAACACGACCCCTTGAAGCACCGCAACCAACAACACCTCGGTAAACAGGTTAGCTCCGTTGATAAGGGAAACACCCGCGATTCGCTCTACGAGCCAGCTAGAACCTACCCAGGCGATGGCGACGACAATCAAATCATGAACGATAACTGCCGCGCGGGGGTGTCGCAGCAGGTCAAGCAAATTTTTAATTTCGCGTACCCTCATTCAAGATCCCCAGTGGCACGTGCCGCACCGAACCATCCGCAAGCCATTCTCGTTAGCACACCCATCACAATGGCCCACGAGAAAATCGGAAATAATTTGGCCAACAGCAACGAAGGCAAGACCAAAAATATGTTGGCCAATTGGTAGACACACGCCACCTTGCCGTGTGTCCAACCGCTTCTGATCAGCTTCTGGTAAACGTGCTGGTTGTGCGGAGTATACCACCGCTCTCCGCGGATTACCCTTGCGCTTAGCGTCAAGCCGCTGTCGACCAAAAAAACACTGAAAACAAGAATCACCATTGGCAATGACAACGCAGACTGATCCATGGCCAGAACCAACAACCAAGCCAAAACAAGCCCCAGCGGCACGCTGCCCGCATCGCCCATGAACACCCTGGGCCTGGGAATATTCCAGGGCAGGAAACCAATACAACAGGCCGCAACCGCCAAAGCGACGTACGCCAGGGAAAACTGCTCCGCACTCAACGCAGCCATGGCAATCACGCCGGCGATGAAAACTCCCTCGAGGCCCGCCATACCATGACTTCCGTCCATAAAGTTGTACATGTTCATCACCCCCGTCAACGCCACAGCGCCCATGACGACCTGGGAAAAGCCGTGAATTCCATTCCAGTCTCTGAGCGAGCTTATCAGCACCAAGCTGACCAAAAGCTGAACGGTCAATCGCAACAGAACCGACAGGGGCCGACGATCGTCGAACCATCCCAGCAAAGAAAGCAGCATAACTAAAGGCAGAACGACAAAAACCCATCGGGCGCTTATTTCGCCAAGTGCAAACAGAGCCCACAAGATGACAGCAAGCGCGGACATCATGCCCAGTCCACCACCTGTGGGTGTGCTCTGAGCGTGACTCTGCCGAGGCCCCGGGTGCGCTTTAATGTTCAGCCGATGTGAAAACCAGGTGGCCCAGCCCACCAACAGGGCAGACAGGCACGCGCCGAGCAGGGTGATCATGATGCCCAACAGATTCACTGCCAGCCAATCCAATTATTCGCCGAGGACACCGCGAATCACACCCGTAACGCCCCATCGCTTACAACTGGGACATTGCCAATGATGCTGGTGACCACTAAACCCGCAATTCCGGCATCGATATTCGGATTGGCTCGAAGCCAGGCTGTGCGCAATGCGGCCGAGTATCTGCTCTGAGGTGTCCAGGGACTCGGTCTCGGTGCCCTCCATCTCCAGAAGATGGTAAAGACCTCGCACGGATGGTCGTTCTGTTAAGTGGGCTTTCAGGTATTCGATGGCCTCTTTTTGACCCCGCTCGTGCGCCATGATCTCCGTCCGCCTGATCACCAGGCTGATACCATCGTGCTGGCCCGCCCATTCGACCAGCCGCTCATGCGCTCTGCGTGACTGATCGCCCTTTCGTGCCGCCTCGAAATAAGGATCAAGTAATTCCCTAAGGTGATCCGAATCCAGTTCAACCACCTTTTCGTAGGCCTCCAGGGCGGCCTCATAATCGCCCGAGGACTCGGCGATGCGGGCGGCCAGGAATTCCGCCCTTGCGCTTTCAGGATCGTGTCGACGGGCTCGGCGCAGGTGTCTCCTGGCGAGTTCGGTTTCTCCCTGCTGTAAAGCGTCATCGGCGAGCTCGCAACAAAAGTGCGACATGGCTGTCCCCATTCCTTGCGGTTCAAGCTTTTCCAAAGCCTGAGCCACCTCCAGCGCACGGGCCCACTCCTTCTCCTGTTGATAGATGTCCAACAGGTTGCGCAAGGCCGAAGGGGCCTGGATATCGCGCTCCGCCAGTTCCCCGAACAGCTTTTCCGCGCGATCAAACAAACCGGCGCGCATGTAGTCCTCACCCAACTCAAGCAAAGCAAGCGTTCTCTGCTGCTCATCAAGATTTCTCTTGCCGATGATGTTTTGGTGCAGCCGAATGGCCCTGTCAACCTCTCCACGCTTTCTAAACAGGCTGCCCAGCGCCAAGTGCATTTCCACGGTGTCGCTGTTGACCTCGGCCATTTGCGTGAAAATCTGAATGGCTTTGTCCGGCTGCTCGTTAAGCAGATAGTTGAGACCCTGAAAATACCGGTTGCTCAGCTGCCGACTGCGTTTGTTCTCTGCGCGTTTGGAAGACAGCCGGGCAAGCCACCAGCCCAGCCAGCCAGCCACCGGCAGAAGAAGCAACAGAATTGTTTCAAGGATCATCGTGGAGGTCAGGCGCGCCGCCCGGTGGGAGCTGCTTGGAACTGCGACTTAACCTGATGCGCAGGGGGACCACCTGACCGATGTAAATGACGAGCATGCCGACGATGAGCCCGATCACCAACGCACAGAGCAGAAGCAGGCCAAGCGGCCATTCCAGCTGAATCCAAATGAGATCCAGCGAAACCTTTTCAGAGTTAAATGTGCCGACCAGAAGCCCAAGCACAATCGCTGCAACGGCCAGCAGTCCAAACCCAATGCGGCCCATTGTGTTTAGTCGCCCCGGTCTTCTGCGATGTCAGGCGCGTTTGTTGACGCGTTCTCTGAGGGATTTGCCCGGTTTGAAATGGGGAACATGCTTTCCGGGAAGCGCAACCGCTTCGCCGGTTTTGGGGTTTCGCCCCATTCTCGGTGCCCGGTAATGGAGTGAGAAACTGCCGAAGCCCCGGATCTCTATTCTGCTTCCGGTGGCCAGCGAGGCACTCATTTGCTCGAGGATTGACTTGACGCCCAGTTCAACGTCCTGGTGTGACAGGTGGTTTTGTTGCTCAGCCAACGAATCGATCAATTCAGACTTTGTCATGGTTAACTCGCACAGATGTTTCGTTAATTATATGGCCCAGTACATGGAGGGCGGCCCTGACAGGCCGCCCGCCAGATTTAACCATTTTGATCGAGTTGCTCCTTGAGCAATTCTCCCAGGGATGTGGTCCCACTGGACGAGTGTGACTGGTGATATTCTTCCAACGCTTCGGCCAGTTCTGCATCTTCCAGCGCTTTGATAGAAAGTGTCAAGCTCCGACTCTTTCGGTCCAGTCCAACAAACTTGGCCTCAATCTCATCACCGGCAGACAGTTCCTTGCTGGCGTCCTCGACTCGTTCCTTGCGGATATCAGATGCGCGCAAGTACCCTTCAACGCCTTCAGCCAACTCGATCACCGCACCGCGCGCATCAACTTCCTTCACGGTTCCCTTCACCACGCTGCCGCGCGGATTCGACGCCATGAAGGTTGCAAATGGATCCTGGTCCAGTTGCTTGATGCCCAACGAGATCCGCTCGCGCTCGGGGTCAACCGCCAGCACCACGGCTTCGATTTCCTCACCCTTGTTGAAATTGCGAACCGCATCTTCACCACTGGATTGCCAGGAAATATCCGACAAGTGCACCAGGCCATCGATGCCGCCTTCGAGTCCAATAAAGATCCCGAAGTCCGTGATGGACTTGATTGCGCCGCTCACGCGATCGCCCTTGTTGTTCATGGCAGCGAATGCATCCCAGGGATTGGCTGTACATTGCTTCATGCCCAGGGAAATGCGTCGACGCTCCTCATCGATATCGAGCACCATGACTTCGACTTCATCACCCGTCTGGATAACTTTTTCGGGGTTGACGTTCTTGTTGGTCCAATCCATTTCGGAGACGTGAACCAGGCCCTCCACGCCATCTTCAATTTCAACAAAGCAGCCGTAGTCCGTAATGTTGGTGACATTACCGAACAGACGCGTGTTGATCGGGTAACGCCTGGCCAGATCACTCCAGGGATCCTCACCGAGCTGCTTGAGGCCCAGCGAGACGCGATTACGCTCCCGGTCGAACCGCAGCACGCGAACTTCCAGCTCATCACCGACATTGACGACCTCGCTGGGATGACGCACGCGTTTCCAGGCCATATCCGTAATATGCAAGAGGCCGTCAATTCCCCCCAGGTCGAGGAAAGCACCATAGTCGGTGAGGTTTTTGACCACGCCCTTGATGATGGCGCCCTCTTCCAATGACTCGAGTAATGTTTCGCGTTCTGCGCTGAATTCGGATTCGACCACCGCCCGACGGGAAACCACAACGTTGTTGCGCTTTCGATCAAGCTTGATGATCTTGAACTCAAGGTCCTTGCCTTCGAGGTAGGCCGGGTCTCGAACCGGACGGACGTCAACAAGCGATCCTGGCAAGAAAGCGCGAATGTCATGAATATCGACGGTGAACCCGCCTTTCACTTTTCCGCTGATCTTGCCCTCAACGATCTCATCTTCTGAGAACGCATTTTCGAGCTTGTCCCAGACCAGGGCACGCTTGGCTTTCTCTCGGGAAAGACGGGTTTCTCCGAAGCCGTCTTCCACAGCGTCTAGCGCGACCTGCACACTATCGCCTTCCTCCACCTCCAAAACGCCGTCAGAGCTCCGAAACTGGCTGATGGGCACGATGCCTTCCGATTTCAGCCCAGCATTCACCACTACAACATCGTCACGAATCTCTACGATGGTCCCTGTCACGATTGATCCGGGGGTCAGGCTCTTTTGATCGAGGCTCTGTTCAAATAATTCCGCAAAACTTTCAGTCATTGGTTTAATACTCACGGGCAACGGTTCGACCGCACCCACCCAGGTTAGTCGGCTTGCGCCGGTTAAAATTCACCATCCTGAGATGGCTCCAAGTTGTTATCTGTCAAGGGGGCTGCAACGTATTTATCGGCCTTTTCAAGCACCGCAGCGAGCACGTCCTTAACGCTCAGTTCCGTTGAATCGATAATGACCGCATCCGCTGCCGGCCGGAGTGGCGCGACGGCGCGATTTTTGTCCTGCTGGTCACGCGCTTCGATGTCCCGGAAAAGGCGCGAGAGATTAACACTTTCCCCTTTTTCTTTCAACTGCTTATATCTCCTCGCTGCCCGCGCCTCGACACTTGCCGTGAGATAAAATTTAAGCGGCGCATCCGGAAAAACAACGGTTCCCATGTCCCGACCGTCGGCAACCAGCCCGGGCATTTTCGCAAAGCTTCTTTGCCGCGACGAAAGCCCCTCGCGAACCCGGGGCGAACGGGCAACCAATGATGCCATCATGCTCACTTCATTGCTCCGCATCCTTCGGCTGACGTCCACGCCTCTCAACCTCGCGACCACCTCTCCATGCTCTACTGCAAAGGCGCAATCCAGGCCGAAAGCGAGTTCGCCCAGGCCTTGGTCGTCTTGCGGATCAAGTCCGGCATCCAGTGCCTCGATCGCGACCAGGCGATACAAAGCGCCACTGTCGAGCAAATTCCAACCGAGCCGGTTAGCCAGTAAGGCCGCTATGGTTCCCTTGCCCGAGCCTACGGGACCATCGATAGTGATCACGGGCACCGGTCGTTCTGGCAATGAATTCATCTTCGTCCGCTTCACAGGGAGCGTATCGGGGCGCCCAGGGACTGCATGTCATGTACGAAGCCTGGATAGGAGGTCTCGATATAATCCGCGCCCTCGACAGTGATGGATCCGGGCACGACCATGCCCAGCAATGAAAGGCTCATCGCGCAGCGGTGGTCATTGTGCCCGCTCACGCGCGCCGATCTGAACTGGGCCGGCCCCTCGATATCGAAACCATCAGGGTAGTCTCGCACCGAGACGCCCAATGCGCGCAACGCCGTGCACATGACATCGATGCGATCGCTCTCTTTCACGCGTAACTCCTCCGCTCCCCGAACCCGAGTTGTGCCGCGCGCCACTGCTGCCAGCACCATCAGAACGGGAAATTCATCAATCATCGAGGGTATCCATTCGGCGGGCAGATCAATCCCCTGCAGGTCTGAGACGTAACTGATTTCCAGTGTGCCGACAGGCTCTTGCCCCCAGAAACTTCGTGAGCTTTGACTTACATTGGCGCCCATCGCTTCAAGCGCTCGGTAAAAACCCGTTCGCGTGACATTCAGGCCGACGTTGTTGAGGCGAACCCTGGAGCCCTCGACAAGCAGCCCGGCCGCGGCCGCAAACGCAGCAGACGAGGGATCAGAAGGCACGCGAACCCTGCATCCGTGGAGCTCGCTACCGCCCACAACCGCACACGGTTCTGGCAGATCAACCCCGAACAAGGGCAGCATTTTCTCCGTGTGGTCTCTGCTCAGCATCGGCTCGCGCACGCGGCTTACTCCCTTGGCATACAATCCGGCAAGCAATACGCATGATTTGATCTGCGCGGAAGCCACGGACGACACGTAATCAATGGCGCGCAATTCACGCCCGTGAATGTGCAAAGGCGCAGTTCCGACCTCGGTGGCCTTGATCGAGGCGCCCATCGCGGTCAGTGGTCGGATGACCCGGTTCATGGGTCGAGCGCTCAAGGAAGCATCACCCACCAGAGTTGAATCGAATGACTGTCCCGCCAGAACGCCAGCGAGCAGACGCATCGCCGTTCCGGAATTACCCATGTTCAGTGCATCGGACGGGGCAGAAAGCCGACCGCCGAGACCGGAGACCCGAACCCCATCAGGCGTGTCTGTGAATACCGCGCCGAGTTGTTCCATTGCCAGCCGGGTCGCGCGCGTGTCTGCCGCATCCAGCAGGCCTTCCAGCACAGATTCGCCATGCGCCAACCCCCCAAGAATCAGCGCTCTATGCGAGATGGATTTGTCGCCCGGGGGAGTTAATGCACCCTGCAAGGGCCGCCGGGCGGTTTCAACCTGAATAGCCATGTGGCGATCAGGCGGGCGCGTCCGGTTCAGCGGGATTTCTGGGCACGACAGCCCGCGGGTAGGAGCCGAGCACCCGCACCTGTCCGCCCTGCTCCTCGAGGGCCTTGAGCGCAGAATTCAGTGGCTCCTCGTCAGCATGACCATCCACATCCACAAAAAAGACGTATTTCCAGCGCCCGGTGCCCGAGGGCCGCGATTCAATCCTGTTCATGTTGATCTTGAAACGCGCCAACGGCTCCAGCAATTGATACAGCAGGCCAGGACCCTCGGTTCCGGTCAGTAACAAGGTCGTTTTGTCCTCGCCGGAGGGCGAGAAGATGTGCCGCCCTATGACCAGGAAACGGGTTCTGTTATCCGGGTTATCCTCGATGCACGAAAACAAAACGGGTAATCCATAAATTTGCGCCGCAGACATGCTCGCAATCGCCGCTGCCTCGGGTGCGTTTCGAACCCTTCTCGCAGCCTCGGCATTGCTGCTGACCGGCAACAATTCCGCCTTCGGCAAATTGCGCCGCAACCAGTTTCGGCATTGGGACAGAGATTGCTGATGTGCGTAGACCCGCTCGATCGTCGCCAACCCACTGCTGTGGGTCAGAAGGTTGTGATGAATCCGCAATTCTACTTCGCCACAGATGGTGAGATCACAGTCCAGAAACATATCCAGCGTGTGACTCACGATGCCCTGTGTGGAGTTTTCTATCGGAACAACGCCAAAATCGGCCTCCGCGCCCTGCACCTGCTCAAAAACGGTTTCAATTGCGGCATGGCCCAATGACTGCACCGAATGGCCGAAGTGGCGGTGAACTGCCTGTTGCGTGAATGTGCCCTCTGGACCGAGATAAGCAATTTTCAATGGCTCCTGACGAGCCAGACAGGCCGACATGATCTCGCGGAACAATCGCAGAATTTCATTGTCGCTCAGTGGCCCCTCATTACGCGCGAGGACCTGGCGCAACACCTGCGCCTCCCTTTCCGGCCGGTAATAGTCAACCGCGTTTGGCAGAGCGCCCTTGGACTCTCCCACCTTGAACGCCAATCGCGCCCGTTCACTGATCAGTGCCTGGATTTCAGTATCCAGTCGGTCAATTTGCTCCCTGACCTCGGCCAATGCCGGAGCATCCTTGTTTTTGTTCTTGTTCATCGCAAACCCCGCGTGTGGAAAAGTTCTCCATCTCGAATGGCGCATTGTACGTGTATGAACGACGAAGGTGTAAGCAGCCAGACAGCCCGCGCACGAGGACGTGGCGAACCCGGCCTCGGTCGGTGTACCCTTTAACGAAATCAATTTGAAAGGTTTGCCGTGTCAACCATAGATATTCACGCTCACCATGCGCTCGCTCACGAGGAGGCCAGAGAGGCCGCTGAGGATCTTTCCCGCGATCTGGCCCGGAAATTCAGCATCCAGTACCAGTGGGATGGAGACTGCATTTTTTTCGAGCGCCCGGGCGTTCATGGGGAAATCCTTGTGGCCGCGAATGAACTCCACATCAAGGCGCACCTGGGCTTCATGTTAATGATGCTCAAACACCCTATTGAACAAGAGGTTGTGCGTTATCTGACAGAACATTTCGGTTGCCGATTCGACTGAGACAGCGACTGCTCAGCCCGGCTACAACACCTCATCCCGGCCAGCCAGAAGACTCAGCATGATGCGGCTTTCGCGACTATGAATGGCATCGATGAACTCTGAACCATCACCCATGTTGCGAAATGCCATGAAGCCACGCTCAATAAACGACTGCAATTTACCAAAGCCTGCCGCTCGTGCCGGGCCTCTGACCATCCGCAGCATCAACCGTACCCATCGGTGATGAACAAAATCTTGCAAGGCAATGCCGAGCCCAATTGTCCATTCGATCTGCCGATGCCGATCTGCTTCGTGGCCGAACAGCCGATAAATCTCCCCGTACCGAACCTTGTCCAGCTCGACCCAGCCCTGTTGCAGCATCACGTTGGTCATACCGGTATCCAGCTCCAAGCTCAGTGCCTGCAACTCAAAAGCCTGTGCCACTACCCCCAACAGCTCATCCGGCATCATTCGAACCATGACGGGAAGCACCTGGGAAACATCCTGGTCCCTCCTGGAGAAATCTCGCCCGCCATATAATTCATCGAGAAAAAAACGACAGGCAGGCGCATATCGCTGATCCGATTCGAAATCCGAGTAAGTTCGGGCCAATCGGTCGCGTTGCCACTGTTGTAGAGTGAACAGGGTTGCCAGGGGAAAATCGGGATTACGCATGCTGCGCGTGAATTCGTGATTCTCCCCGAGCGCAGTACGCAGGCGTCCAGTATTGCGTTTCAATTCAAGCCACTCCCATCTCGCACACCTATCTGGCCCGAGCGGCACGTCGAAACCTGCGCACGATCTGGGCGCATGTTTTACTCTCGACGCCCCAGGCCTGAGACCTCGCGATCAAAACGCCGGTGCCGGGCCTGTCCTGCTCATCCTAACAGCTTGGATACGGCGTGGTTTCAGGAAATTAAACTTTGACCCGGGGATTGAAGTTGAGCTGATCCGGCGCGCTTGCGCCGACGCGACGCGCAGTGCTGGTCATCAGCGGTGGGCAAGTCTAAAATCAACTCAGACCCCCATGCGAGACATTCATGTTATCGATTCACAACGCCTCGAGCCCCATCCCGCCGAGCGGCAAATCCAAGACTGGGCTGGCCATTGCTGGGGGTGGACCCGTCGGTGCAATCTATGAGCTGGGCGCCCTTCAGGCGCTGGATGAGAGCATTGACGGGCTGAGTCTTCATGAATTGGAAATCTACGTCGGTGTCAGTGCAGGCGCATTTCTCGCGGCCAGCCTCGCTAACGGCATCTCCGCAGCCGAGCTGTGTAGGATATTCATGGGCGCTGAGCACGCTTCCCTGCGGTTCGAACCTGAACGGTTTTTACGTCCTGCATGGCGAGAGTACATAGAACGCGCGGTATCAGTCCCAGGAATCCTGACCCGCAGCCTCATGCGAATCATCAAGCAACGTTCCGATCCGGGTTTGTCACAACTCATTGGTGATCTCGGCCAGGCGATACCCAGCGGAGTTTTTGACAATGAAACCATTCATCGTTACCTCGCAGAGTCTTTTTCTACCACCGGGCACGGCAATGAATTTGACGATCTCGACTGTGAGCTGTACGTCGTTGCCGTTGACCTCGATAGCGGCGCCGCAGTTCGCTTTGGCAGCGAAAACCAACGGCATGTCAGCATCTCACGTGCTGTTCAGGCCAGCGCCGCTCTGCCGGGCCTTTACCCGCCGGTGGAAATCGATGGTCACCACTACGTGGATGGCGCTCTGCGGCGTACCCTGCACGCTTCAGCCGCGCTCGATGCAGGCGCGGACATGTTGCTGGCAGTCAACCCGCTAGTGCCTTACAGCGCCAACCACCGCAATGAGAACGGGACCGGCAAGGCGAGGCAACTCATCGGTGGCGGATTACCCTTGATCCTGTCTCAAACATTCCGTGCCATGATCCAGTCTCGCATGAATGTCGCCTTCCAGAAGTATCGGAGCTCCCATCCGGATGCGGACCTGGTGCTCTTGGAACCGGACCCCTGGGACGAAGAAATATTTTTCACCAACATTTTCAGTTACGCGAGCCGCAATGCGCTCAGCGAGCATGCCTACCAGGTTACCCGTCGAGACCTGCTTAACAAGGCGGAATTGCTCGAACCCATTCTTGCCGAGCGTGGCCTGCGCCTGAGAAAGGAGCGCCTCAAGGACGAGAGCCGAACGCTTCGTCGCAGCATTGGTTGCGAGCCCGCGCATCATTCCGACATCGCACGCAGCCTGTCTCGCACGCTCGAAGCGCTGCAGGAGCAGCTCGCTCACGCCGATCACGGTGATCGGAAGTAAATCAACGGCTGAAAGCCGGTTACCCCACAGATATCACCAGTGAATGCCACGCATGATGCTCGCAAACGCAATCTGTTCCTGCGATGCATGCTGTTGATCCTCTGACAGCCCGCGGGCTGCGGCCGAGTCCGGGAACATTCTGAATGCGCTGTTCATCACGATCTCTGAAACCTTCGGGGCGATAGCGTGCAGCATCTGTGCAAAAATGCCGAGTCGCGTCGCAATTCGCTGGGGACGGTAAATAATGGCGTGGCGGATGAAATCTGCCGCCTCTTCCGGAGAAATTGTCGGCACATTGTCATAGATCTTCGTGGGCGCAATCATGGGAGTGCGCACCAGGGGCATGTTGATCGTCGTAAATGCGATCCCCGTATCGCTGAACTCGGAAGAGGCGCAGCGCGAAAAGGCGTCCAGCGCCGACTTGGAAGCCACATAGGCGGAAAATCGTGGCGCATTGCTCAGTACACCGATTGACGAAACATTGATGATGTGCCCTGAACGGCGCTCGCTCATGCCGGGCAACGCGCGCATGATCAGCCGCAGGCTCCCGAAATAATTCAACTGCATGGTTCGTTCAAAATCGTGGAAACGATCGTAGGACAGCGCAATAGAGCGGCGTATCGAGCGCCCGGCATTATTGACCAGCACTTCAATGCCACCATGATCCGCGTTGATCTGGTCGATCAGGCGATCACAGGCCTCGAGATCACTGATGTCACAGGAATAGGACCAAGCTTTACCACCCTCTGCCTTGATCTCCTGCAGCGTCTCTTTGAGTTTGTCAGCGCCCCGAGCAACGAGAATGACTCGCGCGCCGGCATTGGCCGCCATCAATGCGGCCGCCTTGCCGATGCCTGAAGATGCCCCGGTGATCACAATCACTTTATCCTCGACATGACCTCTGAGGCTCCGATCGATGAACAGATCCGGGTCGAGATGGCGCTCCCAGTAGTCCCACAGCCGCCAGGCATAATCCTCCAGGCGAGGCACTTTGATTCCCGTTCCTGCCAGGGCCTGCTCTGTGTCCCTGTTATCGAACTTGGTGGGATAATTGATGAACTGAAACATGTCCGGAGGCAGGCCGAGATCCTTCATCACCTGCCGGGAGATTCGCTTGACCGGCGGCAGCATAGCGAGCCCCTGCTTGACCGCCGTGGGAATGAAATTGAACAGTCGCGCATCCACACGCATCTGCATCTGTGGTGCATGGGCCGCGTCCGCGAATAAATTCAGAACCTCCCCGATTCGCTTGGGTTTTGGGTCGGTGAGGTGGAAACAACGACCATCCAGCCCGCCCTTGTGGGAAATATGGAACATGGCTTTGACCACGTAATCCACGGGCACGATATTGATGCGTCCTCCTTCGAGGCCCAACGTCGGCATCCACGACGGCATCATACGGCGCATCTTCTGGATCATTTTGAAGAAATAATACGGTCCGTCAATTTTATCGATCACGCCGGTTTCGGAGTGACCCACGACAATGCCGGGGCGATAGACACGCCAGGGGATCTTGCAACCCTTGCGCACCACAGCCTCAGAATCATGCTTGGTGCGAAAATAAGGATGTTCGAGCCCTTGTGCCTCCTCGAACATGTCTTCACGGAAAACACCCGAATACAGGCCGGCAGCCGCAATCGAGCTGACATGATGAAAACGCTTGGCCTCGATATCCGCCGCAAATCGGATCGCGTGGGTGGTGCCCTCAACGTTGACATGAACCTGTTCACTTGCATCAGCCATCAAGTCATAAACGGCGGCGAGATGGTACACATGATGAATTTTGCCTTGCAGCTCCCGGCGCTTTTTTGGCGCGACACCCAACATCGGACGCGTCAGGTCTCCGGTAATGGGAATCACGCGCTTGGCCGATTTGCCCCACTCTTTCCTGAGCTTCTCAAATTTCTTTCGGGAACCTGAGCGAACCAGGACATAGATATTGCCTTTCTTTCGAAGCAGCAATTCACTGATGAGATGATGACCAATAAAGCCGGTGCCACCGGTAATGAAATAGTTCATGGAGGCGTTCCTGATCGTTCCGAATGCTAAAAGTGCACTGCCCGTGTTTGCGCAGGTGCAAGATATTATCAGATTCCCGATCTCTCAAGGGCTATGATCCGTCCGGCAGACTAAAATCACCCGCACGCAGAATGTTGCACTGTCCATAAGCTGGGGATAACGTGTCATCTGGGCCACCCATTGGGGGAGCGGGACGACTGCGTCGGACCAGGCGACAAGGAGAACTTTGTGAGCGATCTGAAAGAACAATTCGAATTGGCGGCAATAACCGTCAAATCACTTGAAGAACGGCCGGATAACGACACACTTCTGCAACTATATGCCCTTTTCAAGCAGGGCTCGGAAGGCGACATCAGCGGCGAGCGTCCGCCATTTTTCGATTTCGTTGCTGGCGCCAAATACGATGCCTGGGAAAAACTCAAGGGCACCGGGCAGGAGGAGGCGAAGCAGCGCTACGTTGACCTGGTGACGAGCCTCTCAACCGGCTGAACCCGGGCACGAGGCCAGACATGGCACGCAGAAACACCCGGGAACTGGTTCTTCTGACCAGCCTCGCTCTGTTCAATAAACTGGGCGAAGCGAACGTCAGCACCAACCTGATTGCCAACGAAGCGGAGATCAGCCCGGGCAACCTCTATTATCATTTCCGAAGCAAGGAGGATATCGTCCTCGAATTGTTCAAACGATACCTGTTGGTCATTCGACCGTTGGTCTCGATTGACGAGGCAGAACAGCCGGGAATCGACGATCTCTGGATGCGCTTGCACCTGATTTTCGAAGCCATGGGACGATTCAGGTTCCTGTTCAGGAATCTGCCCGATCTGTATGCGCGCCTGCCCAACCTCAGACACGCCCTCCACGGCTTGCTGGAAAGGCAGCGAAACTCCCTTGAGCGATTGATCTCGGGACTCGAGGCGCGTGGTGTCATGTCCATCGAAAACCATGCCATTCCTATGCTTGTGGACAACATGCTGCTCAACATGACCTACTGGATACCCTATGCAGAAATTCATGGGCAGGCGGGGCTTGAGGACGCGACATCCATTACCTCGGCGGCTGCGCGGGTTTTACACTTGATACTGCCTCACATGCGGGGTGAAGAGGCGCAGGCGCTGCGCCACCTCGCCATGCAGTACCAGCAGGCCTGAATCAAAGCGGGCCGACCCGAATGGGTCAGCCCGTGAGGCACAACTTGCGGCGAACGAGGAAAGTGATTTAACTGGCCGCAGCCGTCTTCTCACTCTTCTTTGCAGCGGCTTTACGCGTTGCCGGCTTGCGAGCGCCATTGGCTTTGGCCTGCGCCGCAACCTGCATTGAGAGGTCCTTGACCCGGTTGCTCAGTTCCTTAACGTCCTCGGCAGTGGGCACACCCAGGCGACCCAGCACCCGGGCGACGCGGTCTTCGAAGATGGTTTCCAGTTTGTCCCAGTTGTCCGCCGCCTGCTGTTTGACAGCACCCACTCGATTTTCAACTTCGTCCCGGATGCCGTCAACACGCCCGCCCGTAGCTTCACGCGTTTTCTGCTCAAGTTTGTTGCCCTCAGCGACCAGCTTCTCAAACAGCTTGTTTCCCTGCTCAACCAGTTTTCCGCTTTCCTGCTGTGCCACAGAAAATGCGCCAAGGCCAGCCAGCCAAATCTCGCGTGCGGAGTCGACCACGGGGGTCGCCAACTTGCCAAGATCCGGTTTGGCCTGTACCTTTTTCTTTAATGTCTTCTTAGTCATTTCTAACTCCTTTAACGGGTTACCGATATGTTCGATGGCTCAATGTTAGGCGTATGATTTAGAGCAAACACCCTAATTTCAGATGAATTGAAGGATCAACAATGTCCCGATGGAGACCCTTTCCCCACGACTCTGAACACTTCAGCTATCCAGGCTCGGAGTTGGAGGCGGCGTGGGCGGAACTCCACGCCGGTGACTGTGCAGCGTTTCCGGATGAATCATGGGTCAGCGAGTGCCTGGAGCGATGGCCTGAAGCTGCACCACCCGGCTTTTCCGGGAACCTTGTCGATCTGGCCGACAATCTGCAACAGTGCTGGAGAGATTTTCATGCCGGGGCGTTCGGAGCGGCCATCGAGGCCGCGGAGCAACTGGGCACTCTGGCGCATGCCAGCGCCAATAAAGCCGCCGGCATTTATTCCACCTACCTTGAAACTGACAAAACACAACAGCAAAAATGCCTGGTGGATGCATCGGAACGGGCCGAAGCTGCGAGGGCAATCATGCCCGAAGATCCCAATGCGCATTATCTCCTGGCCTTTACGCTGGGGCGCTACAGTCAGAGCATCTCCATCAGCAAGGCGCTGCGCCAGGGCATCGGCGGAAGGATCATTGATGCGTTGAAACGCACCCTCGAACTTGCACCCGACCACGCTGAAGCCCATACGGCGAGCGGCATGTACCATGCCGAAATCATCAACAAGGTGGGTAAAATGATTGGCGGCATCACCTATGGAGCCAGCGCAGAAAAGGCGCTCGAACACTTCGCGCGCGCTCTTGAGCTCACCCCGGAATCACCGATTGCGCACATCGAGTATGGCAATGGTCTCTACCTGCTGTACGGCGATCGGCGGATTGATGAGGTGACAGACCTGTTCGTCAAAGCCAGTGAGCTCGACCCGCGGGATGCGATGGAAAGGCTGGATGTAGAAACGGCACTCGCCGAACTGGAATAGGGCCAGTCAGGGCTCTGCACCGGGTTGTTCAACCAGCAGCTGGGCCGACTCAGGCGCCGGTCTCCCCTCCAGGGGCAGCATGAGACCCAGATACAGCAGTTTTTCGAATTCCGGCTTGAACTGTTCGATGATCCGCTCCGGGTGGGACACCAGTTTCCGGTCGGCAATCAACCCGAAAAAGACCCGGCCGTTATAACTCAGGATACTGATGCCCAGCCCGATACCACCATTCTGAGGCACCCAGAACATCATTTCTTTGATGGGGCTACCGGCAATGAATATGTCTTCCTGCGGTCCCGGCACGTTGGTCAGCACGGTGGTGGCTTTCTGACTCAAGGTATCCAGAACTGGTTTTTGCAGTGCTGAGGGCCCCATTCCCAGCGCGGCGAGGAATCCGAATGTGACCGCAGCCTGTTTTGAAGACTTCAACTCATTCATGCGCTCATTCACCGCGTAAAGGCGCTCCAGGGGGCTGTCGAGCCCCAGCGGAAGCGACAGGAACACAAGACCGAAATGGTTTCCGAGATCGGGCGCATGCTCCAGAGGCCTGAGATTAACCGGTACCGTCGCTCTGATATCTGCAACCGCCTCCGCGTCATCGCCCTGCTCAATCAGGTAGTTCCGAAGTGCTCCACTGACCGCCGCGATCAGAACATCATTCACGGTGCATCCGAAGGCTTTGCTCACAGCCTTCACTTCGGTCAGTGACAGCGGCTCTGCCCAAGCCACCTGCTTGCGCACCCCCAATCGACCACGAAGGCGGGTTGGTGGGTCGTCAGGAAGTGTCAATGAATGTGTCAATTCACGAACAATCTCATTGGCCTCTCCGAGGTACTCGGTGGCCAGCGCAGGATCCTGCAGAATCTTCTGTCCCTCCTGAAGGAGTTTCTGCCCAAAATGCGTAGCGAAATCCAACCCGTCCTTGGCCGGCTCGAGCAGTCGCTGAAATACGGCGCCCTCCTGCGCGCGACGCTCCTGCCATTGCTCTGGCGAGCGTGCAGACGCACGACCTTCAGGCTGTGGATCGGTCAGCGACAAAAATACCTGAACCAACGCGATGCCATCAGCAATGCAGTGGTGAATACGGACAATGACCACTGTCCCCCCGATATAGTTGTCAACGACATGGAATCGCCACAGTGGGCGATTCGTATCCAGTGGCGTACTCGCCAGATCGGAGACGAGCAACTGGAGTTCATGCTTATCTGCCTTGCCCGGCAAAGCGGTTCGCCGCACATGCCAACGGATGTCAAAGTCTTCGTCTTCAACCCAATGAGCTCCGGCCGCACCGTCTTCGGTTCGCTGTCGGAAACGCCGGAAAGAGAGCAGGCGTTGCTCGATCGTGTGCAGGAACCGCTCATAATCGAGCTGTCCTTCCAGAAAGATTACGCCATTGATCATCATCAGGTTGGTCGACTGCTCCATGCGTAACCAGGCCGTATCAACCTTTGACATCGGTTCTTTTTTTATTTTTCTATTCACTACAGTGACTTATATTTACTTTTTGAAGTATTTTATCTCACAGGTTCCCGGCATTTGTCCACGCCCCGGGGCTGCGATGAACACCTTGGCGATCAGGAAGGGGTGGCCTGTAAGCGGCGCTCCGAGCGGGCCTGATCGGAGCGTACAAGCTGCAAGCGCGCCAGGAATGCATCATCCACACCGGTGATGTATTCACCGGAAAAACAAGAAGTGTCAAAGCACTCAATATTGCGATTTCCCTTCTTGCACGCCGTGATCAGGTCTTCCAGATCCTGGTAAATCAGCTCATCAGCGCCCAGTTCCGCACAGATCTCCTGGTTATTTCTGCCGCTGGCGATTAACTCGGCCGGCGCTGGCATATCAATGCCATAGACATTGGGGTAGCGAACCGGTGGCGCCGCGGAAGCAAAATATACCTTTTTCGCACCCGCTTCCCTGGCCATCTGGATAATCTGCTTCGACGTGGTTCCGCGCACAATGCTGTCGTCCACCAGCAGGACATTCTTGCCGCGGAATTCGAGATCAATGACGTTAAGCTTGTGCCGCACGGAGCGCTTGCGCTGTTCCTGTCCCGGCATAATGAATGTTCGGCCGATGTAGCGGTTCTTGATAAAGCCCTCGCGATACTTCACACCCAACTCATAAGCCAGCGGCAGCGCGGCGGTCCGGCTGGTGTCGGGTACTGGAATGACCACGTCGATATCATGGTCGGGCATCATTTTCAGAATTTTGTTTGCCAGGTATTCCCCCATTCGCAAACGCGCCTTGTAGACAGACACGTCATCGAGCATGGAGTCGGGACGTGAAAAATAGACGTATTCGAAAATGCAGGGTGAAAGCCCTTTGGCCAGCGGGCTCTGGTAGCTGTGCATCTGACCATCGAGTCCCAGGAGTACAGCCTCTCCGGGGGCGAGGTCCCGCTCCAGCTCAAAGCCTATTGCATCGAGTGCCACACTTTCCGAAGCGATCGCATATTCGGTGCCCGACAGGGTTTCGCGGCGCCCCAGGACGGCGGGTCGAATACCCCGGGGATCCCGGAAACCCAGCACGCCCTGCCCCACGATAAGAGCGATGATGGAATACGCACCTTCGCATCGCTTGTGAACCCCATCAACGGCCCGAAACAGATCATCAGGAGAGAACTCCTCCCCGTCACTGCTGTCTAGCTCATGAGCCAACACATTGAGCAATGCTTCGGAATCAGACTCGGTATTCAGATGTCGCCGATCCGCCGCCCACAGCGCTTCTTTCAGTGAATCGGTGTTGACCAGATTCCCGTTATGGCCCAGGGCGATACCGAATGGTGAATTAACGTAGAAGGGCTGAGCTTCTGTCGAATCGTCACAGCCTGCCGTGGGATAGCGCACGTGGCCAATGCCGGCATGCCCCTTGAGGCGCTGCATCGTGTCCGCATCAAAAACTTCGGACACCAATCCATTGTCCCTCGCAAGAACCATTCGATGCCCGTCAATGGTCGCGATTCCTGCAGCATCCTGGCCTCGGTGTTGCAGCATGGTCAAAGCATCAAAAATGGCGGATGCGACCGGCTCTTTTCCCACGATGCCCACGATTCCGCACATGTCACTTGTTCCTGGCTGGTCTCTGCGCCGCGATTCTAGCACGGGTATGCGCTTGCATCACGTGGGCAACACCTCAGCTTCGGGGTGAAAATCCAGCAGTTCACGGGCCTGCTCGGGCAGGAAACCCGATACCCACTCCGCAAGCGGCAGCATCGATTGCAAAGCTCTGGAGTCTGACCACCAGGGGTCTGAAGGAATCGGGGTAAACCCGCACACGAGGATCACAAGGAGCACCAGGGCAACACCCCGGACCAGGCCAAATACACTTCCGAGCAAACGGTCCGTTCCCGACAACCCGGTGCTTTTTACCAGCTTCCCGAGCAGATATGTCAATAATCCGCCCACCACCAGTACCAGAATGAATATCCCGGTAAATGCAATACCGGTTCGTGCCGAAGGCAGCGATACGTGCGAAACCAGCAATTCCGCGAGCACACCTGAGAATTGGAAAGCCAGAACGATGGCCGCCACCCACACCGCGAGGGCGAATACTTCCTTGATAAAGCCACGCCAAAGCCCGACCACGATGGAGAGCGCGATTATTGCAAAGATGGCCAGATCAGCCCAGATCATGAGTCAGTCAACGCTCATCACCGTGCCCTCGAGCTCCAATTCTTTGCGCAGCCTGTCCTGCTGCTTAACCGCACTCTGCCTCTACAGAACCGGGCCCACACGCACCTTGTGCAGTGTCCCGCGTTGGTCAGAAACCGCATCAGAATACGCCGTAAAGCCCGCCAGGCGCAATCGGGCGAGCAGTTGTTCCGCATTGGCCTGCACAGAATAGCTGCCGACCTGGACTACCCACCGCACCATTGGATCGGAAGGTTCAGTCACCGGTGCGTTTTCGTCTGGCCGAAGGTCGATGATTCGCGGCTTGAGATCAGAACGTAATTCTCCAACCACAGTGATCGCAGATTGGGCAGATTCGATATCGTGGTATGGACCCAGGCGAACCCGATGCAGGGTGCCGCCATTGGAGACCACGGTGTCCATGACCACGGGCAGACCTTGCTGCATTAGCATTTGCGACAATTGGTCGGCATTGCGTGCATTGCTCAGGCTCACGACCTGGACCAGATAGCGACCGGATTGCTCACTCACCGGTGATACCGGTTCGAAACGCGCAGGTTTGCCTGTGCCCACTTCAGGCTCGGCCCGTTGCGGGGTAACTGGTGTTTGAGTGACCGCCGATTCGGCACGCGCCAGGGGTTCCGACTCAACTTCACGAGTCTGTGGTTCCGGCACCCTCGATGGCTGGTCTATCGGACCATCACCCACGGGGAAGCGCCGGGTTTCGATCGAAAGCGAGGGAGGTCGTTCAGGCACCTGGATACTGCGTGGTTCGTTCGAGAACTCGGGCTGGCCGCTGAGCAGCATAGGCAAAAGTATGACACCGAGCAGAATGAGCACGGTTGCGCCTACGAGTCTTTGCTTGAGTGCTTGGTCCATGCGCCCGTCTGATCCACGTACTGACCGCTTGAATTCTAGCTCATAACGCCGCCCGGAATGCAGTCATTGAAGATAAGTTATAGCCTGGGAGATGGTTTCGAAAGAACCAAAGACCAGGATTTGGTCCATCGGGCCCGCCTGATTGAGCGCATAAGACAAGCCCTCGGCGACTGAATCGTACGCAGCCCGTACTTCCTGAACGCCAGACTCGCACAGCCTCCGACTCAATGCGTCCCCCGCTTGACCCCGATCGCCTGGCAGGCCGACACAGATCCAGTGATCGATCACGGGATCAAGCCAACCTGCTACGGCCTCTGCGTCTTTGTCCGAAAGCATGCCGAGCACACAGAAAATCGCGTTTCCAGCACGACGCTGCCCACACAGATAATCGGCAATCACCTCGGCAGCCAAGGCATTATGGCCCACATCCAGCAGAATCCGATGGTCGCCGGGCCAGGTCTGCAGCCTGCCCGGAACCTGAACGTCCCGAAGCCCTGATGACAGCAGCCTGGCATCACCCAGTACCTCAGGGTGCAGGGCAGCCATTGCCGCAACGGCGGTTGCCATGTTCTGCCACTGATGGGCTCCGGGCATCGCCGGTTCTGGCAATGGCACCCTGCCGAGTTGAATCAGCAAATGTCTCGACTCACCCGCTGGCTCGATGTGGAAATCCCGCCCCAGGACACTCACCTGCGCGTGTAAAGCCTCTGAGTGCCTCAGGACACTGTCAGGAGGGTCCGGATCGCCTATGATCACAGGTCGGTGGGCCCGAATGATGCCGGCTTTTTCAAAACCGATCGATTCGCGATCGGGTCCCAGAAACTGCTGGTGATCCAGACCAATTGCAGTCAGGACGGCAACGTCGGCGTCCACCACGTTGACTGCGTCCAGGCGACCCCCGAGCCCGACTTCCAACACGGCTGCATCAAGTCCTGCCGTCTCGAAAATGAGCAGTGACGCCAGGGTTGTGAATTCGAAATAGGTAAGAGAAATATCCTGTCTTGCATACTCTACCCGCGCCAGTGCATCGATGATGGTTTGATCATCGACACACTCACCGTCAATACGAATCCGCTCATTAAAGCGAAGGATGTGCGGCGAGGTGAAACTTCCGGCACGCAAGCCCATTGCCTTGAGCATGCCCCCAAGATAGGCGACCACTGATCCTTTACCGTTGGTGCCCGCCACAGTCCAAACCTCACGCGCGGGCCTCGGAGCGCCCATACGGGCGTATACCGCGCCTACACGCTCCAGTGAGAGGTCTATGGTTTTGACATGCAGGTTTTCAAGCCGGTGAAGCCATGCCTGCAGACTGACCGTCATCAGCGCTGAATGGCTCGATTCAGGAGGCGACTAATTCGCCATCGACCGGGCGGGCGCGCTGACCAGACTGCAGCAGCGCCAGGAGCGCGGCAATTTCATCCCTGATATTTCTTCGATCAACGATCATGTCTACCGCGCCTTTCTGCAAGAGAAACTCACTGCGCTGAAAGCCTTCAGGCAGCTTTTCCCGAACGGTTTGCTCAATGACACGAGGCCCGGCAAAACCGATCAGGGCACCGGGCTCAGCGATATTGATGTCCCCCAGCATTCCAAGGCTGGCCGATACGCCACCCGTTGTTGGATGGGTCAACACCGAGATGTAGGGTACGCCGACCTCCGCCATGCGGGCCAGCACAGCAGATGTCTTGGCCATCTGCATCAGTGAGAGCAACCCTTCCTGCATTCGTGCCCCGCCCGTTGCCGAAAAACAGATTAACGGTGCACGCAGCCTGAGACTTTCCTGCCCGGCCCGAGCAAATTTTTCGCCCACTACCGAGCCCATGGAACCGCCGAGGAAAATAAAATTGAAGGCACACGCGACAACGGGCTGGCCTTTGAGTTTACCGGCCATGGCCACGAGGGCGTCCTTCTCTCCAGTCTTTTTCTGGGCGGCTGAGATGCGATCCCGGTATTTCTTGCTGTCCTTGAACTTAAGCGCATCAACGGGCTCCAGGCCCATTGCGAGTTCCTGCGTGGACGAAGAGTCCAGAAACTGTTCCAGTCGCTGGCGCGCACCAATGCGCATATGAAGACCGCATTTTGGGCACACCAATTGGTGACGCTCGAGCTCAGGCCGATACAAGACCGCCTGGCAAGAGGAACACTTGGTCCACAATCCTTCCGGAACGTTCCGCTTATTGCCCCCCTCGGTGCGTATCCTTGAGGGCATTAATTTATGAAACCAGCTCATTGCTGCTATTTCCCTGCCTTCGCTCGAGACGGCAAAATGCCTGTCAGCTCGAATCCAAAGCCTGCCGTATAGGCAGCATGAATTCAAATGCGGTCGATTCTGCCGCTCCCGTGCTTTTAGCGTTTTGCAGCTGTTCCACCAGGGCACTCCCGATAACAACTGCATCGGCATCCTGCGCGACCGCGACAGCTGAGTCAGCATCCTTGATACCAAAGCCTACAGCAATCGGCAAAGCCGTGTGTTTGCGTATCATGGCGATGGGCGCACTCAATTCGTTTGCATCCAGTCGACCGGCCCCGGTAATGCCTTTGAACGAAACGTAGTACACAAAGCCCTCTGCCTCACTCACGATGTGGGCCGTACGGGTCTCGGTGGTGGTCGGTGCCACCAGACGGATCGAGTAAAGACCGTGTGCCTGCATCGCGGGCCTCAAGGTGCCCAGTTCCTCTGGCGGACAGTCAACAAGCAATAAACCGTCCACGCCGGCAGCTTCGGCATCGACAGCAAATTTCGCAAGACCATATCGCTCCAGCGGATTCATGTAGCCCATCAATACGATGGGCGTGTCACTGTTTTCCTGCCTGAAACCCTCGACCATATCCAGAACACCAGCGAGGTCAACGTGGCGTGCGATTGCTCGCTCACTCGCAGCCTGGATGACGGGGCCATCAGCCGTTGGATCCGAAAACGGCACGCCCAGTTCGATCAGATCGGCACCTCCCCGGACGAGGGCATGCATGATTGAAACCGTCCAGTCCGGATCCGGGTCTCCTGCTGTAACGAAAGGGATCAGCGTTGTGCGGCCCTCCGACGCACGGGTCGAAAATACTTGATCGATTCGATGGGTCACAGCGAGAGTCCTTCCAGCCCTGCAAGCGTTTGAACGTCCTTGTCACCACGCCCGGACAAGTTGATGAGCACGTGCTGATCCGGCCGCATTTCGGCAGCGAGTTTCATGCCATATGCCACGGCATGAGCACTCTCGAGCGCTGGCAAAATACCCTCGAGGGTAGTCAGGACTCGAGTGGCGTGCAGAGCTTCCTCGTCATCAATGCCCACATACTCGGCCCGGCCCTCATCTTTGAGCCAGGCGTGTTCCGGGCCTACTCCAGGGTAATCCAACCCAGCGGAAACCGAATGGGTGTGAGTGATCTGCCCGGCCGAATCGTCAATGATGTAACTTCTGGCGCCGTGCAATACGCCGGGCTTTCCGGCACACAATGAGGCGGCATGCTCATCGGTGTGCAGCCCTTTGCCCGCCGCCTCCACACCATACATCCGAACACCTTCGTCTTCGAGAAACGGGTGAAACAGGCCAATGGCATTTGAACCACCACCCACACACGCCACCAGCGCATCCGGCAGCACGTCCCATTGCTCCAGCATTTGCCGGCGGGCTTCACGGCCCACTACGGCGTTGAAATCGCGCACCATCATCGGATAAGGATGTGGGCCTGCGACCGTTCCGATCACGTAAAAGGTGTCGTCCACGTTCGTCACCCAATCTCTCAAGGCTTCGTTGAGTGCATCTTTCAGTGTTTTGGACCCTGATGTCACTGGCCTGACTTCCGCGCCCAGCAGTTTCATGCGGAACACGTTAATAGACTGCCGTTCAATATCTACCGAACCCATGTAGACTACGCAGTCCTGATCGAGCCGCGCAGCCACCGTCGCCGTAGCCACCCCGTGCTGACCCGCACCCGTTTCTGCAATCACCCTGGACTTGCCCATGTAATGGGCAAGCAGTCCCTGCCCCACGGTGTTGTTGATCTTGTGCGCCCCGGTATGATTGAGATCCTCACGCTTGAGGAGGATTTTCGCGCCTCCGCATTGACTGCTCAGTCGCTCCGCGTGGTAAATCGGAGATGGGCGCCCGACGAAGTAAGCGAGGTCCCTGTCAAGACGCTCGACGAACTCGTCATCGCTGCGCCATCGATCGTATGCCTCGCGCAGCTCTTGGAGTGCGTGCATCAGAGTCTCGGAAACGTAACAGCCGCCGTAAGGACCAAAATGACCTAACTCATCGGGTAATGCTTTCAATGCCTTTCCTCTTACGGACCTCAGGGTTTCGGGAATGCCTTTGCCGCTGACACGAATGACTTGATCTTGGCAGGGTCCTTGATGCCGGGTGCAGACTCTATGCCACTCGACACATCCACCCAACTGGGTTGGACCGCGGCGACCGCCGCGGAGACGTTCTCCGGATTGAGACCTCCCGCCAGCCAGATCGGCAAGCGAGAAGCCCTGACCAGCGACCAATCGAAGGTTTTTCCAGTTCCACCCGCCCCCGCTGGATCATGGCTGTCGTACAAGATTCCTGCCGCGTCAGGATACCGCGTCGCGGGGTCTACTGCACGCGCTGACTCTGGTCTGACCGCGGGTAAAAAAGGAAGTTCGAACTGCCGACAAAAATCATTCTCCGGTTCGCCATGAAACTGAAGCAGATCGAGAGTCAGGGATTCCAGCACACGCCATACCTCACCGGGTGACGGATCCAGAAAAAGACCCACGCGCATCACACCCGGAGGCACCTGCGCAATCAGCGTTTTTGCCTGCTCCACTGTTAATCGCCTCGGACTCTGTGCGAACACGAAGCCCAGCGCATCTGCCCCTGCGCCTGCTGCAGCCGCGACATCTTCAGGACGTGTCAAACCGCAAATCTTTGCTGAAACCGTGCTCATACCGAACCGGGCTCCTCGCCAAAAGCTTCACAACGCACCGGAATGTCATAGTTTTCGGGATAACGCACCGACATGAAACACAGTCCATCTGGCGATGCTGTGATGCCCGCCCGTGTTCGATCTTTACCTTCCAGCAATTGAGCCATCCATGACTCCTCACGGTCTCCCTGTCCAATTTCCAGCAGCGAACCCACGATATTTCGCACCATGTGGTACAAAAACCCATTGGCTGAGATGTCAAAAACAACCCGACCCGCACTTCGGCTGACTTCAACATGCCTGACCTCGCGAACGGCGTGCCGCGCTCGGCATCCAGCAGAACGGAACGCACTGAAATCATGCTCCCCCAGCAATGATTGTGCCGCACGATGCATTGCAGAAGCTGCGAGTCTGCGCCTGTGCCAGGTCATTTCATTTCGACCCAGCACAGGCCTCACCCAACGATTGCAGATGGTGTAGCGATAGCTTCTCTCGTAGGCGCTGAACCGCGCATGAAAATCCTCATCGACGCGCCGTAACCAAGTCACCGCGACCGCCGAGGGAAGGTTGGCATTGACGCCCAGAATCCAGGATCGATCCTCCCGAAGGGCCTCGGTGTCAAAATGGACCACTTGTCCGCGCGCATGAACTCCGGTGTCGGTTCGACCAGCGCAAACGACACTGACGGAATGGTCTGCGACCTTTGAAAGCGCCTGCTCCAGGGTATCTTGAACCGTAAGCGTCTCACGTTGGCTTTGCCACCCGTGAAAGCCACTGCCGTCATATTCAAGGCCCAGTGCTATTCGCATGCTGGGCCACCTGCTGCGGGCGAAGTCGTGGACCTGGCCCTATTGACCCGCAAAGTGGTGAGGCGCATCACCGACCAATTCCAATCAGATTTCTTTCATCATGCTGCGCGCCTCGGCAGCCTGCTTGATATCACCCTCAGCGACAACCTCCTCGAGCAATTCAATCGCAGCCTTGGAGTCACCAACCGAGAGATAAGCTCTGGCCATATCCAGCTTGACTTCTGGATCATCCTGGTCCAACTCAATAGCTTCTTCGGAATGCGATGGCCTTGAATCTGCAGGCCCGCTTGCGTCGTGCGCTTCAGAATGAGCCGGCGCCGGATCTTGATCTTGGCTGTCGACATGCGCTTCATCCGAGGCCTCCACCTCACCAACCTCGACTTGGGAATTCTCTTCCTCTACATCGCCCCGTTCCGGTGTCGGCTCGCCGGAAAGGCCGCGAACGATGTCTTCGGCATCTTCCACGAGTTCCCTGGCAGCATCCCGTGCAGAACCTGTATCTCCAGATAGCTCAATGGAATCAACGAAATCAGCGGCTGTGCGTTGGTCCCACCTCCGCAGCAACCAGAAGACTGCAAGCACCAGCAATACTGCGGGCAACAACCACCACCAACCAAGCGACAAGTACCATGGCGTTGCCTGCCGTGTCCGCACAACGCTCTTGCGAGGGTCCGAATCCGAGGATGTTTTTAGTCGATCCTCGCGAAGACGCTCCTGCATCTGCGCCAAGCCTTCGTCCTCAAGCGTGATCGGCGCATCGTCTTGTATCAACTGCTCCTCGAGTTCGCGCATTCTCTCGGCCAGGTAGGCAGATTCCTGCTCAACACTCGCGCGGTCTTCCTCAGCCAGGGCCTCATCCACGCCCAACCCGTCCTGACCTTCCCCCTCTTCGGAATCTCCCGCAGCACCCACCGCGGATGCGGCGGGATCCTCAGATTCCTCCGGAGACACCAGCTCGAGGCGAGCATCCGGCAGGACCTCTTCAGCCTGTTCGCTGACCGGGATCGCGTCGATGGACTCCTCTTCCAGATCAGCAAGCAATGGCAAGGGCCTGGCCTCCGGGATACGTCCGGCAAGCAATTGCTCAAAATCCTGTGCTTGACGCATGGCTTCGAGGCTTGCCGCCTTCGCGGACAATCGAGCCATCTCATCGGCTGGCGGCAGACTCAGAATCGATCCCGCTTTGAGGCGATTGATGTTGTTCGAATAAAAAGCATCCGGGTTATATCTCTGTATGGCCAGCATCGCCTGATACACACTGATGCCCTCAGGCAAATTTTTCGATGCAATGCCCCACAAGGTCTGCCCCCATTCGACAGGGCCATATTGCTGCTCATTACCTCGCTTGAGTTGATAGGCCTTGACCGAGGCGGGCACGGTCTGCATCTCAGCACTCACAACCTGATCTTCGTCCTCGGCATGCTGATCCAGTTCTTCCTGCGAAACGGCGTCCTCCGTGGTCCCCGTGTCGTCGCCCGGTGCCGTCTCCATGGGATCGGCCACAGGCGCATCCTCCACCACGTCCTCGGTACGCTGATCCAGCTCTTCCGGCGCAACGGCGTCCTCCGTGGCCCCCAAGTCATCGCCCGGTGCCGCCCCTATGGGATCGGCCAAGGGCGCATCCTCCACCCCGTCCTCGGTACGCTGATCCAGCTCTTCCGGCGCAACGGCGTCCTCCGTGGTCCCCGTGTCGTCGCCCGGTGCCGTCTCCATGGGATCGGCCACAGGTGCATCCTCCACTCCGTCTTCGGCATCAGGGCGATGGTCGGCTTGCGGGCGATCATCTGAGAGCAGTTCAGTAGGCGCAGGTTCCTCGTTTTCGGTTTGGGCCTCAGCTTTGACTTGAGCCTCGGTCTCAGTTTCAGCTTCGATAATCTCTTCGGGCTCAGGGTCCTGTGGCATCTCTTTCAGAGCTTCCGGCTCTGACGCAGACATCACCGGCTCAGAATCACCGAGTGCTTCAGAGGCCTGTTCCGCCGATTGCGCCTGCGGAGGCGTCTGTGCGGCAACGTCCTCACTCTTCAGGGCGCTGACGCCCTCTGGCTCTGCGACTGTGTCGTCGGGATCCGAATTCGCGGCGACGTAAGGCTCTGAAGGCGCAGCAAGCACCTCGCTCCTGTCCATCGGAGTCACCGACGGTAGTGGAACAGGGGCGTTGAATGTCGGCGGATCCATGAACACGATGAATTCTCTCAACATCCGACCGTTGGCGAAATTCACTTCAACCACGAATCGAACGATAGGGTCATTGATCGGCTGCCAACTGCTGATCCTGATGTGCGGATCAGCAGCGTCCCCGAAGACTTTGAACTCAAGTGGGGTGCTGAATTCGAAAGCATCCAGACCTATGAGCTCGAGACTTTCCATCGGTGCAAGTCGGACACTGAGATCCTCCATTTCATCGATGGATTTGATGCGCAGATCGATTCGCGCGTCAAATGGCTGCCCGAGGTAGGAATCCACCAGGATGTCCCCAAGGCCAAACGCGTACACACGTGGAGAAAGCACGGCAAGTACCAGGCTGAGCAGGGCAATGGCGAATGGCCTCGTCCCCTTGGACAGCGAAATATGCTGGCTCCGGCCGGGTGCGCAGTTGACGCCTATCAGGTGTGGGTGCATGACGGATTTACAGGCTGCTCTACGAGACAGCATGAAGTGTACTGGCGAGCCATTGGAAACGCCACCCGGTCAGCGCCTGTTTCGCAGGCTCTGCAGGATCTGAACCGCATTGAGTGCGGCGCCCTTTCTCACGTTGTCTGAAACGACCCACATGTCGATACCACGGGGGTGAGTGATGTCGCGCCGAAGCCTGCTGACAAAAACCGGGTTTTTCCCCGCCGCGTGTGTCACTGGGGTTGCATAACCCGCTTCCTCGGTCGCCTCTGCCAGCTCAACACCCTCGGCACCATCGAGAAGCGCCCGAACCGCTTCGATTTCGATGTCTTCGCGAGTCTCCATATGCACGGCTTCAGCATGCCCGAAGAAAACCGGTACGCGCACTGCCGTGGCGTTCACGCAAATCTGGTCATCATCCAGAATTTTCTGGGTCTCCCAATGCAGTTTCATTTCCTCCTTGGTGTAGCCGTTATCCTGTAATACGTCAATCTCGGGCAGCACGTTAAACGCTATGGGCTGCTTGAAAGCAACAGGCTTAACCTCTTGCATGTTCAGACGATCAGCAGTTTGCCGGGCCAATTCTTCCATCGCTGCGCGGCCGGCACCTGAGACGGATTGATAAGTTGCGACGTTGATGCGCTCTATACCAGCGGCCCGATGAATGGGCGCGAGTGCAACCACCATCTGAATGGTCGAACAATTCGGATTGGCGATGATGGCACCCCGACCGATGGCCTTGAGAAGCCGCCCGTTGACTTCCGGCACAACCAGCGGGATGTCATCCTGGTAGCGAAATTCGGAAGTGTTGTCGATGACAATCGCCCCCTGTTTCGCTGCTCGAATCGCATGCACCTTACTGACCGAGGCGCCAGCGGAGAACAGGGCATAGTCGACGCTGCTGAAATCGAAATGTTCAAGATCTTCGACAGCCAGGGAACGATTGCCGAACGGCACGTCACGACCGATCGAACGTTCACTGGCCAAGGCATGCACGGACCAATCCGGAGCGGCGATCTCTGCAAGGAGTTCCAACATGACTTCGCCTACCGCGCCGGTAGCACCCACCACCGCTACTGTACATTCCATCTGCTCGCTCACGAACTTGCCTCCTTTCCGATCTGAGCGCGATGGCGCATGATGTGGTCCATCACGACCAGCGCCAACATGGCCTCGACAATTGGCGTGGCCCGAATACCCACGCAAGGATCGTGCCGACCCTTGGTGATGACTTCAACTTCATTTCCATCCTCGTCGAGCCCTCGCGCCGGGATACGCAGACTGGAGGTGGGCTTGAACGCCACGCTCACAAGCAGGTCCTGCCCGCTCGAAATTCCGCCCAACACACCGCCTGCGTGATTGGATAAAAATCCATCAGTCGTGAATTCGTCGCGATGCTCGGTCCCCTTCTGGGCCACTGAACCAAACCCGGCTCCGATTTCCACACCCTTGACGGCGTTAATGCTCATCATGGCTGAGGCCAGGTCAGCGTCGAGCTTCCCGTAAACAGGCTCACCAAGTCCCGCAGGGACGCCAGTTGCCGTGACGGTAATGCGCGCACCGACGGAGTCCCCGGATTTCCTTAGCTGGTCCATGAAAGATTCCAACTCACTGACCTTTCCCGGGTCTGGACAGAAAAACGGATTCTCATTGATGAATTCCCGATGCATCGCGTTATCGGTGCGAATGGGCCCCAGTTGCGCCAACCAGCCATAGATTTCGATACCGTACTCCTGGGCAAGGTATTTCCTGGCCAATGCACCGGCTGCCACCCGCATGGTCGTCTCGCGTGCGGAAGAGCGCCCCCCGCCCCGATAATCCCGGATACCATACTTCTTCCAGTAGGTGTAATCGGCATGACCAGGACGAAATTGCCTGGCAATATTCGTGTAATCCCGGGAGCGGGCGTCGGTGTTCTCGATCAGCAAGGCGATCGGAGTGCCCGTAGAGCGTCCCTCGAACACGCCGGAAAGAATCTGCACATCGTCTTTCTCCCGACGCTGGGAAGTGTGCCTTGATTGACCGGTGGCCCGTCGACGCAGTTCCAAGCGAATCTCCTCGGCATTGATTTCGATACCGGGAGGGAAACCATCGACCACGCACCCTATGGCAGGTCCGTGACTCTCACCAAAGGTCGTTACCCGCAACATTCGACCAAATGTATTCAGCGACATATCTAAGCTCTCTTCATCAAACTTATTTCGGGGAGCGGCCCAGAAGGGCACGCGCAGCTTCCAGTTCGCAGCGCCCTATTGTAAAGACACCTTCCCCGCCGTGCTCGAACTCGATCCAGGTCACCGGAAGTTCTGGCCAACATCGCATCAAATTCGCGGCAGTCTGACCAACCTCCATGATCATCACCCCGTCAGGCGTAAGGAAATCCGGCGCTGCGCGCAGGATACGCCGCACCACGGACAGCCCATGATGATCCGCCTCCAGGCCCAAATGAGGTTCCCAGGTGTACTCCCTGGGCAGCTTGCGCATTTCGGCAGCCGCGACGTAGGGCGGATTACTCACAATCAGGTCATATTGACGACCCTGGAGCCCGGCGAAAAGATCCGAAACAACCAGGCTGACGCGATCCTCACAACCATGTCGCCTGAGGTTACGCGCCGCCGTTGCCAGTGCCGAGCGACTGATATCGACTGCGTCAATATCCAGCGCCGCGTCATGCATGGCCATTGCTATGGCAATGCACCCGCTGCCCGTACACAGATCCAGAGCCCTGTGAACACCTCCCCTTGGCACCCAGGGATGAAAGCCCGTCTGGATCAATTCCGCAATCGGTGAGCGCGGCACCAGTACGGACTCGTCAACCCAGAAAGGCAAGCCGCAAAACCAGGCTTCGCCAAGAAGATAGGCAAGCGGTTTGCGTTCCAGCAAACGGGTCGATAACAACGCTCTGATTCGAGTTGCTGCTTGCTGATCGACCGGATGCGACCCGTCTCGAAAACTCCCGTCGAGGGGCAATCCAAGCACGTGCAAAACAAGCCAGGCGGCTTCATCATGAGCGTTATCTGTACCATGGCCGAAACAGGCGTCGCTGTGGTCGAGCTCATGCGCCACCTGGTCAATCCACTCCGAGACGGTCTTCATTTTCATGCACTGGTCCGAACCAGAGCGAAGTATAATTGAGCCAGCACACCGAGGAGATGATTTAACTTGAAAGCACTGCTGGAAATACTGGCCTCGCTCGGGCAATATCTTTTGCCGCAGCATCTGCTTTCTCGCGTGATCTACCGATTGATGCGTATCAGGGTGCGCTGGATAAAAAATTTTCTGATTCGCAACATTGCCGCTGCAGTGGGCGTTGACTTCGAGGAAGCACTCTCTTCCAACCCCGATGATTACGCCTGTTTCAACGATTTTTTCACCCGCGAACTCAAGCCGCAAGCGCGACCGATTGACCCCGACTCGCGCAGTCTACTGTGCCCTTCCGATGGCCACATCAGCGAAGCAGGAATGCTCAGGAAGCACAGGATATTCCAGGCCAAAGGCCATGAGTATGACCTTCAGTCCCTGCTTGCGAATGATCCGGTATGCAGTGCGCTTGCCGGAGGCACGTTCTGCACCATTTACCTCTCGCCGCGAGATTATCACCGCGTGCACATGCCGATCACCGGAGATCTGCAACGAATGATTCACATCCCCGGGCGCCTGTTCAGTGTCGCGCCCTATACCGTGCGCAGGGTGCCGCGCCTGTTCGCGCGCAACGAGCGCGTGGTCAGCATTTTTGACTCACCCTACGGGCCTTTCGCACAAGTCCTTGTGGGTGCCATGCTTGTTGGCTCCATGTCCACCGTCTGGGCAGGCGAAATCACGCCGACCGATCAGCGCAACCTCGCGGTCACGGACTGGAGCGCGGAGGGCATCAGACTTGAACGGGGCCAGGAGATGGGTCGTTTCAACATGGGCTCCACCGTGATCCTCCTGCTGCCACCCGGAGCATGCGAGCGCCGGGATATATGGCCCGGTCCTGGACAGTCAGTTCGCATGGGCGAGAAGCTGATCATGCTCAACGAACCCGGAGATAAGGTGTGAAAGGATGGTTCTTCGCCATTTGCATGTGCAGCTCAATGACCCTGTTCGCGACATCTGGCCTGGGCGAAGACCTGGGCAGCCCACCACTGCCCAGTGATTTGGCCGGTTTGGCCGCCCGTGCTGATCTCGTTGCGGTCATCAAGGTGCTGGACACTGACTACGAGTACACCCGGGACTTCCCCTCAGGGGGAACGGCATTCCTGAAAGTATTGATTCCCTACAAAGTCACTCGCCCGCTCGAAGACATCGTGGAGGTTTACGAAGAAGGTCTGCACGCACATGAATGCTACTTCCCTGACCCCTCCGTGCTCGAGGAGGGACGCAGATTTCTCGTCTTCTTACGCCTGAGCGACGATGTAGAGGATCAGTACAATGGCATGGAACAGGGTTGCGCTCTGGAAATTTTTGTCACAACGGACAATCGCTATGCGCTAGGCGCGCCTCTCCTGGGCCTGCACCTTACTAGAGATTATCTCGAACATGCTGTACCGCTGGTATTCTCAGATGCTCATGCGCTGATGAGCTACGAGGAGCTTGCGTCCGAACAAAGGACGGCCTGGCTCGATGCAGGCTGGCTGGTGAAAGCCGGGTCTCACTACCGACGGACCCACGGGGTCGAGTTGGGCGTCTTCCGAAAACTGCTGGAGATAGACCCGCTCGCTGCACGGGGGCGCTAGGCAGCCTCAGAGAACGATCCGGTAGCAGGGCTCGTAATGCGCTCCTGGCAGTTTCATTCGATGCTCAGCGATGAACGCCCCAAGCAAACCATCCAACGCATCCATGATTTTTTTCTCGCCACGAATCTCGAAAGGACCTTGTTCGCGTATCGAAGACTTGGTGTTGGGCTTCACGTTACCAGCGACAATTCCCGAAAACACCCGGCGCAGATTCGCGGCCAGCACGTGCGAAGGCAGACTTCGATCGATTTCCAGCTCCGCCATCGATTCATGAGTGGGCAAAAAGGGCAGCTGAAATGATTTCGAGATATTCAGCAGCCAATTGAAGTAGTAGGCATCTTTATGATCGCGACGGTGGTCCCGAACCTTGTTGATGCCACTGACCATTTCCTGCGCCACCGTGGCAGGGTCATCGATGATGATTCGGTAATACTGCGTCGCTTCTTCGCCCAGCGTCAGTCGGATAAATGCATCGATCTGCTCGAAGTAGGTCGCCGCCCCTCGGGGTCCGCTGAAGACCAGCGGAAACGGAATGGTCTCATTGTCCGGGTTCATCAATATACCCAGCAGATACAGGATTTCCTCGGCTGTCCCTGCGCCTCCGGGAAAGACGATGTAGCCATGACCCATCCGCACGAACGCCTCGAGCCGTTTTTCGATGTCCGGAAGAATGACCAGCTCATTAACGATGGGGTTTGGCGATTCGGCAGCAATGATTCCGGGTTCCGTCAAACCAACATAGCGCCCGCGCACACGCTGCTTCGCATGTGCGATCGTGGCGCCCTTCATCGGCCCCTTCATCGCCCCGGGCCCGCAGCCCGTAATGATATTCAGCCCCCTGAGCCCCAGCTCGTAACCCACTTCCTTGGTGTAATCATACTCCTCGCGGCCTATGGAGTGCCCACCCCAACACACCACAAGATTGGGCTCATTGCGTGGGTGCAATGCATGTGCATTGCGCAGAATTTCGAACACGGCCTCGGTGATTCCCGTGGAATCTGCCAGGTCGTAGCGGCTCCCGGACCGAATTTCAGCATCGTAGTAGACCAGGTCACGCACAACCGCGGACAACTGCTCTCTGATGCCTTCGATCATGTGACCGTCAACAAAGGCCGAACCCGGAGCGTTCGAGATTTCCAATCTGATGCCACGATTAAACTGTTCAACCTGGATGGCAAAATCGGGATAAGCTGCCAGCAAGGCCTCAGCATCATCACCCTGCCCCCCGCTGTTGAGGACTGCCAACGCACATCGACGCAGCAGATTTGACAGGTCACCACGACTGACATCGTGAAGTTTTTCGACTTCCGAACGGCTCAACGTCGTGAGCATACCCGCCGGGTAAACGCGCGCATTTACAGAGTCAGCGGCCACCTAGAAACTCCTGTGATTTCATGCCACCCAATTGGGCTACATTCTAACCGAGACCACCCAATGCCACAGCCAGCAGCCATTTTCATTGCGCTCGCCGAGCCCTGGTGCAGCAGCAGGGGGCGTACTATAAAAAAACAGCCGACCCGATTAGGGTCGGCTGCTGATATCACCCGAGCGACGTCTAGAAGCGATAGTTCACACCGATGCGGATTTCCCAAAGGGACGCATCACCAATACGCGCTTCGGCAATACCATCGTCGATGTCACCCTGGGTCACGCCGTACGGGAAGTTGGCCTTGTACATCACGCCCCAATCGTCATTCAACAAATTGGTCAGGTTGTCAATCACGATGAAGACATTACCGCGATGGTCGGGCCGGAAACCGGGGATCTCCTGGGAAATCCGGAGGTCCGCCTTGGTCCACCAGGAACCGTCCCTGTCGTTGCGTGTGCCGGGCTCAACCAGTACGTGCTCGATGAAATCGAGGTAGGGCGTGAAGCCATAGGCCAGCACGGTGCCCTCGAAACCGGAGAGCACGACACTGTAGGGCACGCCAGAGCGGCGTTGCGCGAACAGCGAGAAACGGGTGTCGTAGTCACCAAACCAGCTCGCAGTGTACTTGAACACACCAGTAAACCGGTGCTCGATGTTATAGTTCGAGGTCGACAGCACTTCTTCCTCCGGATCATAAAAAGCGCGATTGACGTAGTTCGAGAATGCCACGGAGGAAGTCATCGGATTGACGTCTTTGGAGTCTGTCCAGGCATAACCCAGGCGCATATCGAATCCGTTGTCAAAGTTTTTGCTCACGCCAACGGCGATAGACTCGGACTCGTTACCCACCTTGCTGTTGGTGAGCACAAAGGTTGGCACCCGCACAGAATCGTAGATGGGGTAGCCGTTACCGAAATCGGTGTACTCGCCGGTAAACTCCAGGTCACCGTGCTTGTATATGGCCGTGTCTTCACCGCGGGTAATCTGCGCATCAGCGCTCAGCACCCACTCGCCGGGGGTGATCCAGGTGACACCGAGGGCGTACTTCCATTCCGAGGGCGCCTCGAAATCAGGATCGAGGTAAACGATTTCGAAGTTACCGCCCTGACCATTGGCGACACGTTCCGCCAGGAAGTCGGGAATACCATAACCAGGCCCACAGACAGGCACACCGTTCTCACACAGGACGTAATTTTGCGCGAACAGATCAACATTCCGCTGGTTTGTCTGCACTGCAGCGGTGTTCGTGTTGCTGTAGATGTTGGAGTACCACACGTTGGGATTGCCCCCGGAGAACAAACCGATACCACCCCGGACGGTCACGTTATCGGTGGCGTCCCAGGTGAAGCCTACGCGCGGCAATAAAAGGTCGATGCCGTCAAGGGTCGCGTCATTCGGGAAGCCGTAATCTTCGACAAAACCGGGGTTGACCGTTGGCTTGTCACTGGACTCGTAGTAGTCATATCGCACGCCGAGGGTGAGATTCAACCGATCGGTCACCTGCCACTCATCTTCAAGGTAGAAGGTGTTGACGGCGTAACCCCACTTCACGGCCGCATCCAGCTCGTTGTTCGTCAGCGCGTTTCCATAGTAGACCCGGGAGGCGAAACCATTTTCGAAGTTGTCGATGCCATCGAAGCGAATTTCCGTATCCACGTGCTGGTAGAACAGGTTGAAGATTTCGATGTCCTCGCGCTCATACCCGGCGGTGATGACATGGCTTCCCACCTGGTAACTGCCACGCAACACCCATTGTTCGACCTCCCAATCCAGATCGTTGGCCTGGCGGCTGTCGTCCTGGCCAAGATATACGTCCACCCTGTCCAATTCGACGCGAATCTCACCAAAATCCTTACCCGCGACAGACTGTTGCAGGAAATCGACGTCGCTGTAGGAGTATCGAATCTCGGTCGAGAAAGAATCATTCCAATCGGAGTAAAGGTTCAGGCTGTACGACTTGAGCTCAGCGCCCCGCTTGTAAAAGTGCTTGTCGAACTCGAACTCGTCCAGGTCGCCATCACTTGGCGTGAAGTTGAATGAGTCGTTGTACATGTAGGTGCCCGACAGGCGATGGCGGTCTGAGATGTACCAGTCCAGCTTGAGCAGGTATTTCTCGTCATCGAAGTCAAAGGGTTCGGAAACGGTATTACCTGGATCGAACCCATAAACGTCCCTGGCGATCTGGGCAATGCGATCCAGCTCAGCCTGAGTCACGTTGACCTCATTGACGGCTCCGCTACCCAGAGCGCCACGCTCGTTCAGATCTGCGCCATCGTACTTTTCGTAAGCCGCGTAGAAGAACAGCTTGTCCTTGATAATTGCCCCACCAAGTTCCACGCCATAGCGGGTCTCTGAGTAGCCCTGTCCGGCAATCTTGTCGCCTTCGAGCCGGTCACCACGCAAGCTGTCGCTGCCGTAGTCAATGAAGCCGGAGCCGAACCATTCATTCGCACCCGTCTTGGTCACAGCGTTGATATTACAGGCTGAAAAGCCGCCGTAAATAACGCTCATGGGCGCGAGTTCAACCGCCACGCTGGAGATGGCATCGTAGGGAAACGGCATGCGCTGGGTGGGATAGCCGTTGCTGTTCAGGCCAAACCCGTCATTGAGCCGAATGCCGTCAACCGTCAGGCTGTTGTAGCGCGGGTTGGCACCGTTACACTGCACCGCATCAATATCCCCCCGGGACTGGTCCACGTAGATTCGCGGGTCCTGCTGAATGATGTCGTTAATGTTACGGTTCACCGAGGGTGAATCCTGCAGGGCGGTCACATCGAAAACAGCCGTTGGCCCGATCGCTGTTTCCGCCACCTGAACGCGCTGTCCCATGACTACAATTTCTTCCACGGTGCTCAACTGGTAGTTCATCACCGCGGTCTGTCCGACAGCCAGCATCACTTCAGCGGTCTCAGCGCCCAGCATGTTCTGAGCCTCGACCTCAATCGAGTAAGCCACGCCGGCAGGCAGGTTCCGTACGCTGTAAAAGCCACTTTCATCCGTAAATACGGACCGCGCGCGACCCGTGTCCGGGCTCGTCACGATCACCTCGGCGCCACCTACCGGCGCACCCGAGGCATCCGTCACAACACCCCGGACAGCAGCCGTGGTTTCCTGGGCCATGGTTATGCCGGGTGACAGTATGACGACACACGCGGCTGCGAGCAGTGCAATATAAAAAGCTTTAAACGATTTCATTGCTTGTTCCATCTCGTCTAGCTGCCCTTTGAACAGGGCAAAAGTTTGATTCACCAAAAGGATGGCTGGATCGGTTCCTCGTTATACCAGCCTCAACGCAGGCTTACCCCCGATGGGTGTAGGCTGAACTCCCTCACATTTGACGATGCAATTGTAGCAACATTTGATTACAAATTTTTAACAATCATCAGTAACAAACTCATAAAAAACCGATTCAGAATTGAAAATTTAGCGATCTTAGTCAGTTCCGTTCTTTTTGCAGAAATAAAATTAATTTCGCGTTCCCCGATGCGGACCCATTTGCTGTGGCTATTGCGCATTGAACGGTCGAAAACCGCTCCCATTGTGTTTGTCACTTCCATTATTTCCGGGCATTGCTTTACAATGGCGGGCGCTCGGTCGGGGCGTGGCGCAGCCTGGTAGCGCACTTCGTTCGGGACGAAGGGGTCGGAGGTTCAAATCCTCTCGCCCCGACCAATCAAAAAAGCCCCGACGCATACCGGGGCTTTTTGTTTTCGGAAGCGGCGATTGCAGTTTCATTTTTTTGCCTTCAGAGCGCGGCTGAGCGCCGCGTGAACTCAGGAAGTCCGGCGATGGCCCGAGCCTATCGACTCAGGGCACGTCGCTCGATTCTGCTCTCCGGCTGTCGATGACTTTCTTGAACACCGTCCAACTGGTCTCATTGGGTTCGGTAAATTCTTCCGGCGCATGCAAATATTCAGGCAAATGCTTTTGAATGTAAGCCAGGACCGGCTGAGGCAATTCAGCCACGCCGTTCATGAGCTTTTTGCTTCGGCCGTGATACAGCAAGTGACCTGGATGATCACCCATCTCCATCCAGGGCAGCCAAGGGCCTTGGCGAGCCCAGGTTCCATACTCGGAGACCGAGGTCAACTCTGGATTTTCCAACTCGGCGCGCGATGCAAAGCTATTGAATAGCTCTGCGGCCTCGTACCATTCGCCTGAGGAATGCTTTGGATAATCCCTTGGGTTAATGGCATTTGGATAACGGAGCAAGACCTCCCTATGGAATGCGATGATCTCTCCCAGATCATCGTAAACAATGCGCCTCGGCCCAGATTGCTGCGCCACGGTGTAGCGAAAGTTCACCGGATCATTCTGAATGTGAATGGGTTCTACGGATTCGTTTGTCCATGGATTTTGCCAGTGAGACAGCACCTCGCCCGTTTCCAGATCCGTGTAAAGGCCCACCTCGCGGTGCAAGCGCTGATAGCCACCCTCGATGGGATAAAAGCGGGTTGCCCCGAGGACTTCCACGCCGAACAGTTTGCGCCCTCGCTCACCCGGCACCATCGCCATGACAACCACGGTGGCGTAGACAAATGTCTCCTCGCCACTGTTGTCACCGACCGTCCGGATATACGCGTCGACCAGTTGCGCCGGGTCAGACAAATCCAGTGAACTGCCCTCGGCGCCCCAACTGCTGACTGCGGGCGAACCCAACAGCGCGAGCGTCAGAACATAGGAACTCATTCTTTTTACGAATTCAGGCATTTTTCTCTCCCATCATTTTTCATTGGTTTTCAATTCAACGTTGGAGAGTGCCTCGTCAGCCTGCTCTCGAACCTTGAAAACGACCCTCCAATCCCGAGCCATATCAACGACTGTCCAATCTTCGGATTCTGCCAGTATCAGACCATTATCCAACGCACCAATTTGGCTGTCACGGTCGTACGCCCATTCGCGCTCAGCGTCCGTGTGGTGGACCAGCGCGACCAGGCGTTGACCGTCCCCGGACCGGGTCCAGCGTAACATTTCGATATCACCGTCCGAATTACCAAATGCAACAATGGGTCTGCGGCCGATCTGCCGGATAATGGAGAACACTTTACCTTCGCCATTGTTCATGAACACCACATCTTTACCCCTGATGACCGTGGATTGCCCGTTTTTCACTTCGAACCGCAACGCCCCAAAACTGCCAATGACCCGTTCAGGCGGCACGCCGTAGACCGATTCGGCGAACGCGCGGATGAACCCTGTGCTGCCGCCAGAGACGATGTAAGACTTGAATTGATGCGTTCGCAGCAGGTTTAACAGCTCTAACATGGGCTGATAGGCCATGGTTTGATAGCCGCGAGCCGTGCCCGGATGTCTGGCGGTGGCAAGCCACGACCTGACCCGGTGATCGAATTCAGTCACGCTGACTTCAGACTGTGCAGGCGCAACAATGCGCCCGATGGCCTCGGTGCCCTGCTCGAACAGTGAATCGAAATCACCACGCAACACCGATGCAAACGGTTCCTCGCCATGCCATTGCGGGTTCCCGGGCGCCATCAGAAGCACCTGGTCGATGGCGAAATGAATTTGGGCGTAAATGGGCTGCTCCGCCCACAGAGTGCCGTCATGATCGAAAACGGCAATTCGATCGGCGACCGGCACGAAGCTTTCAGAGCTCGGGTCGCCAACAGCGTTTACGAATTCGATGATTGAACGTTTTGTGTCTCCGGGTACCCACGAAGGCAATTCATCGATCGCCAAACTGATTTGACTGAGGATCAATCCCACGATCAATGTACAACGGGTAACCCACCAATCATTCATGGCAACGCGTCGCCTTGGCTGCA
>CAXQNK010000122.1:0-6789 GCA_964225175.1 Candidatus Nitrosopumilus sp. | reverse complement strand
GGAGATGGTGGTCGCGGTGGAAGTATTTTTCTGGTCGGTGAGTCAGGGCTGAATACCTTGGTTGATTTCAGGCATCGGCGGCTGCACCGTGCGCCAAACGGGCAGGCGGGTTCAGGGCGGCAGCGCTCAGGAAAAAGTGGCGGTGACGTGGAAATCCAGGTACCACTGGGCACCGAGGTGACTGATGAATCGCTCGGTTTGAGACTGGGAGATGTCACCGAGCACGGCCAACGCTTGTGTGTTGCCGAGGGGGGTAAGGGCGGTTTGGGTAACGTGCATTTCAAAAGTTCGACCAACAGCGCGCCCCGCAAAACCACGCTCGGAGAGGCAGGAGAGGAGCGCGACTTGCAGCTGGAGCTGAAGGTCCTCGCCGATGTGGGTCTCCTGGGTATGCCCAATGCCGGTAAATCGACATTGATCAGCGTGGTCTCATCCGCCCGCCCGAAAGTTGCGGATTATCCCTTCACCACCTTGTATCCAAACTTGGGCGTAGTCAGTATCGATATTGACCGAAGTTTCGTGATTGCCGATGTTCCCGGCCTGATAGAAGGCGCCGCGCAGGGAGCTGGACTGGGCGTACAATTTCTCAAGCATCTGCAGCGCACCCGCCTTTTGCTGCACCTCGTGGACCTCGCTCCTCTGGACGGCACTGACCCTGCGGAGTCCGTGAATCAGATCCAGAATGAACTTGAGCGCTTTGACCCGGAGTTGCTGACGAAGCCGCGTTGGCTGGCGCTCAACAAATCCGACCTGCTCGCCCCGGAGGAAGCTCAAAGGCGTGTGGAAGAGACGCTGGAGAAATTGGGTTGGACCGCGCCCTGGTATGTCATCTCGGCGGTAAGCGGTGCGGGCACACGCGAGCTGATGCAACAGATCATGACAGAGCTCGAACACAGGGCAGAGCTGGAAACCGATGCGGGCATCACTGAGCTTTAAAGTCCTGATTTTGAGATAAAAAAAACCCCACTGAGTGCGGGGTTTTCTTGTTAAATGTGCTGATACGCAGCTTACAGTGCGCGTATCCTGGCATTGAGCCTGGATTTGTGCCGCGCAGCTTTATTGCTGTGCATGATACCCATGCCGACTGAGCGGTCGATGACAGGCACTGCGGACTGGTATGCTGCCTCGGCTGCGCTCTTGTCACCGGACTCGATCGCAGAGAGGACCTGTTTGATTTTGGTCCGCACATGTGAACGGCGGCTCGCATTGCGCATGCGGTGTTTTTCCGCCTGACGTGCACGCTTACGTGCTGATAGACTGTTGGCCAAGGTAACTCTCCGAATTAGCGTGAAAAAGCAAGCCGCGTATTATCTTCGTTGTAGCGCCCTGGGTCAAACGTATTGTGTCCGGATGACAGGATTAATCCAGATTTGAAACTCTTGAAATCCACGGCAACAGTGGGCGGGGCCACGATTTTGTCCCGCATACTTGGTTTCCTTCGGGACATGGTTTTCGCAAGAATGTTCGGGGCCAGCGGCGACACCGACGCATTTTTCCTGGCATTTCGTATCCCCAACCTGATGCGAAGACTGTTCGCGGAGGGGTCGTTTTCGCTGGCTTTTGTGCCGGTGCTCTCAGAGTATCGGGCCGCTGACGACCGCCAGGCACTCAAGGACCTGCTCGACCATGTTGCAGGGGCGCTGCTTGCTGTCCTCATGGTGCTCACGGCACTGGGCGTCCTGCTTGCCCCCCTGATCCTGGCAATTTTCGCCCCGGGCTGGTATCTCGAGGGACGGGATGAATTCGGCTTGTCCGCGCAGATGTTGAGAATTACCTTTCCGTACATTCTCCTGATATCCCTTGTCGCACTCTCTGCGGGCATTCTGAATACCTTTGAACGATTCCTGATCCCGGCGCTGACGCCGGTGTTGTTGAATGTTGCCCTGATTTCAGCCGCATTGCTTTTGTCAACCCGGATGGAGACTCCCATCATGGCCCTGGCATGGGGCGTGCTGGCTGCCGGCGTGATACAGCTGGCGGTTCAATTACCGGCATTGACCCGCATCGGTTTGCTGCCCAGGCCGCGATGGGGGTGGCGTCATAGTGGTGTGAGAAGAATTCTCAAGCTGATGGTTCCCACCCTGGTCGGCTCCTCGGCGGCACAAATTAATCTCCTGTTCGACAGCATCATCGCCACCTTCCTGGTCACAGGGAGTGTATCTTGGCTGTATTACTCCGACCGTTTGCTGGAGTTTCCACTTGGCGTATTCGGAATTGCGCTGGCGACCGTGATTCTGCCCAACCTGTCTCGGAAACATGCGCAACGAAGTGCAGAAGCCTTCAGTGCCACGCTGGACTGGGCCCTTCGACTCGCGGTACTCATTACCTTGCCGGCAGCAGCGGGTCTCGCGGTTCTATCAGTCCCCATCCTGGTAACCCTGTTTCAATACCAGGCCTTTGAGGCGTCTGACGTCAGTATGTCCGCCATGAGCCTCAAGGCCTACGCACTTGGATTACCGGCCTTCATCGCGGTCAAAGTGTTGGCGCCGGGCTACTACGCACGCCAGGATCCATCAACGCCGGTTCGCTACAGCCTGATGGCAATGGGTTCAAACATGTTACTGAACCTGTTGTTTGTCGGCGGAATGGTATTCTCGCAGCTTCCGGGGGCCCACACGGGCCTGGCCCTGGCAAGCTCCGTGGCAGCATTCATTAACGCGACGCTGCTATACCGCGGTTTGCGTCGCTGCGGTGCTTATCAGCCATCGGAAGGCTGGTCAAAGGTCTGGCTGGGCGTCGTTCTGGCCTGTGTGGTTATGACAGCGGTGCTGGCTACGTGGGTGCCCGGTATAGAGGTTTGGCTGGCCTTGAAGGCGGGGCTCAGGGCACTGGATCTGCTGGTCTACATCACGCTGGGCGCGGCTGTTTATGCGGCGGTCGCCTGGTTGGCCCGATTGCGTCCTGCACAGTTCACCCGGGGATCGCATTAAGAACGCTGAATGCAAGCTTGAGCGGGTATAATGCCGGGCTTTGAAGTCCGCCAGAACAGGGCATCCCGATGCGACTGTATCGCGATCTCAACAATGCGCCATTGTCTCCTGCGTCGGTTGTAACGATCGGTAATTTCGATGGCGTGCACAGAGGTCACCAGGCGCTGTTACGGCGTTGCGTGGAATTGGCTGAGGATTCGCTTGAGTGCGCTGTGGTGACTTTTGAACCTTTGCCGTTGGCGTGGTTTCGTCCGGGGCAGGCACCGGCGCGCTTGAGCAGTCCGAGACAGAAAATAGACCGCTTCCGAAACGAAGGCATGGACCTCGTCTGGATGTTGCGCTTTAATCGGGCCCTGGCGGCGTTGTCTGCCCGCGAGTTCGCTCAGACGGTACTCGCCGACGCACTGTGCGCACGGCACGTGGTGATAGGCGATGATTTCCGTTTTGGGCGCAATCGGGAAGGGGACCTCGGACAGTTGCAGGAATTTGGCCAGCAGATGGGATTTGAAGTACAGGTGGTTCCGGAGGTCCTGGCTGCCTCGGGGCGCATATCCAGTTCGGCTGTGCGCAGGGCCCTTGGTGAAGGGGATTTCCAGAATGCGAGAGAACTGTTGGGTCGCCCCTGGTGCCTGAGTGGAAAAGTTTTCCACGGCGCCAAGATGGGGCGCCAGTTGGGTTATCCCACGGCAAATATAAAACCGGCTGCGCGGCCTTGTCCGGTGGCCGGTGTGTTTGCCGTGCAGGCGCGCATCGGCACGTCCGGAGAATGGCGTGACGGCGTGGCCAGTCTCGGGGTTCGCCCAGCGGTGGGCGGTGGCGAATTCCTGGTGGAGGTTCACCTTTTTGATTTTGAGTTGGATCTTTATGGAAAACGGCTGAAAGTCAGGATGATTGAAAAACTGCGGGACGAGGCTGATTTCGACTCGATGGATGCCTTGGTGGCGCAAATGCGCCAGGACGAACTAAAAGCGCGCCAGATACTGGGTTGCCTACTGGAATACGCGGGATAGCGATGAACGACAATAAAGCAAATTACAAGGATACGATCAACCTTCCCAAAACCGGTTTTCCGATGAAAGCCAACCTGGCCAATCGTGAGCCACAGATGCTCAAGGCCTGGGAGTCCGTCGGCTTGTATCACCGCATCCAGGAGGCGACCGCGGGCAGGCCCTCCTATGTCCTCCACGACGGGCCTCCCTATGCCAATGGTGATATTCATATCGGCCATGCAGTAAACAAGATCTTAAAAGACCTTGTCGTAAAGTCGAGGCTGTTGTCGGGCTTCAGTTCTCCTTACGTCCCGGGGTGGGACTGTCATGGTCTGCCTATCGAACTGCAAGTGGAAAAAAAGCACGGCAAGGTGGGCCAAAAGATTGATGCCCGGGCGTTTCGGCACAAATGCCGGGAGTACGCTCGCCGGCAGATTGATCGTCAGCGCGAAGGCTTCAAGCGCCTGGGTGTGTTGGGCGAATGGGAAAATCCCTATGTGACGATGGATTTCCGTTACGAGGCGGACATGGTTCGCGCTTTGGCAAAGATCATCGAGGGTGGGCACCTGGCCCAGGGCGCCAAACCTGTCAACTGGTGTTTCGACTGCGGTTCTGCCTTGGCGGAAGCCGAAATTGAGTACCAGGACAAAATATCCCCCGCAATAGACGTCTTCTTCGAGGCCGTAGAGCCATCCGCCGTTTTCAGGGCATTTGGCGTGCCCGTCCTGCGGGGGCGCACGGGGATACCCATCTGGACGACGACACCGTGGACCTTACCGGCCAACCAGGCGGGTGCCCTGCATGAAAAATGTGAATATCAACTTCTCGCGGTTCAGTGGCAAGGCGAGCCACTGAATCTCGTGCTGGCTAAGGACCTGGTTGAGACCGTGGGTGCACGCTTGGGGCTGGAGTCAGTGAAGCTGCTGGCGAGTTCGGCGGGTGCAGCACTTGAGCACCTGAAGCTGAGACATCCTTTTTATGAGCGGTTGGTGCCGGTCATCCTCGGAGAGCACGTAACCACCGAGGCCGGCACTGGTGCCGTGCACACCGCACCGGGGCATGGGCAGGAAGACTACCAGGTGGGCCAGCAATATGGTCTGCCCGTGCTCAATCCTGTGGGTGGGGATGGCGTATTTGTTGCGGATACTGAATTGTTTGCCGGGCAATTTGTATGGGCCGCCAATCAATCCATCATGGATGTGCTCAGAGAGTGTCGGGTTTTGCTTCACAGCGAAGATTTTGAGCACAGTTATCCGCACTGCTGGCGTCACAAATCACCCACTGCGTTTCGGGTGACACCTCAATGGTTTATATCCATGGAGCAATCCGGGCTGCGGGAAACGGCACTTCAGGAAATTGATCGTGTCCGCTGGATTCCCGATTGGGGTAAGGAGCGAATCGAGGGTATGATCGCGACCCGTCCGGACTGGTGTATTTCCCGTCAGCGCACCTGGGGCGTACCCATCACGTTGATGACACGCCGCACCGATGGTGCTTTGCATCCAGACACGCCAGAGCTCATGGAAAAGACAGCCGTGCTATTTGAAAAACACGGCGTGGACATCTGGTATGAAGACGACATCTTTGAACAGCTTGAAGTGGATCCGGGGGAATACGAGCGAGTCAATGACATTCTTGATGTGTGGTTCGACTCCGGTGTGACCCATCGCTGCGTTCTGGATGTCCGGGACGCCTTGTCGCGACCCGCAGACATATACCTTGAAGGTTCGGATCAGCACCGCGGCTGGTTTCAGTCCTCCTTGCTCAGCAGCGTCGCCATGCATGGCGAGGCCCCTTACCGCCAGGTGTTGACGCATGGTTTCACCGTAGATGCAGACGGGCGCAAAATGTCCAACTCGCTGGGTAATGTCGTAGCGCCACAACAGGTGATGAACACCCTCGGGGCTGATGTGCTTCGTTTGTGGGTGGCGGCGGCAGATTATCGACAGGAAATGTCGGTCTCAGACGAAATTCTGGGTCGTGTTTCTGACGCCTACCGAAAGATTCGCAACACGGTTCGCTTCTTACTGGGCAACCTGGATGGTTTTGAGCCAGAGTCCTGCCTGCCCGCAGAGGATATGTTGCCTCTTGATCGCTGGGCCGTGGACCGGGCTGCGGGGGTTCAGCATGAGGTCATGCGTGCGTTTTCCGAATATGAGTTTCTCAAGGTATACCAGGCGGTTCATCAGTTCTGCGTGCTGGATATGAGTGCGTTTTATCTCGACATTCTGAAGGACCGACTCTATACCACGGGTCGAGACAGTGCCGCGCGTCGTTCGGCGCAAACTGCGATGTACCACCTGACTGAGGCACTGTCCCGATGGATCGCGCCTGTTCTGAGCTACACCGCGGAAGAAATCTGGAAGGAAATCCCCGGCGCGCGCCCTGACAGCGTGTTCATGTCCACGTGGTATGAAGGACTGTTTCACCTGCAGGATGATGAGGAACGGAAACGCTGGCGCGTCATTCGTGACGTTCGCGAAGCAGTGGCGAAATCCATAGAGACCCTGAGGGCTGCGGGCACCGTCGGGTCCTCGCTTGGCAGCGAGGCGGAGATTTGGGCGGAGGAGGGGATCGCTGAAGCTCTGACATGGCTGGGTGATGAACTGCGGTTCGTGCTTTTGACATCCGAGGCCAAACTCAACCCGCTTGGTGAAATGCATCAAGACGCCACCCGGGTGACCACGCCCAGCGGAGATATTGCTGTCAGAGTAACGGCCTGCTCAGACGAAAAATGTGTCCGATGCTGGCATCAACGCCCTGATGTGGGCGACTCTCAGGCGCATCCTGAACTGTGCGGTCGTTGTATTATCAACATTGAGGGTCCCGGTGAAACCCGCAGAATTGCCTGAGTCCGATATGAACGAACG
>CAXQNK010000121.1:0-17378 GCA_964225175.1 Candidatus Nitrosopumilus sp. | reverse complement strand
GGGGCGCGCTGAGGGTCAAGGTCCCCACTCGTTCCGGCGCGCCCGGGGCAGCGATGGCGTGGGCAAAACTGTCCTGCCAGGCGCTGTCAGGCAGCATGACACTCAGCAACAGCTCGGGAAATTCGGGTCGCTTGAGCCATGCGTTCGTGCCCGCAGACAAGCTGCCCTGGTATCTGCGCAAAAGACCTCCGTTGACCTGCTGTTCCAGCCACAGTCCTGCCCCGTTCTCGTCGCGCCACACCGAAAGAGGTTGCTCATCACCGAGACGCTCCGCTTGGCTCGGCGCGCGGTCGGCCAGAATGTCTACTGATGGAAAGCCGGGTGAGCGCAGGGCCGTGCGCTCCGAGTTGGTGTGGGCTCCGAGGTCCGTGAGCACCAACTGACCGGCGCTGATCTCGGGCGGATGGCTGGACAGCCAGATGACGATGTCCGCACGGGGCGCCTCGCCTGTGCCCGCACGGGGCGATGCCTCCATGCGCCATGACAGGCCGGGCAGGTGCCGGGCCCGCAGGGCCTGGAAGGCGGATTCGAAAAGGGCTGCGTCACGGGTACGGTCCCCGGAATGAACGATGCTGACCCGCAGTGATTTTGCCGCGGGCGTCGATGTGCGCTCAGGCACATGCCAGCGTGATACCGCTGTCAGCTCCGCTGCCCCGCTGCTCCATTCATTGGCTGTTCCCGCGAGATAGACATGGACTTCACCGCGATGGCGCACCGCGGACAGGCGCTCCGCCAGCAGTGGTAACCAGGCATTTTCGGAAATGCCAGGCGGCATGTCCTGGCCCTGCCAGGCGGGGTAGCCGTCCACCAGCACATGGACATTGGGACGTCCGGCAAGTGCAGCGCGTTCGGCGTCTGTGGCCTGGGCAACCCAGCCCGGGGTGAGGTAGCTGGCTTGGTCTTCGAGAGTTTTGATGTCCATCCGCGCCACTCCGGCCAGCCACAGCACCGCGATGACAATCAGCAGGATCCGGACTGCCAGGAGCACCCACCGGGTCAGCCGCGGGGCCCAGGTCGGTCGCGGGCGAGCGCTTTGGAACCAATCGAGCCGCCCCACCAGGACTTTGCGTCCACGTCCACGGCTGATCAGGTGAATCAGCACCGGTAGCCCCAGTGCGAGCAGCGCTGCCAGTGCGGCCGGGTTGAGGATGATCCAGTCGGAAAAGTTCATGCGCGCAAGCGTTGCTGCCGATGTTTCAGCACATGATGCAATGCGCCGTCGAGGGGCGCGTCTACATTGAAGGATTCGAGACCTACCTCGTAGCGCCCCAGTTGCGAACGCAACTGGTTTTGAGAAGCGCTCAAGGCCTCCAGATAGGCGGCGCGGGCACTTTGGGCGGACAGCAGCACGGAGTCCCCTGTTTCAAGGTCCTCGAAGCGCGTCGGGCCGTGCCATGGAAAACGGAGCTCATCGTTGCACAACAGCTGCAAGGCCAGAATGTCGTTCCGTGTACTGTTAATGGTATGTACAAAAGACAGGATCTCATCACTGGACTCGTGAAAGTCGCTGATGAAGACGACCAGTTCGGCGGCCTGCAAGCGGGGGAAGAAGGCCTTCAGACGGTGAGCTGCGGGAAATCTGCCGGCGGGCTGCGCTGCGTGGAGGTGGCGGAGTATGCGATGCCACTGCCGCTCTCCCGCTGTCGCAGGTAAAGAGTCCACACCGGCATCGGAAAGGCACAGCAAACCGGCGCGGTCGCCCTGATGCTGAGCCAGGTAGGCCAGCGTGGCAAGGAGGGTGCGTGCGCACGCGAATTTGCTCCAGGCGCCCCCCTCACTTTGCTGGGCCATCGAACCGCTCGCATCGAGCACGAAAACCACTGAAATTTCACTTTCCCGGTCTGCCTCGCGAACGAAGTAACGGTCTGAGCGCGCGTACAGTTTCCAATCGATCCTTCCGGGCTCATCACCCGGTTCATACGTTCTGTATTGACTGAATTCAATCCCCACGCCACGTTGGTGGCTACTTTGAATCCCCTGCAGAAATCCATCGCCCACGGTTCTCGCCACCAGCTGCAGGTCCTTGACCCGCGCGAGGATTTTGGGATCGATGAACTGTTCCACGGAATCTCGCGCAGGGCTCAGCGGATTGGACTGGAGGGCTCCGTTACCGATGCCAACACTTTTTGAATGATGTCATCACTGCTGAGACCGTCAGCCTCGGCCCTGAAGTTGAGCAGCAAGCGATGGCGTAGCGCTGAAGGAGCGATGGCATGGATATCTTCACGGGTGACTGCGAAATGACCCTGCAGGAGTGCGCGTGCCTTCGCGCACAGCACCAGCGCCTGTCCCGCGCGGGGGCCGGCACCGAATCGGACGAATTCCCGAACCTCATTGATTGCCTCCGCCCCCGGACGCGTGGCACGCACGAGCCGGGCGATGTAATCCATCCATTCGCCGGACACTTCGACCTCGCGAACCAGTGCCTGTGCCGAGCGCACCAGTTCGCGATCGAGCACGGCGTCCGCCTTTGGCTGCTCGGCGCCTGTCGTGCGCTCAAGGATATGAATCTCCTCATCCAGTGCCGGGTAGGCAACGCGGATGAATAGCAGGAAACGATCGAGCTGTGCTTCGGGCAGTGGATAGGTGCCCGCCTGCTCCACCGGGTTTTGGGTGGCGAGAACGAAAAAGGGCTCCGGCAGGGCAAAGCGCTCTCCACCGTAGCTGACCGCATGTTCCTGCATGGCTTCCAACAAGGCCGCCTGGGTCTTGGGTGGCGTCCGGTTAATTTCATCTGCCAGCAGAACGTGAGTGAATACAGGTCCCTGCTTGAACTCGAAAAAGCGTTTTCCCGTGGCGTGGTCTTCCTCCAGGATCTCAGTGCCGATCAGATCGCTCGGCATCAGGTCGGGCGTGAACTGGACACGATTGAAGTCCAGCTCAAGTATTCGCGCGAGCGTGCTGACCATGAGGGTTTTTGCAAGTCCGGGGACCCCTTCGATGATGCAATGGCCACCCGCCAGCAGGCTGATCAGCATTTCTTCAATGGCGTGGCGCTGACCTACGATGACTTTGCCGATTTCCTTCCGGCTTGCCTCGAGTCGCTCCAAAGTGGCCTGAATGTCTGTTTCCTGCATGCGTGTTCCTAGGATGTCATTGCATAGACCACGATATTAACCGCAAAGCGGGTGGTGTCCGTGACCATGAAGCGTTTGTTGCGAAAATCGAAATCCCATTCGCAGCCATAGTCCTTATTGCTGTATAGCACCGCGATGCGACCGTTGATCTCGATGGCCTTCAGGTACTCGTGGACAAGGTCATCGCCCCAGCCATTGAGTTCCTGCGCGGTCCGTGGCGGACCATCGAACTCGAAAAACGAGGAATAAAGGGCGTGATCGCCCGGGATGCGTTGCAGTGCATCTGGGCCAAAGATTTCCGCCATTTGCGCCTCGAAACTACGAGCAAACAGCCCATCGATGTCGTGATTGCAGTCATCGACGAAAACGAAGCCACCCTGGCGCACGTAACGTTCGAAGTGATCGCGTTCAGTCGGTGTGAATCGTAATAAACGCCGTCCAGCGAGATAACAGAACGGAGCAGTGAGCATCGCCGGGTCCGCGAGGGCGATGACGCGCTCTTCGAGGTCGACCCGAAGCGTGGTGTATTCGATCAGTGCGTTGAGGATGTTCGAGGGCGCGCGCTCATCCACATTCCAGTCGCCTGATTCGTAACTCAGCCGCGTGAAAACAAAATCGGGTTCCTCGGCCAGGAGACGAAGCTGCGGCAGGCTGATCAGGCCAAAGCCTGCTGCGCTGCCCCGTAAAAAATGCCTCCTGTTCATGTGCCTTGCCCGGGTGCGCCCGGGCGCCAATGGCGGCGCCTGGGGATGCACGCGGGCGCCGTGCTAGACAGCGTCGGAGAGGCTCGAGAATGTAAAGTCACGGATCTTCATCGGCGGAATCATGCTGCCATTGATGCGAACAGGCCGCCCCAGCTGCTCGATGTTGTTCAGCATGACAATCGGGGACTCATTAAACCGGAAGTTCTTGATCGGATAACGAATTTCGCCGTTTTCGATGTAAAACGTGCCATCCCGTGTCAACCCGGTATACAACTGGGTTTGCGGATCCAGCTGACGGATGTACCAGAGCCGGGTGACCAGGATGCCCCGGCGAGTGTCGCGAATCATCTCATCCAGGCTGGCATCGCCGCCCTGCATGATCAACTGGATACCTCCGCCCCACATGCCACCGCCCGATGAGGCAGTGGGCACGTAGGCCACGCCGGTTTTTTCAGCCCAGTAGCGTGAATTCGGCAAGGTCTTGACCACGCCCTTGTCAATCCATAGCGTCTTGCCTACCGGGGCGCCGTCACTTGAGAATGTGGCGGTGGGAACCTCAGGGTGCTGCGGATCACTCCACAGCGTGACCTGGTCACCAAACACTTTCTCGCCGATCCGATTGCGCGGCGCGTCCTCGGCGAGGGTTTCGTCCTCCGCGGGTTTTTTGCTCATGAAGCTGCGTCCTTCGTCCGCCGCGCGCTGGCTCATCGCACCAGCAAGATTACCCAACAGGGTGACGCTGGCCGCCGGTTCGAGGATCACGGTATATTTCCCCGGCTCCATTTCCCGGGTATCGACTGAACGACTGGCTTTCTGTATGGCAACCGCTGATGCGCTGGCGGTATCGAGCTTTGACACGTCATTGAAATCCCGTGTCACCCAGCCTGAACCGCGCCCGTCCTCGGTTCGAACGGTCACTGTGAAGTTGACATTGGTGCTGCGGTGGTAGGCAAACATACCCGCGGAGTTCATCATCGCCATGAAGCGCCTGGTATCGTTGAGGAACCCGGCAGAGACCAGTTTGTTTTCTTTCGAGGGCACAATGCTGTCGGCCGCGGCCTGCGCGCGGTCTTCGGGAGTGATGGCGGCGGTTGCCTCCGACCAGGCGTTGACGGCCTCATATTCTGACGGACCCAGCATGGGCATGTGTTCGGGGTTCTCAGGTGAGAGCCGTGCCAATTCCTCGGAGCGCCGAACGACTTTCTCTAGCGAGGCGTCATCGAACTCATTAATGGTGGCCACGCCCGTACTCTTGCCGAACGCCGACTGCACCGCGAGGGTGACATCCGTCACTTCCCCGGCGGTGGACACGGTGTTGCGGGCATAACGAATATTGCCCTCGGTCGCGCCTGAAATGCTGCACTGGCATTCGTCCGCTTGGGAGTAGGTCAATACCTTTTCCAGCAAAGCCCGGGCTTCCTGTTCTGTATACATCGACATGATTAAATCCTCTTGAATCCTGCTGTCCGGATACCGGTCAGCCGACCTTGCGGGCGGTGTTAATGACGTTCACGCCGTTGAAGCGCGTGGTTGGGCAGCCATGGGACACGGCGCTGACCTGCGAGGGCTGGCCTTTGCCGTCGAAAAATGATCCGCCCACCCGATAATCGGATGTGCCCGCCATCGCAGCGCAGGAATTCCAGAATTCCTGGGTATTGGATTGATAGGCCACATCCTCGATCTGCTCAGTGATCTTGCCGTCCTTGATTTCGTAGAACAGCTGGCCGCCAAACTGGAAGTTGTAGCGCTGCTGGTCAATGGAGAATGATCCGCGACCGACGATGTAGATCCCGTTTTCCACGTCCTTGATGATGTCATCAGCGCTCAGGTCCTTACGGTTCGGTCTCAGTGAGACATTCGGCATGCGCTGGAACTGCACATCGCTCCAGCTCTGCGAGTAGCAACACCCGTGGGACTGATCCTGATCGATAATGTGCACCTGGTCGCGAATGGCCTGGTAGTTCACGAGGATGCCGTCCTTCACAAGGTCCCATTCCCGCGTTTTAACGCCTTCATCATCGTATTCGACATAGCCCAGCGAGTGACGTTGGGTTTTGTCGGCGAACAGGTTCACCCGCTCGGCGCCGTATTGGAAATCGCCTGAGCGCCACTTGTCCAAGGTGGCGAAGCTGGTGCCGGCGAAATTTGCTTCGTAGCCAAGTACCCGGTCGAGTTCGAGCGGGTGTCCGACCGATTCGTGAATCGTCAGCATGAGGTGATGGGGGTCAAGCACCAGGTCGTATTTACCCGGTTCGACGGAGCGGGCCTTCATCTTGGCCTGCAACTGCTGGCCGGCCTCGCGTGCATCTCGCACCATGTCGTAAGACCAGCGATACCCGACATTGGCGCCCTGGACCTCGATCTGTTCGGCCGGGTCGCCGTCCAGGTATTCGTAACCCATGCCGACGGGGTTACCCAGGCCACTGCGTTGCTTGAATCCGCTGCGCCCGACAGCCGTGGCGAAGAAGGGCGACCACAGGCGGTGAACGTCCTGGTCGATATAAGAGCCGTCGGTCGATGCAAAAAATTTCTGTTCGTTGACCTGAAACAGCACCGAGGTGATGAAGCTGGCTCCGTTATCGAGGGCGGCGTTGTTCACTGCCATAAGCAGATCCACCTTTTCCTTGATTGGCACGGCGAGGGCGTTCTTCTCGATCGGGGTTTGCCATTGCACGTCCCCAGCGCCTGTCACGGGAGCGAGCTGCACCGGTTCGGTCTGAAACTTTGAGTTAGCCTTCGCCACGGCCACTGCTTGCGCGGCGGCCTTCGCGATAGCGTCCGGCGTCAGGCTGGAGGTCGCAGCGAAGCCCCAGGTGCCATTGGCGATGACCCGCACGCCGATTCCTACCGACTCGGTACTCACTACGTTATCCACCCGCTTTTCCTGAGCGGTAATAAATTGGTTGAGGTAACGCCCGATGCGCGCATCCACGTAGCTGGCGCCGGCGCCTGTTGCGGCGTTGAGGGCGATATTGGCCAGCGCCTTCTTGCCAGCAAAGTCCATACCGGGTTCCACCAGTTGATCTGCACTGACCAGGCGTCCCGTGATGGGCAGCATCAAACCGGTTGCACCGATGCCCGTTAATTTTACGAAATCCCGTCTGTCCATTAATTTTCTCCCGCAGGCTGCGGCTCTCGGTTCTTTTGGGAGCAGCGTCACCAGCCAGTCCGGTGATTTTCTCGCTGCCAGAAGGCTCACCATCACGGCATGCCGTTGATGTGTGAGTGCGCTCACGTCAGCCATGGCCTCACAAACGCGCTCGAATTATAAACCAAGCGTGTGATGTTTCCGTCAAATGAAAGTAACCACTCAGGAGGCTGAGAGATTGAGCCAGGCATTGAACTTTACCAGGGCCGAATCACCGCACTACAGCCCGCCCCGGACTTTTGGAGGCACTGACTTTTGGCCCATGCGCAGCCTCGCCTGAAATGTTGTTATAGGACCGTAATTCTGGGAAGCCCCCTCCCTGTATGCAGGGAAAAACGACAAAGCGGTCTGTGCAGGTGACACTCGGGCGGTGGTTCCAGCAGGTGATGAAGTGACTTTCTGACTGAATGGAAAGCACGTGTATGGAGGGAAGACAAGTGAAAAAGCTCCTTAGGGTAGCGTTGCCCGTGATGGTCCTGGTGTTTGGAATCGGAGTGGTACAGGTGCTGGTAGCCGCCAAACCGGCACCCGAAAAGAAGGAAGAATCGCCACGACTGGTGTCGTTGTATGTTGAAGAGGTGGCGATGGACCAGGTCGAATTGACCGTGAGCTCCCAGGGTGAAGTTCGCCCCAAGACCCAGATCGATATTGTTCCCCAGGTTTCGGGTCGCGTCATCGAAATTTCCACTCAGTTCGAGGAGGGTGCCCAGTTCAGTCCAGACACCGTTCTTCTCAAAATAGACGATACCGACTACCGCCTCGACGTGGTGCGGGCAAAGGCGCGCGTGGCGGAGGCCCAGACCAACGTGCAGGAGCAGCTGGCGACGCAGAAAATCAAGGAGCAGCAATGGGCCACGAAAGGTGGAAAAGCTGCGCCCACACCTTTTGCCCTGAACGTTCCGCAGGTCGAGCAGGCGCATGCGCAGCTCCGATCGGCGCAGGCCGACCTTGAAGTCGCAAAACTGAACCTCGCGAGGACCGAGATCAAGGTGCCTTTCGTGGGGCGCGTTCGCAGCCGCGACATCGGGCTTGGGCAATATGTCACCGCTGGCACGGTGCTGGGGCAGGTATTTTCCATCGATATCGTCGAAGTGCGCCTGCCGCTCACTGATCAGCAGTTGGTCGAGTTGAACCTGCCGATGGGTTTTTCAGCCGGAGCCGGGCCAGGCCTGGAGGTCAAGCTGGGCGCTGCTCTCGGAAACAGGGAGTTTTCCTGGTTGGGCCGGCTCAAGCGGGTTAATGCAGCGATTGAACAGGACACGCGTCTGGTCTATGCCATCGCAGAGGTCGAGGATCCTTACGGCGCGGCCGCCGTGGAAGGCATGCCGTTGGCCGTTGGGCTGTTCGTGTCGGCTGAAATTCACGCGGGTGCGCGTCGTTCCGTTCTGGTGATGCCTCGCGACGCCCTTCGCGCTGCAGAGAAGGTATACGTGATCAATGATACCGGTCGCCTCGAGGTGCGGGACGTGGAGGTGCTGTCCACCAGTCCGGAACGTGTCTACCTGACTGCCGGGGTGAATCCGGGCGAACAGGTGGTGATTTCCACGATGCCCACGGCCGTGGAGGGGATGCGTGTGGAAGCGATCTCGAGTGATTTGCGCAGCCAGGGGTAGACGATCATGAATCAACTCATCGAATGGTGGGCACGCAACACGGTGGCCGCCAACCTGCTTATGACGGGCATCTTCGTGGCCGGTTTCATCGGCTTCAATTCCATGGATCGGGAGATGGATCCCCACGTTCGTTTCCCGGGGGTATCCATCGATGTGTCCTGGCCGGGCGCTTCGCCGGTGGAGGTCGAGGAGCAGATCGTCGCCCGAATCGAGGAATCTGTGAGCGACCTCGACAACATCGAGTGGGTTCGGTCGAACTCGAGCGAGGGTTATGGCGGGGTGTACATTCTCGCCGACCAGAACGTCGATTTTTCACAGTTTATGAACGACGTAAAAATTCGCGTGGACGCGATCTCTTCGCTCCCGAGAGACATCGAACCGCCAAAAGTTCAGCAATGGGTCAACCGGAATGAATTTATTCGTGTGGCGGTCCACGGAGAGCTTGGAGAGCGCGAACTCAAGCGTCTGGCGGAGCGGCTTCGCAGTGAAGTGGCGGCGCTGCCTGCCATTTCCATCGTCGAATTGTTTGGCACGCGGCGCGAGGAGATCTCCATCGAGGTGAGCGAGGCATCCCTCCTGCGTTACCGGCTGACTTTTTCCGAGGTGGCCAACGCCATTCGGGCAAACTCGCTCAATCAGTCGTCCGGCGCGGTTCGCACCGACGTTGGAACCTACCAGTTGAAGGTGAGAAGCCAGGCGGACACCGAGGCTGAGTTTGCCAGGATTATCATTCGCCAGACTGCGGATGGCGGGATTGTTCGCGTGGGGGACGTGGCCAACGTGATCGATGGCTTCGAGGATCAGCCGATTCTCGCAACCCTGAATGGGGCTCCCGCAGTTTTACTGCAGGTCATGACCACCGAGAACATGGACATCGTCAAGGCTTCGGATTCCATCCGGGGCTGGATCGAGTCGAGGCGGAGTTCGCTGCCGCCCGGCGCTGAACTGACCTTGTGGACAGACCAGGCCAAGGATTTCAAAGGCCGCATGAAAACCATCGGAACTTCGGCGTTGCTGGGCCTGTTGCTGGTCCTGGCCTTCCTGGTGTTGACCCTGCGTCCGATCGTCGCATTCTGGGTAGCGGTTGGCATCGCCACGGCCTATGCCGGTGCGTTCGTACTGCTTCCGACTGCGGGAGTTTCCCTCAACATGCTCAGCACCTTTGCTTTTTTGCTGGTGCTCGGGATTGTCGTGGACGACGCAATCGTTGTCGGTGAGGGCATTCATTCAGAGGCGCATCGCCTCGGCGGCGGGCCCAGGGCGGCGGTTGCGGGTGCCCGACTGGTTGCAAAACCGGTCGTTTTCGGCGTGGTGACGACCATACTGGCTTTCCTGCCCTGGATTTTCCTGAGCGGATCGACCAGTGAATTTACGCGTCACATTACCTGGGTCGTCGTCCTGGCCTTGTTGTTCTCCTTGGTGGAATCGTTGTGGATATTGCCTGCTCACCTGTCGGGTATCAAACCTCGAAGGCAGGAGAATCTGCGCTGGTTCGGTCGTTTCCAGAAGAGCATCTCCGACGGGATCATCGATTTTGCTCACAATCATTACCGATCGATTGCCGAGTGGGCCATTGCTCGGCGCTACCTGACACTGAGCGTATTCATCTCGTTGCTGATCGTTGGTTTTGGCCTGTTTGGCGTCGGCTATGTCAAAAAAAGCTTTATGCCCGAGATCGAGTCGGACGAAATCAGTGTGAATGTCGTGCTACCTGAGGGTGCGCCTTACAGCCGGGCGCTGGAAGTGCTGGCGCAACTGCAGTCCGCCGAGGAGGCGCTGATCAGGGAATACGCAGAGGCTTCGGTTGGCGAGCAAAAGTTGGTGGAAAACTGGTACACACGCTCGCGGCGCGACAGCGTGATGGCCATCGTAAAGCTGGCGCCGCCGGAAGTTCGTGGAAACGTCAGCGCGAAGGAGGTCGCGATTCGCCTGCGTGAACTCATGGGTGAAGTTCTTGATGCGCGTGAGGTCTCTGTTCGCCACACGCTCAACGATGATGACCCGGGTTTTGAGCTCTCCATACGGCATCCCGAGTTGGACGTGCTGCGCGAGGCCGTCAGTGAGCTTGAGGAACAGCTTCGTAACTACGACGCTCTGTACGACGTGCGAAATAATCTTGAAGGCGCCTCCCAGGAGATTCGCATCACCCTCAAACCGGGGGCGACCAAGATGGGGCTGACCCTTGCAGAGGTCACCCGGCAGGTTCGCCAGGCATACTATGGTGAAGAAGTGCAGCGGCTCGCGCGTGATGGCCAGGATGTCAAGGTGATGGTTCACTACCCATTGTCCTCGAGACGCTCAATGGAAAGCCTGGAGAATTTCAGGGTGCGCACGCCATCGGGGCACCCGGTGCCGCTGCTTTCGATCGCTGAATTGGAGTACACCCCGGGCATCAAGCGCATCCAGCGATGGAACGGGAACCGGGCCGCGCGGATTTCTGCAGACCTCAAGGAAGACGTGCGCGCGGACATCATGGAAGACCTTGAGCATAACTTCTTCCCGGCCTGGCAAGAACGCTACCCCGGAGTCGAGCGCGGTGCGGTCGGTCAGGCTGAAGGCGAACAGCGGTTCTTCAAGGAGGTATTCGGTCTTTATACGATGGCGTTTTTCGCAATGTATGCTCTGTTGGCAGTGGCGTTCCGCAGTTATTGGCAGCCGGCATTGATTCTGGTGGCCATGCCTTATGCATTTCTCGGCGCCATTTACGGCCACTGGGCGATGGGAATGACCATGGCAATTTTCAGCTATTTCGGGATTGCCGCCGCGGCAGGTGTGGTCGTCAATGACAACCTCGTGCTGATTGATTACACCAATCGTCTCAAGGCCAAAGGCATGCCGGCCCGTGCGGCGATCGTCGAGGCCGGCGTGGTTCGTTTTCGACCGATTCTGTTAACCACCGTGACCACGATTGTGGGCCTGTTGCCAATGATGCTTGAACGGTCCATACAGGCGGAATTCCTCCAGCCGGTAGTGGTCGCGCTGGCCTTTGGCGTCGCCATCGCATTTTTCGTGACCTTGCTCATGGTTCCGGCGCTTTACGCGATAGGGGAAGACATCCATGCATTGCGCGCGACGTTGGTGGGGCGTATTCGTAACCGGTTTGGGTACGCCAGCACCCCGGTCTCCGGACCCGAGGCGCCCGGTCCGGCCGGACCGGGTGGCCAGGTGATCTAGGCATCTGTCGGGACCGGAGCCTGCGCCAAGCTGCGAGTCAGGATCCGATGATGCTGTCAGGAGAGGGCGTCCCGGTCGGCCTGTTTGAAATACAGGCCGCGCAGGTAGCTCAGAGGCGCGTCAGGTGTTTCGCTCCAGGCCACCAGGCGAAAGCCTGCCGGGGTCTCCTCGAGCATCAGCAGCACATGGTTGTCGCCGCCCATGGCCTTGCCTCGATGCATGAAGGGTTGACCGTCGGCAAGCCGCGCGTCGTCGGCAAACCGGATGTCCCAGCGCATGTTGACGGTCGCGACGAGCAGGCCGGGGCGGGCAGTCTTCACCATGGGATCTGAGAATCTGAGTATCACGCGTTCATGCAGACCCTCGTTCTGGCGCCAGTAACGTTCCAGTCGGGACCACTGGTCAAAAAACACCGGCTCCTCTTCCGCCTTGTAAAACAGGAAGGCGTCCTGGTCCCAGCAGGCGATGATCTCGTCGCTACGATTGCTGCGCCACGCCGCGGCATAACGTTCCAGCCATTCCAGAACACCTTGCCCGTTCATGGCCCTGACGCAGAGTCGCCCAAAGGCTTCAATTGGAGGCGGTGGCGGATTGTGTCAGGTAACCAGGCGGAGGCACGCCCATCTACCCAGTCCTCATGCCCCTTGTCGAAGAAGGGTGAGAGCGGGTGGGCGCTCTGTCCGGTCGCCATGTGCAGGTAGGCCTCAGACTCCCGCCCCGGGGCAACGGCAAACCGCTCCGAGGCCCCGAAGCTGGTAGTTTGCACGCGTGGCATGTGGGTGTCACCGCTCATCGGGATGGCGGGCATGGACAGCCACCAGGCCAGTGGCGGCAGGGCACGGCTCATGGGGTGATGGATAGAGAGCCGGTTCGCGTCTCCCCAGGTGTCATTATCCAGGCGACCGTCCTCGAACAAGGGGTCGACCACGGCTCGCGCCGCATCAACCAGCAGCGCTTGCCAGGAGTCGAAAGCCGGGTTCAGTAGTTGCGGCGGCTGAGATTCGATCAGCGCCCAGCCCGGATACTCCATTTGCCTGTTGATCCAGCCCAGGCGAAACGCGGGATCTGACTGCTGCAGCGTTTGTTCCAGGGGCGCCAACACCCGCATTAGCGATTGCTGCCGGAAATAGCGAACCAGGCGGTAACCGGGGTCATCTGCAGCCGCGCGGCCTGACCAATTCCTGACCAGCCTGGAAGCTTCTGAAAGTGCCGCATCCTCGGCATGTGACGGGGCATCGAGCAACTCGAGCAGGAGGTCCCGCCAACGCTGCAGGAATACCGCGCGGTCGTCGAGTTGCAGTGCCAACATGGCCGCTTCATCGAATTGTTCGCCCTCGAGCAGGACATCACGGATCTGTTGTTGGCGCGCGCCAAGAGCGGCGCCTTGCATGCCGATTTTCTCGAATGCCGTGTCGGAAGCCACCCGGGAGTTGGCGGTCCAGATGCGGCCTGATTCCGGATTCAGAACGCGGGGGTGTTCTGCAAAATCCAGGTAGCCCTGCCAGCCCACATCGCCGGTGTGCCACGGGGTGGGGTGCCTGCCATCGAGATTGACCCGACGGGGCACCGCCCCGCCGATGGTCCAGGCAATGGATCCATCGGCATCTCCCATGACGAAATTCTGGTGTGGCATGCCGAAAGTAGGCGCCATTTGCAGGGCCTCATGGACCGACCCGGCCTGTTCGAGCCGGTATAGATTTCCGTTGGCGCCTTCATGGTCGTGCGCCACCCAGCGCAAGGCCAGTGCGCGGTCGAGGTGGTCCCGCCCGATGACCGGTCCCCAGCGGGTTTCCCTGACTTCCAGCGTCACCGCCTCTGCATCCTTGACCTCGATGATTTCGCGGTGGACACGGTAAGGCTCATTGCCTTCGGGCGTGAGGTACCCAGACCCATCCTCGGTTTCCTCGAGCAACACGACATCGGACCAGTCCCCCTGGGTATTGGTGAAGCCCCAAGCGAGGCGTTCGTTCGAGCCGGCAACCATGTTGGGTGCGCCTGGCAAGGTGACACCGCTGATGCGATGGCCATGCTGCGGATCGGTCCAGCTGGCCCGGTACCAGGTGTTGGGTACGCGAATGGGCAGGTGCATGTCATTCGCCACCAGTGCGCTCCCGTGGTCCGTGAGTTGCCCCGAAACGGCCCAGTTGTTGCTGCCGGCCACCAGATCGTCTTCAAAAGCCACCATGGCTGTGCGGCGCGGATTATCGGGCAGGCTGTCAAAACCCGATTGGGGCACAGGCGCGGCACTGAGCGCCTCGCCATACAGTGGCGCATCCCATTCGCCCCCCTGTTGTGAAAAGAATGCGTACTGCTCCGGCGGCAAGATGTCCGCCATCAGGCCGAGCGCGCGCTCGAAATAGGCATTGCGGTCCTGCAGTACCAGGATCATGCTGTAGAGCGTGAGGAGGCTGTCCTCCATTTTCCAGGGCTCCGGCGTGACGCCGAGCAAGGCGTACTCGAAGGGTGGATTGCCGAGATCTGACAGGCCGGCGTTAACGCCGTTGGCATAGGCGGCAAATATGGGCAGCGCATCGGCGGGTTCCTGGGCGATGTGGCGTTGCGCGCGATCCCTGAATCGGTGCAGGCGAACCGCCTCATCACTGGAAACGGCAGGTTCTCCGAACAATTCGGACAGCTCCCCTGCGGCACTGCGGCGCTGCAAATCCATCTGGAAAAAGCGGTCCTGGGCGTGCGCAAACCCAAGCGCGAAGGCGATGTCCGCGCGCGTCTCGCCTTCAATGTGCACCAGTCCACTGTCATCGCGCTGGATTTCGACCGTGGCTTGCACACCGTCGAGGCTGAGCGTGCCGTCCAGTCGCGGCAGGCTATTTCGCAGCCAGCTCACGCCAAGTACGGTGCCCAGCAGTGTCAATAGCGCAAGCCCTGCCAGCAGGCGCAGGCCCCAAGTTCTTGTCCGTCTCACCCAGTCGATCCTCCCGTGGATTTGTGGTCCGATAATGTACCAGCATTCGATGCCGCGGTCAGTGTGAAACTGATCCATGGGAATTCCTGGCCCAGCCGTGTTGCGGCACGGTTTGGTGGCGTGATAAGGTCACAGGGGTGAGGTTACAAGTCACTGATTTCCAGAGAGTATCTGTAATTTTCCAAATCCCCTGACGCAGGGATATGACCCGCGCATGGAGTGCCAGTGGCAGTCAATTACAACACCGAGTTTTCAGAATTGAATGGTTTGGAGCGCGTTCGGCGGATCGAGCAACACCGCGACCCCTATCCGGGATCCGCTGTTTATTATGGATACCAGATCAGTTGGGTTGAGCCGGGTTGTGTGGTCCTCGAGTTCACGCCGGATGAATCGCACCTCAACTTCTTCCAGACCGTGCATGGGGGTGTTCTGGCAGGCGTACTTGACAGCGCCATGGGCTTTGCGCTGGTGACCGTGTTGAACCCCGGCGAGCACAACACGATTACGGATCTTCACACCAAGTATTTACGACCGGTGCGCAGTGGCGGAGAAGCCTACCGGGTCGAGGGGCGCATCCAGCATCGGGGGCGGCGTCAATGCACGATGGTGGGTGAGTTGTGTGACGCTGCGGGCAGACTCTGCGTGAGCGCTACGGGCACCGGCATGATCCTGGAACCGGGGTCGAAATGAGCGTGCAGTTTGAGCGGCATCGCGCATTGTTGGACATGGCGCTTGAGGCCTGCCATCGGCGCCATGCATGGACGGCCTTTCCAGAATCACCCAGCAGCAAAATTCACGGCGCGGATATTCCGGCCGAGGGTTTGAAAAAATTCCAGTCGCTGCTCGGTCAGCCCTTTGAAATTGATTTGCCCGGGGTCGAAGGCAAGGTGGGTGAAGAGCATTCACCTTTCACCGGAGAGGCGCTGGGCATTTCGTATCCGCAGGTGGATGTTGATGCCACCTTTGCCGCCGCCAAGATGGCGCGACAGGACTGGCAGCATCAGTCGATCGAGGAGCGGGTCGGTATTTGCCTTGAGATGATGGCTCGGCTGGGTTCAGCCTCCGAGCTGTTTGTCAATGCCCACGCCACGGTGCACACTGCCGGACAGAGCTTCATCATGGCATTCGCTGGCTGTGGAGCCAACGCCCTCGACCGAGGGCTGGAAGCGCTGGCTTATGCCTACAAGGCCATGAGTGATATCCCGTCATCGGCAGACTGGTCACGTCGTTTCGGTGCAGCGCCCGAGATTCATCTTCACAAACGTTATCGCCTGATGCCTCTCGGCACCGCGGTGGTGGTGACCTGCGCGACGTTTCCGCAATGGAATGGATACCCGGCCATCATGGCCAACCTGGCCACGGGTAACGCCGTGGTGGTGAAGCCGCACCCTCGAACGATCCTGCCTGTGGCCCTGTTTGTTCGCACCATGCGCGAGGTGTTGCGAGAGAGCGGTCATGACCCGAACCTCCTGACCCTGGTCGCCGACACGCGCTCGAAGCCAGCCACCCTGCCATTGATCAATCACGCCGATACCCGGATTGTTGATTTCACTGGTGGGCCGGAATTTGGTCGATGGATTGAGCAGAATTGTCCCCATGCCCAGGTGTACACGGAAACGGCGGGCTGCAATTCCGTCATTATCGAGTCCGTGGATGATCTGGATGCGGTCTGTGACGCCATCGCGCATTCCCTGTGCCAGGCCTCCGCGCAGATGTGCACCAGCGTGCAAAATATTTTCGTATCTCGCGAGGGTATCGAAACCCGTCAGGGCAAGGCGTCTTTCGAAACGGTGTGTGATGCCCTCAGAGCGGCCGTTGAGCGACAGCTGGAAGACCCAAAAAGAGCCGCTTTTCTGTGCGGCGCTCTGGTGGATGAGGGCATTTATGAGGCCATCGCCAACATGGAGCAGGCGGTGGCTGGCAAAGGACACATCCTGAGGTCCTCGATCCCCTATGCGCACCCTGAGTACCCGGCGGCGCGCACCGCCACGCCGCTGATGGTCGTGGTGGATGCGCGTGAGGGCGCCTTGTATGGCCGGGAGCACTTCGGGCCCATCTCCTTCCTGATTGCCTGCGATGATGCAGATCATGGCCTGCGCCGCGCGACCGAGGATGTGCGGCTTCACGGAGCGATCACATCGCACGTGTACTCCAGCGATGCATCATTTCTCGAGCGTGCCGAGCGGGCCTACCATGAGGCAGGCGCATCGTTGTCTTGCAACCTCCTGGGCATGCCGATCAATTTTGCTGCCGCTTACTCCGATTTTCACGTTACGGGTCTGAACCCGGCGGGTAATGCCTGTCTGACGGACCTGGCCTTTGTGACCGGACGCTTCCGCATTGTGCAGACGCGCTTTCCTGATCGAAGCTGAGCCGGAGGGAGCCCCATGGAGACACGCGGACGTGTATCCGTCATCATCGAGGCCCCTTCGTGAGTCGAAGCACTTCCCTGGTGGTTCGCTATCTTGCTGGCCTGGAGCGTCAACCGGATGCGCCTGCGGTGCAAGGTCCGGAACAGGCCTTGAGCCATGAACAACTCTGGTCGCGGGTCAGTGCCATGGGCAGCATGCTGCAAGCTGAATTCCCGCAGGTCGGTGCCCGCATCGCCTTGTGCGCAAAAAATCACGTCAATCACCTGTCCGCATACCTCGCGATCCTGCTGGCAGGCCATGTCTGGGTCCCGCTCAACCCGCTGAACGGCCGGGTGATCAATGAGTCAATCATCGGGCGCGTGCGACC